>JBCBLF010000197.1:0-9317 GCA_038520475.1 Cyanobacteria bacterium J06627_8
CTGGATTGATTAAACGGGACGTTTGAACGTGTGTCGTTTGTGTGGAATGTTCCACCGGGTTGGGGTAGCTAATGCGTAAGGCAACTGGCGCGTTTACGTGATTGGCTTGTGAGCGAACGGATGGCGATTGCATGGCTAAATCTGGTTGCCCCTGCTCATCATTGAAACCATCATTAATTGGCGACATCACCTGAATTGGAACGCCTTCAGAATTGCTGATTGTGGAGGAATGTTCTGGATGGACGAGGCGGTGCTGCAATGGCTGAGAGCGCGAAGGTGTTGACTCCGGCTGCTCCTCAACGCCAGCAGTTTGCTCCAGCAATCGGGGCAGATTCGTATCGAACTCCTGTTCAGGTTGAGGCTGATTCTGAGATGATACAGCGTGCTGCTGAAGTGAGGCGTCTGCTGAGGATGAATCAACCGATTGAGCGATCGCCCGAGCATCAGGCCGGATGACCGTCAGTATCTCAGTCGGACGAGTCGACGGTGAACGCAGAATGCGGACCGGCGATCGCGGCTCAACCTGAGTTTCTGAGGCTACCGAAGAACCACCTATTGCTGAATGTTGGACAGGAATCTCAACCGGTGCGGTCAGCGTTGGTGAACGGTCAGGCTCAGGTGGTGAAACGCGAATGAGAGTGGAGGATTGAGCCGCAAAATCGACTGTTCCAATCACACGTACTGGATGCGGTGAATTGCCAACAGCAACAACTGGGTCATCTGAAACACTCGCATTGATATCAGATTGACCATTGTTCAAAAACTCATTCTGGCCTGGGCTATCGGGTGTCCCTAAGTCAACCTGCGCTTGGGCGATCGCCACCACGCCATGTTGCTGGTTGTATGTAATCACATTCTGGCGCACAATGACGTGGGCCTGTTCTTGGACAACGATACCGCTGCGGTTTTGAACAATATGGTTGTTCGTAATGATGGGTGATGCTGCATCTCCGACATTAATGCCGTAGCCCGTTTGCTCAAATCGATTCCCATCAATGCGGGGATGCGATCGCCCAAACACGCTGATTCCATTCGCATGATTCCCGTAAAACCGGTTGCCTTGAATGAGGGGAGCGCTTGTTCCATTAACGGAAATCCCATCGTGACGATTGCCTGTCAGGGTCGAGTCGCTGATCGTTAGATTACTAGACTCAACCCAGACGCCGTATCCCCGATGGTTAGGATTCGTTACCGTTACTCCTGTCAATATTGCATCATTTGCTCCGAGAATCGCAATATTTTGACGAGTCGCGGTTGGGCTGATGAAGTCTCCTCCCCCTCGAATCAAAATACCGTTTCCTTGAGTACTCGGATTGCCATATACGGTGATGCCTGGGGCCAGTCGAAGTGGAAATTGCTCTCCGGTTTCATGACCGTAGATCCCAGGTGACAGCATGATGGTTGTACCTGGCTGTGCCAAGTTCAGCGCATGAGTCAAGGTTCTGAAGGGCAATCGCTGACTCCCATTACCCATCGCATCGTTTCCGATGGTTGGGTTAACGAACAAAATAACTATTGCCGTGTTGCGGACTCCCTGGGAAGAGGCCTCAGTCTGCTTGCTTACGGGTTGTTCTGTAATGGGATGTTGGTCTGCAATACCGTGGGTATCTTGGGCGATCGCTTTAATGGCTCCAGGTCCGGGCACGAGCGTCAAGGCACCGCTAACGACAATAGACATCGAACACAATCGGACGAACCGCACGTGTTGCCTCTTGCTGACTGATGTCCATGAATAGCCAGAGCTAGTTCGATTGTGATTGTGCAGCCTAGTCATCATCAACTCCCTAGCCCAAAAACAATAGGTCCAACATGTATCGCGGTATCATTCCTTGCGACGATCTCAAGTGTTCGTCTAACCAAGAGTTTCATATCAGCAAGCTGATTAAAATTTGGCAGTTATTTCTAACAATTCTGAATCGATTGAATATACGGTGATCTGCTTGGGACAACTCTTTTGGCCGTTACAAGAAAAGCATTGTCAACCAACCATCGAGTCGATGAGGTGTAGGTTGCAATGGCCTTTATTTTGCTCAATTTCTCGATTTCCGCAACGGTTTTAAATCAATATTCTTATCTTTATGTCGGGCGATCGCTCAGCAATGGTTTTATCCAAACAGTGAAAAATGGCCACAAAATCATCAGAATGACTGACCGAGATCCACAATGAAAGAGTGAATTGAATTTGACATAGAGACACGCAATAATCTTGTGGAGAATGCGTACCGGACAGTCACCACAACGAATAAATCATGCAAAACTTCTAGAGCTTACATCTGTGCTCTATATCTGGTGGCATTTTTTGCAATAGTGAGTCAGTTCGCCATTCACAACATGGCGAAAGTCTTCAATTCAAAGAATTGGTACGGCTCGCGATTTGGTGAGACGATAATGGAGCATTGTGCTCACTGCTGAAATGAAGCTGAGTGTATGACTGATCTTTCTCCAAGTTTCTTTTATGAGTCGTCAGAAGCTTACACGCCTGCAATACGTCGAATTTTGGATGCCAACTTAGATCGAGCGCGTGAAGGCATTCGAACCATCGAAGACTGGTGCCGGTTTGGCCTAAATCAGTCGGCGCTGACAGACCAATGTAAATCGCTTCGTCAAGAGCTCGCACGTTGGCATACCTCAGAGCTGAGAGCGGCCCGAGATACTCCTGGTGATTTGGGGACAGAACTCACCCATCCCCAGGAAGAAACGCGCACGAGTTTAAGTCATGTTTTGCAAGCAAATTTCGGCCGTGTTGAAGAAGCTCTCCGTGTCCTAGAGGAATACGGCAAGCTGTATAAACCAGACATGGGTAAGGCATTCAAGGAAATGCGCTACCAGGTCTACACGCTAGAAAGTCGTGTTATGGGCTACCACCGCCTCCAGCGATTGTGGCGATCGCCCTTGTACCTTGTGACATCTCCAACGGACAGCCTACTCTCAGTCGTCGAGTCTGCACTCCAAGGCGGGTTAACCCTTGTTCAGTATCGTGACAAGCATGCTGACGACGTGACCCGGATTCGCATCGGTTCTCAGTTACGGGACCTATGTCATCGATATGAAGCACTATTCATAATGAATGACCGAGCTGATTTAGCAAAAGCCGTTGATGCCGATGGTGTCCATCTTGGCCAGCAAGATATTCCGATTGCTCTGGCTCGGCAAATATTGGGGCCTGGTCGTATCGTTGGGCGATCGACAACCAATGCGGATGAAATGAGCCGGGCCCTAGCAGAAGGTGCAGATTACATCGGCGTCGGTCCTGTATATGAAACGCCTACCAAACAAGGAAAGCCTGCGGCAGGACATGATTACGTGCGGCATGCAGCGGCACATTCGACCGTGCCGTGGTACGCCATCGGTGGCATTGACGCGGACAACATCCATGAGGTCCTCAGTGCTGGAGCAGAGAAAGTCGCTGTGGTTCGAGCCATCATGAGCGCAGAACAGCCGTCGCTGATTACGCAGTACTTCTTATCTCAGCTTCGGATGAAGACGCATCGCTGCCATTCATGAATCGGACATACATGAATCGGCACGTTGCGCCATGGGAAGAGTGTTAACATCTGGAAACACTAGATCAGCATCGGCAGTCGGTGTATTTCGATCATCACCTTACTGATTCACCTGCTGACGCGATTCACACAAACCGTACGAGAGAAACCCCAACATCGAGACACATGCGTTCTCTTACCCTTCAAGTCAATGGAAAAGAGAAATCCTGCCCTCCACAGGTTACATTGCCAGATTTTTTGAAGCAGCTAGGGCTCAATCCCAGGCTGGTAGCCGTTGAATATAACGGAGAGATCCTTCATCGACAATTTTGGGAAACCACTGAGATGCAAGATGGCGATCGCCTCGAAATTGTCACGATCGTCGGAGGAGGCTGATCGTTCCACCCATCGCTCATCACAATTGCACGCTCTTTGAGTTTGCGAATCAGGCCGGAAATCCCTACCCAGACCGAGCTAAGAAGTGCTCACATTTTGAGTTAGAAAACGATACATTTATTAAGGAAGAGGCGATCGCAGGTCGGTTCTTCGATAATGGGAGCATGTGATGCTCAATGAAAAATCTCACTAATTTGGTTATGAGAGAGAAATTCTCAGCTTATATCAAGCCTTTGTTGAAAAGCGTGGTCGTCTTTGGCTTAGTTCTTGCCCTTGCCTTTGGGCAAGCCAGCGATGCGTTAGCTGCACGTTCTGGTGGGCGCATTGGGGGAGGTAGCTTCAGAGCCCCCAGAAGTACCTACGTACAGCCTCGTTCGTCTTACCGCAGTCCAGGACCAGCGTATTATCCTGGCGGTGGATTCGGATTTCCCTTCTTGCTTCCTTTCTTTGGGTTTGGTGGCGGTTTTGGTGGGTTGTTCTCCATCATTCTGTTCATTGCAGTGGCTAATTTCCTCGTTCGGAGTTTTCGCTCTGTAACGTCTGGCGACGAATATGGATATGGTGGTGCTGTTGTCAATCCAAAGGTTACGGTTGCTCGACTCCAGTTGGGACTGCTGGCTGATGCCCGTGATCTACAAGCTGATTTGAACCGTGTTGCGCAAACGGCGAATACCGGTTCATCTGGGGGACTGACTCAGGTATTGCAAGAAGCGACGTTGTCGATGTTGCGACACCCAGAATATTGGATTTATGCTGACAGCTCTGCATCCCAGACCCGGCTAGATTCGGCGGAAGTGGAGTTTAATCGCCTTGCTCTCATTGAGCGCAGTAAATTCTCCGAAGAGTCTGTTTCGAATGTGAATAGCCAGTTGAAATCTGCGTCTTCTTCGGCGATCGCCACTGTGGATGCTGAAACGGCACTGGCTGAAGCTCCAGGAGAATATATTGTGGCAACGCTAATTGTTGCGACTCAAGGAAAGCTTCAGCTTCCTCAAATTCAATCATCTGAAGATGTGAGACGTGCACTCAGCCAGATGGGAGCAGTGTCTAGCGATGAGTTGCTGGCGCTTGAGGTGCTATGGACCCCACAGGCTGAAGGTGAAACGCTCTCGTCTGATGAAATTTTGGCCGCTTATCCAAACCTCAGAACCGTCTGATCGCATGTTTTGGAGAGGCTAAATTTCATAGCGTTGTATGAAGGGCTTGGTGGGGCATGTGCCTCATCAAGCCTTGTTTGTTTTATAGCTTTAGTCATTTAGCCTTAGGACACCGAGTATCATCTGGTTCCTTCGCATATCGCCAAATGGCTCTCTGGCTTGTGCCAACAGAACTGGCGACGGCTATAGTCGGACCACTAACTTTCCGGTTTGTCCGATTCAGCAGTTTTGTTATGGTCCTCAAGATCATCAAATACGGTCCATGTATAAGCCGTTTGATTGTCAGATGGCTTTGATGGCAAATCATCATCAGGTATCGATGGTTGACTCACGCCCTTGAGTTCCATTAGCGTCTGTTCCTGCTGAGCCTGGGGTGCTTCAATGTCGAGGTCATCCCCAAGAGACTGTAGCTCTTCAAAGATTCCTTGAATTTCAGCATCATCTTCAAATTGCTCAGCTTCTTCGAGAACGCTAAACAAATCGGCATCCGACGCTAATTTTTTATTGTGCTCAAGGGTGCCAGCCTTACCAGAGGAGAATAAGCTCGATAACGTCATCCCATTGTCTTTGCTCTCTTCCGGCGTCTTTGCTGGAAGAACCGAAGCATTACCTTCTGTGCGAGTGTTTTCCGCTTGGCCGTCATCAGCTTCGATATGAATATCCTCAGCAGCGTGAGTTTCATTCGCACCACTCTCAGGTTCACTGGTATCCTCGCTACCCTCATTCTCTCCAAACAAATCTTGCATCATTCCACTTAGAGAATCGGAAGACGAGTTAGATTCATTAGGCTGATCTGATACTGGCTTAGCTGATGAAGCGTTGGAGATTGCTTCGGTCAAGTCATCTAAGGTGGGGTTATTATCTGTATCGTCATTCAACTCGGGAGCAGTCAAAGCTCCAGGAGAGGAATCTGGTATTGGGTTTTCACCAGTGGCTTCTTCTGAGACTTTCTCGCCGGTTGACGGAGAAGCGAACGCAAGGTTTGTTTCTGCTGGATTGGTTGACATGTCATCGACCGTAGAGGATGCATCATCCACCATGAAGAAGTCATCACTAGGTGGCAGGAAGCCCTCAATCGTTCGACTGCTCAACGATGCGTCGATGTCGTCTGTCTCATTATTGCTCGGCTCCCGAAATTCAAGTGATAGGCTGGATAGAACTTCGGATGTGTCAAGCCCTTCAACATTCGCGAGGTCAATAGCGAGCCGTTGACGCTGATCGTCGTCAAGCGAAACATCTAGGCTTACTTTTTTCTCAGGCCCATCGCTGACTAGCAAATCTTCCTCAGACGATGCAATAACATACCCTTCTGATGGCGCATCATCGAGTTGAAATGGATTCTCAGAAGCCTTCAGCATATTGAGGTCACTGGCAGATTCTACGACTGCTCTAGATTCGTCATCATCAATGAGCTGAGCAAGAGAGGTAATCGTCTCAATTCGCTCAGATGAGCTATTGTCCTGTTTTTTTGCCCCACCTATCGGTTGCTGCGTCGCGATTCCTAAGTCTGCCAGTAAGTCATCGTCATCGATCAATACCTCAACGGTCTCTGACGCAAATGCTCCCATCGTGGACTCATCGTCACCGTCTTCTAAGTCTTCAAAAAGATGACTTAAGGTACTCGTGAACTCTTCGCTGACGGATGATTGGTCATCTGCTTTAGTGTTGGTGTTAGGGTCTAGAGAAGGGCGATCGCTCGAATCGCCTTCTTCAACTACCGCATCATTGACGAGGCTGACATGGGCGTTCTCAGGACTATTATCTGCCCGATCAGAATCCTTGGATGAAGATGATGCAGGCTCAAACATCGACAGAAACGTATCGACTTCACCATCAGATGCTCGATCAGACCTCTCATCCGACTCAACGTTTATCGCTACGTCTTGCTGATTATCAAGTTCATCCGATGTATCGTGATCGATACCAGATTGCTGGACATCTAACAGTTCAGCAACGATCGCATCACTCAGCTCATCTTCAGGAATTGGGGTATTTGAGACACCCTGTGCTTCATACTCTGTTGAGATGATGCTGAGGTCGTCTTCTACCTCCGTTGCAATTTGATCCAAAAAGGCAAGCGCTTCATCGTCTTCATCAACAGCTGATTGGAGAGATTCGCTAACCTGATCTTCGACTGACGATCCGTCACCATCCTGTGATAATGTCGACCGTGCATCACGCTCACGGGTTAATTCATCTAAATCACTGAGCAACGAATCAGCGTCTTGGTCTTGAAGTTGATTCAGGCGATCGCTATCAAGATGAACACGGACCCCATCGTCCTCTATTTCGAATAAGGTCAATGGATCAGTGGATGAAGGAGCCACGTTAGCGTCTGGTTGCTGGTTGAGAACAGGCTCAATCGACTGCCCTTCATTTGTGGACAGCTCTACATTATCTAAATCAAAGGCAACGTTGCTCAAATCTTGCCCAGCATTGAGCGTTCCAAGAAGCTCATCGATCAAACTATCATCAATATCCAAGTCAGATGAATCCGATAGTGATTCCTCAGTGTCGCTATCGGATTGCAGCGAATCATCGAGTGTGTTGATGAAGCGATCCAACTGCTCCTCTGGAAGCTTATCTGGCACTGTAACCTGATCTTCGCTTTGGATTGGTTGTCTGGGCAAGAGTCCATTATCGGGTCCTTCAACACTACCAAGCCCTGGCAGTTCCCATTCCTTGCGAGTTGAAGACAAATAGTGGGAGGCTGCTCCACGCCCAATTTGTTCAGCAAATCGATTGAGTAAAGCTGCCATGAGGGCTTCGCCTTGCTTGCCTAAGCCACGAAGCTTTTCCAACCCATGAATCAGCGATTCATGGTAATCTTCAACGTTGGTTTGTAACGAATCAAATACAACGCGCAGGGTGGCATCCAGCCGGAGCAGCATTTCATCGGATTGTGATTGAAGGTTCTGCATGTAAAGCAATCGCTCCCCTGGGCTGAGTCGAGGTTGCTCATTGCCGCCCTCTAAGGTCTCATTGGGCAATTGTGATGCGTGCAGTTCAAGATTTGAATAGGTCTGAGCAATCTGAGCAGCCAACTCTTCTTGCAGGCGATCCGTCAGGGATTGCATAAAGGTTTGGATCAGCTGCTGCTGATTGAGGTCTTGATTTGACAAGAGTAAATCTTGGCGTTGCTGCTCAAGGCGCTGAATATCAGCTGTGATGAGTTGTCGTTGCTGATAGAGTGTCGTCAATTCTTCGCGCAGGGGCTGCATCATATTCACGCGAAGGTAATTCATTTCTTGAACAACGGCTTGCAGCACCTGTTGAGCAGACTCAGCTGGTGCTGCATGGCTTTGGTTCTGTATTGATGTAACTCCAGCTTGCTGCTGTTGAATGGAGGTGAGGGGTGATGATGCGTCAAGCTTAGGCAATGACGGTGATGATGCTACATTCGATCTCACATTATCTGCCGGAAGAGTATTGTCTCCATTTTGAAGCGACGAGAGATAGTTCCGAGCTTGCTCCAAGACCTGTTGCTGATGGGCGTCATTCATCTGCTGAGACGGGTTTAGAGAAGGTTTTGATTGTAAAACCTCATCAATTTTATTAATAAGTGCTTGAATTTGTGTCTTTGGCGCAGTCACAATATCATCCCTGAAGCGAATGTTAAAACCGTTCAGCAAAGTCTCCTCTTTGCCGCTAAACCTCCAGCACGACGTGCAGAGAGACTTATCCTAGAGACTAACAATAAAACCCAGAAAATGCCCTAAAAATCTGCTTCTGTTAAGTTCCCCACATCATTTTGCTACGTCCTTATACCTCTACTTAACGCGATCGCAAATCATTTCCCACCTATGCACTAGATGTAGTGGGCTGACATCGATCCTGTTTTAATCTAGATTGCCCGAATCGAAGCAACGCGCATCGATTGCATCGACTAACGCATCAGCAGTGTGCAATGTTTTCACCAAGAGCGGGACAAGAAGCGTTATTATCGGTTGCTCAACACCTCGGGCACGCTGTGCATCTTGAATGTCTCGAATCTGTTCGATGAAAACGGGAATAAATCGAATGGCGATCGCCACCATCAGGCTTAATTGCTCGGGATTCAGGCCAAATCGCTTTAAGGGTTGAAGTAGTTTGGAAAGAGCCGTCACCATGTCGGACGTTCGGGTGGTGAGCGTGACTAGAGTGGCGAGCAGTAGCAAAATGAGAAATCGGAGAGCCAGCAGTAGCCCAGTTTCCCAGTGTGTCAGCAGCGCATGAACACCGGCAATGCCGACTAAAATCCAAAGTGCTGGGCGAATTTGACGAACAACAATGGTCCATGGCA
>JBCBLF010000198.1:0-9246 GCA_038520475.1 Cyanobacteria bacterium J06627_8
ATAGTGATCTTGATTGGTCTACAACCTTCAAAAAGCATCTTACAAACCAAAATTTTCCTATCATATCAATAGAAACATTTTTTATCTAATTAGATATTTTCAGAAAGCCTTAATTATATTTTATGGAAAATTATTTATTCGAACTAGAAAATCAAATCTTTCTTCTACATTATTCATTTAGAAGATTATTCATTTTTTATCTTTACATCATTTTTTTGACTGTTCATGATTATATTAGGTGCATTTCACAGATGGTTATTTATAGATGGTGATATTTCAAATAGAAGATTTACCACTATTTAACTAATGAAGAATAGTATCAATTTAGCAATCTTCTATTCGGCTCCTCTAGAGAAACTTTGATGAAATCTGTCGGATATAAACGCCTTGATCAACCTTGAAATGTCAGCATTATTCAGGTATTAATGCTGGCCTGCGATCGCTTATCACGATCAACGCACGCTTATGATGAGTCGGCGCGAGTTCTGTTGATTAGGATCGTGAGTATTGGAAATCATTAAGGATATAAAGGCGTGCGGATGAAGCTCGCACGCCTTTATATCCTTCACCTTATAAAAATCACCTGATGATGATAGTGAAGGCTTTGTTATTTGTTTAGTATTCAAGACTTCAGTTTCAACTGCTAACATTTCGGGCAGCTATTATAAACCTAAGCATTTGGAGAATAGCAAACGTGTTCGAGCTTGATGTATTGGTGTCAATTTATTAACTGAAGCTGATGATGCAACTCAAGCGCTGGCAATGGATCGTATTAGCATCACCTTTGGTGCTTGTCGTGTTTTTTTTCTTGGTGCTCGCAGGACTAAAAATTAACGAATGGGGCATCAACTGGATATGGGCACTCTTTATTGTGTTACTCGTAGGGTGGCGATGGCTACTGGTGAGATGGACACAGTCAGCTGTTCAAGATGTAACGACAGTTTTGGCAAGCGTTCGTGATGACATTGCGGCATCGATACCGCAGCTCGATACTGCAGAGAGCGGACAACCTCCCCCACAAACGCTACAAGCGATAGAAGATGTTCTTCAAACAGTTTTGAATGAGTCTGAGACCGATCCGCCTATCTGGGAGGATTGGGGATTGTTTTGGGAGCGATGCCTTACGCTCGTTTCAGGCGTTGCTCAAGTGTATTGTCCAGATGTGAAATATCCGCTCCTCAGTATTTACGTTCCTCAAGCCTACGGCCTGATTCGAGGAACTGTTGATGATATGGACCGCTGGATGCAATCGCTATCGCCGGTATTGAATCAGATCACGGTTGGTCAAGCGTATGAAGCCTATGAGGTGTATCAAAAGCTAGAACCATCAGCGCGGAAACTCTGGCAGATCTGGAATTGGGCGCAGTGGATCTTGAATCCCGCTGCGGCAGTTGCTCGCACGGCAACCCAGTCATCCAGCGATCGCGCCACTCAGGAACTCCTGGTAAATCTGAATCAGATGATGCGCATTGCAGCGTTAACGAATCTCTGTCGACAGGCGATCGCCCTCTATAGTGGAACCTTACCGGACAGCTCAACACTGAAAGCGTCTCTGACTGAGCACGCACCTCTGCCGAAGGCGAAGACACAGACCTTACAGGACATTCTTGAGAAAGCAGAACCCACGCAAACGGTTCAGCACACGCCACTGACCATTTTGCTGGCAGGACGCACAGGAGCCGGTAAAAGTAGCGTGATCAACACGCTATTTGAATCAGACCAAGCTGAAGTTGATGTGTTACCCAGTACTGAACAATTGACGCGCTATCAGTGGAAAAGTCCAGCAGGAGCGGTGCTTAATCTACTTGATACACCTGGATATGAACAAATTGAGCGAGAGGATTTTCGTCATCTAGTACTCGATAATGCTCGGCAAGCTGATATCGCCTTATTGGTGACTCCAGCGCTCGACCCTGCATTGCAAATGGATGTGGATTTTTTGAAGGAGCTCTCATTAGAAATTGACAACCTGCCAGTTGTTGGGGTGGTCACTCAGGTTGATCGGCTACGACCAATCCGAGAATGGTCACCACCCTACGATTGGCAACATGGGGAACAGCCCAAAGAGATTGCGATTCGAGAGGCGACTCAATACCGCTCTGAGCAACTGGATGCATACTGCGATCGCATCGTTCCAGTGGTGACAGCCGACGAATCATCTGGGCGATCGCCCTGGAATCAGGATGTCCTTGCAATGGATCTGATTGAACTCATTGACCCAGCGAAGGAACTAAGGTTGGCGCGCTTTTTACGCGATCGCCAAGTACGCGTTCAAAGTGCCGCGCGCATCATCGATCGATACACCCTTCAAATGTCCACCACTCAGGGATTAACCGCACTACTCAAAAGCCCAATTCTCAAGTTTCTGTCGACCCTTACAACTGGATCACCATCCTTAGCGTATTTACTGGCTGAGCAGATTCCCATTGAGCAGTTGCCCGTGGTCATTGGCAAGCTTCAAATGGCCTACGACTTATTCTCCCTGCTGAGTAGCGATACGGATGAGCAGACCTTCGACATGCTGACGCTTTGGCCTCTATTGCTTGACAATCCCTCAACACCAGACAAAAACGCATGGGCATTTGGTCATGCTCTTGTGGAATATTGGACGCGAGGACTAACCGTTAAACAACTCAAAGCACGGTTGGATGACTATCTCGCTCAGCAAACCATCCAGTAATGCAAGTTTGCTGTCTCTCGCGCAGTGTTGTGGATGGTGTCATCATCCACAACAATAAAGCAGTCTTACACTTAGCTAAAGAATGGAGCAAAGATGAACGACGCTTCCCATGATGCTAGGCAATATGCGCCTGCAACTGAGCGAAATAAACATGTCATTCTCGACGTATTGCAACAGGTGCTGCCGGATACCGGCACGGTGCTTGAAATTGCGAGTGGCACAGGTGAACACGCGATTTTCTTTGCTCCTGCCCTAGCCCCTCGATCTTGGATTCCATCGGACCCAAATCCTATCGCACGAGCAAGCATCGATGCTTGGCGACAGCACTATCCCTGTGACACGTTAGCTGGGGCGATCGCCCTAGATGTCTGCGATACCCCGTGGCCAGTAGAGTTACCCAACAATACTGACCAGTTGCCTACGTCACTACACCCTAGTGACCCAATTCAGCAGCCGATTACAGCGATCGTAACGATTAACATGATTCATATCTCTCCTTGGGCTGCCTGCTGTGGCTTGATGGCAGGAGCTGGACGCATCTTACCGTCTGAGGGCGTGCTCTATGTGTATGGTCCATTCAAAGAAAATGGTCATCACACCGCCTCCAGTAATGCAGCGTTTGACCAAAGCTTGCGATCGCGCAACCCAGAATGGGGCGTTCGAGATCTAGAAGCTGTTATTGCAGAAGCTGAGCGCCATGACCTGCGTCACCACTCAACAATACCGATGCCTGCAAACAATCGTTCAGCTGTGTTCTACAAAGCGTAGGTCACTTACCCTTCAATGAGGCCAACGAGCACTCAAATTAATGTTGCTGGAGTCAGAATCCCGATGTAAGGTTTTAGAGCTTACATACAGATCGGCTTGGCTGATTCGGGAACGCTAATGGATTTCGCCTATCACTGTCAGAGCACCTGTTCGCAAACCCACGCACGGGCAGGAACGTTTCATACGCCTCACGGCATTGTGGAAACACCACGCTTCATGCCAGTGGGCACCATGGCAACAGTGAAGATGGTAACTCCAGCACAGCTTTACGAAACCGGAGCGCAGATGATTCTGGCGAACACCTACCATCTCCATCTTCAGCCTGGAGAAGACATCGTTAGCAAAGGGGGAGGGCTCCATTCCTTCATGCAGTGGGAAGGGCCAATTCTCACCGATTCAGGTGGGTTTCAAGTATTTAGCTTGAGTGAAATGAGAACCATTTCAGAGGAAGGAGTCGTCTTTCGATCGCCCCGCGATGGCAGCCTGATCGACATGAGGCCCGAACGCTCGATTGAGATTCAAAATGCACTAGGGGCGGATGTCATCATGGCGTTTGATGAATGTCCGCCTTACCCTGCCAGTCGAGAGGATGTGCAGTTGGCGACTGAGCGCACCTATCGCTGGTTAGGGCGCTGCATCTCAGCCCACAATCGAGCCGATCAGGCGTTGTTCGGCATTGTGCAGGGGGGAGTCTATTTAGATCTCCGACAGCAGGCGGCCCAGGCACTCTGCGATTTTGATTTGCCGGGTTATGCGATCGGTGGCGTGAGTGTGGGTGAGCCGCCAGCGCTAATTCAAAAAATTGTCCAGGCAACGACTCCGCTCCTACCTATCAATAAACCGCGCTATCTCATGGGTGTTGGAACTCATCGAGAAATGGTGCAGGCGATCGCTGCAGGCATTGATTTATTTGATTGTGTCATTCCAACTCGCTTAGCACGACATGGCAATGCCATCGTGAGAGGCGATCGCTGGAATATGAAAAATGCTCGATATCGAGAAGACTTTACTCCGCTCGATGATCAGTGTCCATGCTACACCTGCCAACACTTTACTCGGGCCTACATTGGTCATCTACTCCGTGCCCGAGAGCTATTGGCTTACACGCTCATTTCAATACACAACATCACTGAGCTAGTACGATTTACTCAGCGGATTCGTGAAGCGATTTTAGGCGATCGATTCGTCGAAGACTTTGGAGAATGGTTACAACCAGCTGACTCATTACTCCATACCGATAAGCAATAACAGACTATCGGTGGCCACAACTCTATGGCGTTTAAGACCGATATCATACTGCTCCATCGAGTCATCACTACATCACTAACAGTTTTTCGCCACTTGTGCCTGAAGCTTGCGCATAGCTTTGGATTGAATTTGGCGCACTCGCTCTCGGCTGATGTGTGCTCGGCCAATCATGGGTGCAAGTGTCTTCGCCACTTCATCTAAACTACGAGGCTTCCCTCGATCCAGTCCAAAGCGCAACTCAACGCAGGCACGCTCACGATCGGTTAGGTTGCTGGTCGCAAAAATTGTGGTGAGCTGATCTCGAATTTCTCTCAGCTCAACTTGCTGTAATGAGTTGACGTCTGCAATCAAATCTAGCAAGCGAGTATCTTCAGCTTTACCTACCAGCGTATCTAGACTTGTACAGTGGGTTGCTTGCTGCAATAACCGCCGGATTTTCTCGGGCGTCATTTCAACTGACGTTGCGAGTTCATCTAAGGTAGGCACTCGACCGAGTTCTTGGGTGAGTTCGCTACGACTACGCTTGATTTTGTTTAACTTTTCTACGATATGCACAGGGAGGCGAATCGTTCGGGCATGTTGGGAGAGCGATCGCGTAATCGCTTGCCGAATCCACCAAGTTGCGTAAGTTGAAAACTTGAATCCTTTCGTCGGATCAAATTTCTCAACTGCTCGGTCTAGGCCAATTGTTCCTTCTTGAATGAGATCAAGAAGCTCCATGCCACGATTGGTATATTTCTTAGCGATACTAACGACCAAGCGCAAATTAGACTCAATGAGCCGCTTTTTGGCCCTCAATCCTTTGCGCTTAATATCCATCGAGCAGGCGCTACCGGCGGCCAACCAAGATTGAACTTGCTGAGCAAGGTCAATTTCTTCACTGTGAGAGAGAAGCTGATGCTTCCCGATTGCTTGGAGGTATTCACGAATTGTGTCAGACATGGCTATGTAGAGGGCTGAAGGTTTATGGACACAGTTCTAGCGCATCGAAGGCACCATTTGCAAGGTCATACGCTATATATTGTGCTTACCCCATGCATAGCGTTAAGTAACGTATATCTTAACCTGATGGCACTATAGCGATAGGATGCTTGAGTGGCAAGGGTTTATGGCACTTTTGTTAAACAACCGCCAAACATTCGAACTGTGCTAAGAAACATTAAGAAGCAATTGCAATCTCACCCGAGTTGAACGGCTAAGTTGACTGCAAACGCTACATATCTGGAAAACTTGAACATGGCATTACCCTCTTTTCGCTTGCTCTAAGCAACAGGATTAGTGAATGCCCATCGCATGACTCGTTCACGCTACAAGCCGGTTGCGCAAAAGTATTCGTATTATCCGGATAGCGACGAGACAACCTGCGAAAGCTTAGAGTCTTCTTTAGAAATAGAGGGAAACCGAGAACGCTACATCTCTCCTTTCAGCCAGGGCATCCACGCCTAACCCCATATATGGAGAGTCCTGATGATCGTATGGAGGAATCGAGCCATCGAACACTGACTTATCAAATATGCGCTCACTGTCGTCACCTAAAAAGCGCTACACCAAAACCGTGAATGAAACTGAACATCTCACTTATCGCAAAAACTGGCCTTGTCAGCTCTTTACGAAAAGTCAGAGTGAACTTTCGACGCTGGGCTTAGCTCTATACAAGCAACTTCAGCACGTGAACACAGAAGATAGATCTTTTGTTCTATAGTGCATCTTAGAGAAATGCAACCATTTGAGCAAGATCACTATTGGCTCAGTTTGTAGGAATCTTCAACTGCGTTAAGTACAAAACCATTAGATTAGAGCGCACTGCGAGCGCCCTAGACAGTACGATGTCATACCTAGACTGACTACAACTGTAGATAAACAAATTGCTGAAGGCGGTTCAGCGTTGGACTGAGAGAGAGTAGAGAATGCTGCTGTTGTTCTACTCCGAGGGCGATCGCACCCACATAATTAGGAGAAGGTTGGCACTGCGCTAAATTCCAGGCATAAGATCTATGGGGTTGAGTGTTGATCGAACGTTGATGAACCCTAACGGACGGCTCAGCGTCACCCTTCACATCAACCTCAATCGTTTGGAGACCGGCTAATCCCTCGCCTGTGGCTTTGAGATAGGCTTCTTTACAGGTCCACAGTCGAAAAAATTCAGCGATCGCCTGCTCCGACGCACATGAACAAATGTGGTGGTATTCGTGCGGGGTAAAGAAACGTTTTGACAAGGCAAGCGCGTCAACCGACGAGCGAATGTGTTCAACATCAACTCCAATCATGCCCTTTCGACAAAAGACAAGCAGCGCCATCGTGTTGGAATGAGAGAGATTAAAACTGATTGACGTGGAATGAACTGCTTGATCGAGCGTTGGCTTTCCATAGCGTCCATAAGTGAAGCGAATCTCTCCAGGAGCGATCGCCAAATATCGTCCGAGTAGCTCCCGCAAAACGCCTCGCCCAATGATAAATCGATGTCGGAGATGCTCAAACTTGAAGCGATCGGCTCGAGCTCGTTCATCTGAAGATAACGTCGCGTAGTAGGTCTGTTGCTGGTCAACTCCACAGGACAAAACCACCTGCCACAGATGCACATCGGTGTCGTTCAATTCAGGAAACCGTCCAAACCGTGTATCAATCGTTAACTGATGCCCATTGACCGCATAATCAGCACCCAACTGACCGACAGCATCGGCAATACCCTTACCCTTAGTCGGATCATCACTTCCATCCTCTGGCAAACACCTGAACACGTGACAGTCATCGGAAGAATTAAGCATGGTCACGAGTAATGGCTAACCAATCTTGAGAGAGCGTTGTGTGTTGAGGAGATTTAGGACGGACTCGAAATAAGTAAAATCCATCGCATGCCATAGGCTGACTCACATATTTAGGCACCGTGAGCACCTTTGTAACAAGTGGAAAGCTAGCTCGATTGTACGTGGTTAGATAAACATCAAAGTGTTCAATCAGTGGAGGCGCCAAGGAGACAATCAGGCGATCGCCTTTTTCAATCGCATCGTAGAAGAAGTCAGTCTCAGGCGCACCAACCGGCAAATATTCTTGCTGAACAAATGAAGCCGGTAGCCACCGTCGCAGTTTCAACACAGTGAACACATAACTATGCAGTAAGCGATAGAACCAGTTGGTGCGTTCTGAAAGTGTTCGGTAGAAAGCGTTCACCGTTGGCGCAACAGATTGTGGGTCAATAGCTGGAACCCCATCAATGGTCACAGTCGGTAAAACTGGTGTATCTGACCAGTGGTAATAGCGCAAGCCAATGGAATAACGCCCCGGGGGTACGGTAAGCGTCATGTTCCTCTCGGGCTGTGCAGTTTTTTTTGGGGTCCGGAGCGTTGACTCAGCGGCGTTGGGCGTGGCTTCGACAGGTTCAGGTTGAGGCAGCGGAGTTTCGAGGGAACCCAAATTACCGACTGTTTCATAGGCCGGATAGCTATAGATAGCAGCTGTCCAGGACCGAGCCGATTGAGCGATCGCCTGAGCATCGAGAGCAATTTCTTTGGTGACGCTGAACGGCCCAACGGTCCCGATAATGGCATGGGTATTCCACCGTGGTCCTTTGGTCATCAACACAGGGAGGCTAAGGGGAGAGGCTAATGTTTCTACTGATAAGACACGCCATTGAGAGGCCACAGCACGGTTAATCCCCAAATATCCGGCATACAACACCCCGATGACCCATTTGATAACTTTGAACAGGATGAAGGAGGCGATCGCCAGTGGAATCTCCCATACCCATCGCAGCGCTGCCATCCAGCGATTTGTCATGACGGGTTACCTCCTTCTGTTGATGAGGGATCTGGATGAATGGGTTGAGGACTAATTGGGGTTGACGAGTGGGGCTGAGCCGAGTGAGCGTCCGATGCAGCGTCAAGAATGATAGTCGCTAGTTCAGCAGGGTGCTCCAGATGTACACTATGGCTGCCATCAAGTCGTACTACCTGAGCAGTGGGGAATGCATGGGCTTGTTCAGCTAAATCATCCGGTCGGTTAAACCGACTCTGCTTGCCATAGATGAGCGTGACAGGAACGGTGATGTGCTGAGTCAGTTCCATATACTTTGCTTTCCCAAACGGAAGGTTATTAAAGGTTAGACCAGCACGGGTACGCAGCAGCGGGTCCCATCGCCAGCGAACACCGCCTTCACACGGCTCAATGATGCGCTTCGCTAGGGCGATCGCCCGCTCATCCGTCAATGTTGGAGTGGCCTGCTTCAATCGGGCCGCTGCATCATCAACACTTGCTAAAGTCCTATGGTGCAGCGGTTTCGACAGATAATTAAGGTGGGTCGTCAGCTGAGTGAGTACATCATCTTGCCCCGAATCAGACGGCAGGATGGTTTCAACCAAGATGAGAGATTGGATACGTTCTGGACGTAGGCTGGTCAATAGAGCTGCGAGAATTGACCCCATGGAATGTCCCACAAGCATCATCGGCTGATCAGACAGCTGTGAAATGAGCGCATCCACATCACTTAAGAAATCAAGCAGATGATAGGAGCCACCTTGCCCCACATGGGACGAACAACCATGTCCTCTTAAATC
>JBCBLF010000199.1:0-9214 GCA_038520475.1 Cyanobacteria bacterium J06627_8
AGCGGGATATTTCGAAGGAATTAGTGTTTTTACAACGCCTTCAATGTACGTGCCAACCAAGATACTCTCAGCTACTATCACAAACCATAACTCAAGTCCGTTAACGGTTATCTTCAGCAGCACAAAATCATCTTTCGGGAAACATAAATCGTTTTGTCTTCATGTTCGTCTGCAAGAAATTATAGCTTTAGCCATTTAGGCTAGGACACCGAGTATCAGTCGATTACTCAGCATATCGCCAAATGGCTCGCCATCTTGTCCTAACGGAACTGGCGACGGCTATATTAGGTAAGGTAAAGGCACAGGAATGATGGGTTACGCGATCGCAAACCCATCTTCCAAAACAACTCCTTCTATTCCTAAAAAAAGTAAGCGAGCAAACAGTCTTGCTCCATCATCAATTTTGAGTTCAGCATAAGAGGACGGCTTACGCTGAACACCAACGCGCAAATCGGAGATTTACAAATAAGATAGCCTCCTCATTCACTTCACCGCTATAAAACATGGAGATATTGAGGTGACTTTCATACTTGATAGAGGTATCAATATGCAAATGTTCCATCTTCATGCAGCAAGGAGCGATCGCCTAGGAAGTTTAGACAAATAAAGATCTTGTAAAAAAGGCCCCAAAAAATATGGGCTGTTTCAAAGTCAGCCACCTTTCAAACACGCTCTAAGTTCCGTTCCTTAAATGCTCTGCCCCACTCCTGCATGGGCACAAGAATTGGCTCAAGCGTTCTTCCGAATTCCGTTAACTCATATTCGACACGAGGGGGGACTTCGGCATAAACGTGTCGCGAGACGATTCCATCCGCCTCTAATTCACGAAGTTGTAGCGTGATCATGCGCTCCGTCGCATTAGGTGTTAAACGCTTCAGTTCACCGAAACGCTTTCGTCCTTCAAGAAGATGGCACACTAGGATCGGTTTCCACCGACCTCCGATGACACTTAGCGTAGCCTCCACATCGCAACCGGTCTTCCAGTTGTACTTTCGCGTCATTGTTGAGTCCTCATACGTTCAAGGATCTCCATTACTTACAAAAATGTGGGTACTTGTCAATACCGTTGTATCCGCATACGCTGACTCTTGAGCAAGAGAATCTAACTGACAAGAAAACCCAACTGAAAGGAGAACACGGTCTCTACCTTTCGGTCTTGGTCATAATCAGCATTTCTGCTTGCTCTATGCATGCCTCTCATCGGAAATGAGGGAAGGCTTCAAATTCACAACAGTTGTCTGCCCAACGAAAATCAGGTCGACAGCCTTACGGAGATACCCAATGAACGATAACTTCACTACTTTTAACGTCAAGGTCGAAAATGCAGTAGCGTGGGTCACGTTTGACTATCCGCCGGTCAACATTCAGGGTCTACCGATGCTTGCCGACCTGAATACACTGGCGCACAGGCTCGAAACGAATCGTGACATTAAGGTTGTTGTATTCCAATCTGCCCATCCAGAGATTTTCGTGGCCCATGCCGACACGGATTTCCTTAAGGATATGTCTGCGATCGCAGTTTCACGTGAGGAGGTCAAATTGCTCGATTTGCAAATTGTGCTGGAGCGTATCAGTAAGCTCCCTCAAGCGACTATCGCTAAGATTGAAGGCTTTGCACGCGGCGGTGGTCATGAGTTTGCCCTTGCTTGCGATATGCGTTTTGCAGCTCGCGGCAAGGCAAAATTCATGCAGATGGAGGTCGGAATGGGAATCCTGCCCTGCGGTGGAGGTGCGTCGCGTATGGCCCGGCAAACCGGGCTCGGGCGTGCACTGGAGATCATCCTGGGTGCTAGAGACTATGATGCTGACCAAGCAGAAGCCTATGGCACCATCAACAAAGCACTTGACCCTGAAGAGATTGGGGCATACGTCGAAGCACTGGCTAATCGGATTGCCTGTTGGCCTGCTGAGTCGATCAATGCATGCAAACAGACAGTCTATGCTTCAATCGACAAACCCATTGAGGACGCATTGAAGGAAGAAGCCTATTGGCTTTATCAGGCAACGAGTCAAACTCCTGCGTTGAAGCGTTTTCAATGGGCCGATGATAACGGTGCCCAGTTTGATATGAACAATCAGCGCGGTTGGGAAACGATGCTGGTCGGTGTTCAGGAGGTCCAGTAATGAGCACGGAAGAGACTAAGAAAATCGTTGCCGATTTCTTCGAGCACTTCTCAGCAGCAGATGTATCGAGTGCTCTTGATGTTCTGGATGATGCAGTTGTTTGGCGTGTGATGGGTCGTGAAGGTGAGCTGCCCATGTCTGGTGAGATGAATAAGGAAGCGATTGGTGCTCTGATTGGTTCTGTTAAGGAAGTCATTCCAACAGGGATGAAGTTAACGCCCACTGGATGGACCGTCGAAGGTGATCGGGTCGCACTAGAAATGGAATCCTATGGCGAAATGAGCAATGGGAAGGTGTACAACAATTTTTACCATTTCTTGATCATAGTCTCGGACGGCAAAATTGTGACTCTGCGAGAATACATGGATACCCATCAAGTAAAACAGCTTTTCATTGACACCTAGGTGTTTGTAGAGCGCAGATTATCGCTCTATCAAGAGCCGCACGCGCGTCGGATTCCCACAAGAAACGGAATTACTATGATCAACCATCTGGAAGATACAGGGTTTCAGGTCATTAATCAGGGATACAACACCGTGTTCCGCCCCAATCAATTGAGCGTCGGACTCGTGGTACCGATTGAGACCTATGCGACAAGTCCAGTGCCGACTTTGATCCATCACGTGGAACGGATTCAACTAGCGGAGAAACTGGGATTTTCCGCAATCTGGTTGCGTGATGTTCCGTTCAACGTGCCGTCTTTTGGGGATGCAGGTCAAACGTATGATCCCTTTGTTTATTTGGGACTTTTAGCTGGCCAAACTGAGCGGATCGCATTGGGTGTCGCCAGCATTATCTTACCGCTGCGACATCCGGCTCATGTAGCCAAGGCTGCGGCTACTGCTGACGTGCTTTCAGGTGGGCGGTTGATTCTGGGGGTCGCTTCAGGCGATCGCCCAGAGGAGTATCCGGCACTCAATTTACCCTTTGGCGATCGCAGTGAACGATTTCGCGCTAGCTTTGACTACATCAGACGTATGGATGAGACAACACCAACCTTTGAGAACACCTACGGCAGTCCTAGTGGCCGGATGGACATGTTACCTAAACCAATGTCCGGAAAATTGCCGCTGCTGATCACGGGAGGGAGCCAGCAAGCCCCGGAATGGATCGCGCAGAACGGGGATGGTTGGATGATTTATCCGCGCCAGACTGCTCTACAGGCACAAATTATTCGTGATTGGCAAGCACGGGTTGCGGCAACAGGGAGTCCTGCCAAGCCCATCATGCAACCACTCTATGTTGATCTGACCGATGCTCCTGACACGCAACCACAGCCGATCCATTTAGGTTATCGGTTGGGCACACGTTACCTTCACGCTCATCTAAAATCGCTGGAAGCGATCGGTGTCAACCATGTCGCGCTGAACCTGCGCTTCAATCAAGCAGATATCGAGACAACGCTGAACCGTCTCGCCGATGAGATACTGCAAGATTTCACTAGGTAAAGGAAATAAGACAATGGCAAAAACCATTCTTGTTACGGGGTCGACTGACGGCATCGGCTTAGAAACTGCCAAAATGATAGTCTCGATGGGGCACCATGTCTTGTTACACGGACGCAATCCGACAAAGCTAGAGGAAGCAGAAAAATCGCTCTCTACGCTGTCAGAAGAGGGGCGTGTTGAAACCTACGTGGCTGACTTGTCACTTATGGCCGATGTCGAAGCGCTGGCTCAGGCAGTTGCTAACCAGCACACTGAGATAGATGTCTTGATCAATAATGCAGGTGTCTACAGCGCGACTGAGTCGATTACGCCGGATGGACTGGATATACGGTTTGCTGTGAATGCGATCGCCCCTTATCTGTTAACGAAACGACTGATTCCACGGATGGGCGCGTCTGGGCGCATCATCAATGTGTCTTCTGCTGCTCAATCACCAGTTAATTTGCACGCATTAACTGGTCAGATTCAGTTAACTGAAGACTTCACGGCCTATGCCCAAAGCAAACTAGCACTAACCATGTGGTCTCATATGCTGTCGCGAGAAGAAAGTAATCCGGTCATTATCGCGGTTAATCCCGGTTCAATGCTCGGTAGCAAAATGGTTAAACAGGCTTTTGGTGTGGCGGGAGGCGATATCCGTATCGGGGCCGAAATACTGACCCGCGCGGCACTGTCAGATGAATTTGCTACTGCCTCTGGCCTCTATTTCGACAACGATTCAGGTCGATTTGCGTCCCCCCATTCGGATGTCCTCAATTCACAAAAATCTGAGGACGTAGTGCGCATCATCGAGGCGATTTTAGCTGAAAGAACCCAATCGCCTTAAGCAGCTCAACGAGGAGTGAACAGGTTTCCCTCGCGGAGAATCATGCTGTTCCGCTGTCCCAACACGACAGCATGAGACCATAACGGAAATCTCGATGCTTGCACAGATAACTGACAACAGTCTGCGGCCAGATCATTGGTCTGTAGAGGGAAGAATTGTAACCCCCTAGACCCTATAACGACTCACAAAGGACTCGCAAGCCATAGAATTCACCGAGAGGATTAGCCTCCAGCCCCCCTCTTTGTCGAGACGTAGATAAGCACTCTTGAATAAAAGATCCACACGTTCCACCGCGCACAGGTCGGTATTTTCGTCCTTCCCGAGAATTACCCTTTGTCCACGGATAATGGCCGTCCTGTTTATAGGTTTCGGGTTTGGTGCTGTAATCCCAATGCCAGTGGTCGAGACACCACTCCCACACATTACCGTGCATATCGTGCAGTCCCCAAGGATTAGCTGGATAGCTACCGACAGGGGTTGTCCCTTTCATCAGGCCATCGTAGTTCAGTAAATACATTTGGTTACTAGGGCTGAATGATGGGGATGTCACCGAAGCGATAAACTCGGCAGGCAATTGCGATCGCTCCAAGAGGAAACTTTCACCAAAGTGAAATGGTGTCATTGTTCCGGCTTTGCACGCATATTCCCACTCGGCTTCGGTAGGAAGTCGATACTGACGTCCCGTATGGGCAGAGAGCCGACGACAAAATTCAATCGCTTCATACCAAGAGATACAGCTAATTGGATGGGTATCGAGATCATCGTCAACATGGGGGTGATGCCCGAATGGTTCTGGCCGCATTTCATCTTGTATCTGAGGCAACGTGGCGATCGCTCGCCATTGGGCTTTGGTAATGGGATACTTGCCCATCCAAAATTGTTTTCCGATGCGAACCTCATGTTGCGGTTCATCGCGACGATAGCGCTCGGAAAAACTATCGTCTTGCCCACTGTCCATGCCCATCAAGAAGGTACCACTGGGAATAAAAACCACCTCTAAGGCAACGTCTCCGATGGTTTCGGTAAACATCATATTCTGACCTGAGTCGCAACGAGCAATGTTGCCTTGGCGATCGACCGATACGACTGGATAGTCAGACAAGTCGTAAGCAACGCACTTTCGATCCAGCTTTACACTTGCATGCCATTGTTCTTTGAAGACCTGTTGCTCTTGATACGTGGCAGGAATCACATCTGGCCCCGCATCAAATACATCATGGATGGTTTTTGTCTTGGCGCTCTCTGGCGATTGCCTCCATTCCATGTGATACACCATGTCGGAATCACGGCTCATGCCCGATGCCAACCCATAGAGGCTGGCTCCGTAGCACAGCAGCCGATAGCCGTCAGGCTCAAATCGCTGACGAACATCAATTAGAGAGGCTAAAGCATCATGGCCACGACCCTGCCAGGAATGACCATCACAGGTGATTTGGACGTAGTTGTCTCCCGCCTGCCACCGAACGACTTGAGCAGTCTTTTGGGTTTGGTTAGGGGTCAACATGGGAATCTCACGTCGTTGGCGATTGGCAAAAAATTGATAGCCTTCCATTTCTAGTTGCTTTAGTACAGTAGCTTGGGCAGTTTCAAGACCTCGCCCGCCACCCCCTGAGGCATGCCATTGGCGATCGCCCGACGTAATCGTCACATGCCAAGTATTGTTCTCATCCCAATGAAAATCTAGCGTGGCTGAGCTGATCGTTTGGTCAGGATGTTGAAGTTCGTGAATGCTTTCGCTCATAGCAACAACGTTTGAGCACCAGAAACGACAGAAAATGCTGAAGCAAGGAAAAAAGACGTATAGAAGTCTTGAGTAAAGACTGTAATCCCTTTCATGTGAATATTTCTAACAGTTAATCAGAAACTGTTGGCAGTAACTTAGCGTTAGACCACATCAACGTTTCAATTGATAGTTACCCATTGCATTCGTTCAGCTCGAATAGCAGAAAGTAGTTGCAATCAATTTCTAGTTTTAGCTCAATTTCCTTCCCTAGCGCTCCTCAAATGCCAGCAGTATTGTTTAGGAGATGACCAATCCATACATAAACCTAACGGTCATCTTTTCAAGGAGGCTGATTATGGCTCAAGCAACTGTTCAACGCATTCCCGCTCCAACAACCGCTACAAGGGAAGCCAACTGTACCAACTGTCTCACTCGTAACTGCCCAATGGCAGGAGTGCTCAATTATCCTGTCCAGTTCTGTAACAGCTATCGACAGGCTAATTGCTACTTTTGCAGTCAGTCAGACTGCACCTTAAATGGATCGCTAGATTCTCCAGTCATGGTGTGCGATCAATTTGAACCTCTGGCAGTGGTCTGAACATCAAAGGGGGATGCCCCTTAACGTTAGTTAAAACAATCGTTATGAAAGCCTGCATCAAGCAGGCTTTTTTACTTTCCAGATAATCAGCACACATATCAGAGTAAGGATTGGAAGATAACAATGGAGTCTCGCGAGACTCCATTGTTATCTTCCAATTTCGTTGAGCTTTTCATTGTTAAGAATAAATTGCATAAACTTATCACATCAAAAATAGCTATCCACAAGGCCACAGAGCTTAAAGCAGTTGAGAACAAGTCAATATCTCAGCTGCTTCGTTTGCTGATCGCCCAAGTTAAAATCCTTACAAACATAGACTCATGAGCCTTTAGAGCATATGTTGGGTAGTGATTGTAGCGCTTCCCAACGTTAGATGAAGACTTTGCAACCAAGCATAAATACTCAAGACATTCCTGGTATTCAATAAGAATAACTGTCACTTGCAAGAACATTAACTTTGCATTAAAGACAGTTCACGCTCGTAAGATACGCGGTAAAAACAGAATGCAAACTTAATAGTAATGACTCCTGTTAGTATTAACTTCTTATACGCTCATACTTGACAACATTTCTGATATGAGCCTCGCGATGACATCGCTTCAAACGATTGTATAGAGACTCTGTCGTTGAGTTCTAGAGAGGATAAACGCATTTATAAGTGCAGTCTTTGCTCTCCAAGAAGGTTCTAGTTTCTATTCATCTCTCTCTCCAGAAAAGAACTTTCTCAACATGGTTAACCAGTAAAACTGTCCGTTAGTTTTTATTTCTAATAAGAAAAATTCTTATTAGTAAAAAATCCAGCTGTTTTTCTAGCTTCTCGGAGGTACACATGGATTTCCTCTCTGAGGGTGCCGCGGATGCTCAATCCTGGAAGGTGACGTTTCTTGGCGGAACGATTGACCTAGACGAACCTCCAGTTTCCCAACAGAAGGCTGTAACTCCCTCTCTCCCCATTGGTGCTCAACTGCCCTTAGCCATGACGTCTGTGGGCGATCGCATTTGGATCGTCCAGATCAAAGGAGGTCGGCGCATGCGCCGCCGCCTTATCGATGTAGGGATTGTTGAGGGTAGCGAAGCGACCGTGATCAGTCGAACGGAAAGCGGTTCGGTGATTGTGGCCCTGCAAGGCGGTCGCATTGGGTTAGGGGCAGGAATGGCACATCAGGTAATCGTGACCACAGTCCAACAGGAGGTCGCTCAAATCGCTACGCATCAACACCCCGCACATCCTAAAAAAGGAGAACTTGCAATGACAACCAGTACCTTAAATCTGGATGCCCTAGCAGTCGGTCAATCAGGCCGCATCGTGGGCTATCAGCAAAGCAATCATGCCTACCGCGAAAAGCTACTGTCGATGGGATTGACCCCCGGCACTCATTTCACCGTGACCCGTCAGGCTCCCATGGGTGACCCAATCGAAATTGAAGTGCGAGGCTTTAACCTCAGCCTACGAAAAAGTGAAGCCGCTGCCTTGACCGTAGAACCCATTGCCCCTGAGGAGGTATGCCATGACTAACTGGACCATTGCCTTGGTGGGTAATCCCAACTGTGGTAAAACGACCCTGTTCAACGATTTGACCGGTGCTAATCAACGGGTCGGTAACTGGCCTGGCGTTACGGTCGATCGCAAAGAAGGTAGCTACCACTACGAAGATACGACTGTCACCATTGTGGATCTGCCCGGTATCTATGCGCTTGATGCAGAAGACGATGGTAGCTCTATCGATGAAATCATCGCTCGGAACTACCTGCTATCGGATGAGGCCGATGTTGTGGTTAACATTGTGGATGCGTCTAATTTAGAGCGCAACCTTTACCTTACAACCCAGGTTTTAGAGATGGGGTTGCCCCTGGTAGTGGCCCTCAACATGATGGATGTGGCTGAAGAACAGGGTAATCGTATCAATCCTGAACTGTTGTCAGAGCGACTGGGCTGTCCGGTGATGCCCATGGTGGCTTCTCGGGACCAAGGGGTGGATGAGTTACGCGACTACCTCAAAGAATTTCTGATGAAACCCCAAATTCCTACCAATCGCGTGGTTTATCCACCGGTGATTGAGGAAGCATTAACTGTGTTAACACCTGCAATGGCGAAGAGCCGCTTGATGCCGGCAGGACAAGCCACACCGATAGATAGTGTCGCTACCCCCACCTCACTCGATCGTTGGACAGCGTTGAAACTGCTGGAATACGATGATAGCCATGCTCCTAATCCGTCACCTGAGCTGCTGCGCCAGGTAAGCGAACATCGGCACCGCATTCACCAGGTACTGGGAGAAGACATCGATATCGCCATTGCTGACAGCCGCTACGACTACGCCCATCGATTGGTTAAAGATACGGTCGTCCGCCCCCGAGAAGTCAGTCTCACTAAATCCGACAAAATTGATCAGGTGGTGTTGAACCGTTGGTTGGGAATTCCCATTTTCTTGGGGGTAATGTACCTGCTGTTCATGTTTACGATCAACGTGTGTGGTGCCTTTATTGACTTTTTC
>JBCBLF010000019.1:0-35512 GCA_038520475.1 Cyanobacteria bacterium J06627_8
GATAGAAACGTGTTTTGGGCCGCGTCGCGTCTTGGCGCATCACATTTAATCCATATGCACAGCAGCATATTTGTAGATGTTCGTTAATTGTCTTGTCGAATGGGCATCTGGACGATGAACGTTGTTCCCTGCTCGGGCCTCGAATGACACGCCAGCTTTCCTCCATGGGTTTCCACTACAATCCGATGGCTGATGGATAATCCAAGTCCAGTGCCTTTGCCCACTGGTTTGGTCGTGAAGAAAGGGTCAAACATGCTCAGCTGAACCTCTTTGGGAATGCCCCTGCCATTATCGGCGATACGAATTTCTATCCAGTTGTCATTGATGCATTCGGTATTGATCCAGATTATGCTTGGCACGGCTTCAATCTCGTTGTACGTCCGGCTGGCATCACGCTCATCTAATGCATCCAATGCATTCGACAAGAGATTCATGAATACCTGATTGAGTTGTCCTGGATAGTGATCGACTTTAGGTAATGTGCTGTAAGACTTAATGACTTGGATGGCTGGTCGCTCTGGAGAGTCTTTCAACCGGCTCCGTAGCATCATTAATGTGCTATTGATTCCTTGATGAATATCTGCTTCTTTTAGTGCTGCTTCATTCAAGTGAGAAAACGTTCGCAATGCCGATACGATTTCCTGAATGCGTTTAGTTCCAACTTGCATCGACTCAAAGAGTCGTGGCAGATCCTCTTGGAGAAAATCCAGATCCAGCGCCTTGATTTTTTGACGAATCTCTTCAGGCGGTTCAGGATAGGTTGTTGTATAAAGTTCGGCTAACTCGATCAGGTTATGGAAGACCTGATTTGAGTACTCTAAATTGCCGGCAATGAAATTAACTGGGTTATTGATTTCATGGGCAACACCAGCGACGAGCGTTCCAAGGCTCGACATTTTTTCACTGTGTACGAGTTGCGCTTGGGTGCGCTTGAGTGCCGTTAGTGTTTGCTCAAGTTGACGCGATTTGCGATCTTGTGCCTCTGCATATTCGACAGCGTCCTCAGCTTGTTTGCGAAGGCTTATATCTCGTAGGATCAATGTGTAGAAGGATTCTTGACTAGTTTGAACATCTCCAACCGTGAGTTCTGCAGGAAAGATGCTACCGCCGCGTCTTCTGCCAACAACTTCGTAGGGGTTTCCGTCTGCTTGTGCTCGCATCACGCATGTGCGGATGAGGCTTAAATCCTGGTTATCTAAGGTGTTGTAGGTTGGCTGTTCTGATAGTTGGATGAGGGTTATCAATGATTTTCCGATGAGTTGAGATTCTCCATATCCAAAAAGTGACTCAATTGCTGGATTTGCACTCTGAATAACGAGGCCGGTTTTGGAAACCGTAAGAATCGCATCCATTGCTGTTTTGACAATGGTATCTGTGCGAGCTGTGAGGGTTTCAAGCGCTGACATAACGCGGTTATAGCGTCGCGCAATTTGCCCTACAAGTGTGAACGTGTCTGTTTTGATTCGGAGGCTTAGGTCTCCTGTGCGCTCCTGTCGACGCATCGTTGAGAAAAAGTCGACCAAATCGCTCGTCGCTCCGTGTTCTGAGATGTTTAGGCCGATATGTTCAGCTTTATAACTAACTCGTAACCGCTGGAAGCGATCGCACCCCAACAGGAAGATATAAGCAACAAGAAATGTCCAAATGCCACAGACAAGAGTCCCAAATAGTTGGACCTGAAACTGTTCCCATCGACTTAATCCGGTGTCTAAAATGGCTGGATCACCAAATAGTGCAACCGCCAGGGTTCCCCAGATTCCTGCCCCCAAGTGAACTGGAATTGCACCGACAACATCATCAATTCGATATCGATTGAGTAGCCAGTCAACCATTAGCATGACTAAGCTGCCAATCATTCCAATGATGACGGCATAGCCCGTTGAAACAGCATGACAATTGGCAGTAATCGCGACTAAGCCTGCTAATGCCCCATTCATCACGCTGTTAATGGGCACAAGACGTCCTTTGGCGATCGCCAGCAAAATTGGCGTTACCAACCCACTACAGCCCGCCAAAAGCGTGTTGACCACAATGCCATAGACCGTGTGGTCAAACATCAACACGCTACCCCCGTTGAAGCCAAACCAACCTAGCCATAGAATTAGCAAACCTAGCGACGATAGGGGTAAATCAGATCCGTGTGTGTTTCGATGGCGAGACTTTGGCGAAAATCGACCAATGCGAGGTCCGATGATCAGCACGGCTGCTAGTGCGACCCAACCTCCAACACTGTGAACAACGGTTGATCCAGCAAAGTCAACGAAGCCTCTCGCTCCTAACCATCCTGTTGTGATTCCAGTATTCAGCCCATTCCAGACCCAATGCCCAAACATGGGATAGATGAACCCAGAAACCACCGCAGACATTAACAGATAACTGCCAAATTTCATTCGTTCAGCAACTGCACCCGAGACAATGGTGACGGCTGTACTACAAAACGTCACTTGAAACAGGAAAAAAGCAATTTCTCTGACATTTCCATTAGAGAAATCGGGTGCCATATTGGTTGACCCAAGCCACCCACTTTGGCTGTTGCCAAACATGAGTGCGTAGCCAAACAGCCAAAACAAGAGAACAGAAACAGCTAAATCAGAAATATTTTTTATGACGACATTGATGTTGTTCTTGCTTCGCGTGGAACCTGCTTCTAAGCATAGAAAACCTGCCTGCATGATAAATACAAGCATTGAGCACAGTAGAATCCAAAGAACATCAATGGTCGCTTTGTCCATTACTGCTTACATCACAAGAACAGGTGTGGCGTTCATTAATACTGCCTAGTCTGGTGGTTTAAAACTGTTTAAAATCGCTACATTTCCATGTCTAAATTTCATATCTCAATTGTGTAATGTGACCGCGTTTGCGTTTGCGCTCCACCCAGACGCTTTTTTGAACAAGCCATTGGGAATCATCGAGATAGTGATTGATGTAACAGGTAGACCTGAGTAAGCTGAGCTTTGAGACCAAAAAAATGCTGATTTGCGGCCTGTTTAGCGTTGAGGTCTTGAGTTTTTCGGTGACCAGTGGTGACCAGCGACTACGTCGTTGGAACATCGGCTTAATGACCTAGCTTTTACTTTATGTTGTTACGTATTGTGACACGTCTAAACTCATGATTCCCGTAATCACCCTGCTCGCATCTGGTTTTTGGATGCTGATGATTTTTGACTGCGTTCGCAATGATCCAGAAAGGAATACCTGGCTATGGATTTTGATTTTTCTGAACGTGCCAGGAGCCGTGATTTATTTTGTTGTTCGTCGATTGCCCTATCTCAATGTTCCAGTTCCGACTGCATTCAAACGGTGGACATATGGAAACAAGATTTGGGATGCAGAGGCAGCGGCTAAAAATATTGGGAATGCTCACCAGTACGTGACGCTTGGTAATTTACTAACGGAATCTGGACAGCACAACAAAGCATTGAATGCCTATGAGCAAGCGTTAGCTCAGGAACCAAAGAATATTCATGCACTGTGGGGCATCGCTTCGCTTCATGTTGCTCAAGGACAGCATCAAGCGGCAAAGCCTTATCTGGAAAAGCTGCTCAAGCAAGATATGGACTACAAATTTGGTGAGGCGTCCTTAATGTATGGAACGATTCTTGTTGCACTTGAGGAGTGGGCAGAGGCAAAGCAACACTTGCAGGATGATATTAAGCGCTGGAGTCATCCAGAGGCTTCGTTGATGCTAGCGAAAGTCCAAATACAAGATGGAGAATCGAAAGCCGCACAGGAGAATCTAGAGTCCATGATGTTTAAGCTGAAGGCATCTCCACGATTTCACTATCGGAGAAAACATCATCTGTTTCGCCAAGCCCAGAGATTACTAAAATCTCTTTAAAGTTCCCTAGAAATTTTTTGCTGTGGATTTATGAAATCGGGTTTCGTGTGAATCGATGAGCGCGATAAACATGAAAAGCAAGAGTGGGCGATCGCTTATTTCTCAGAAATGGAATTGCGCGTGATGCCTGTCACACACATCTATACGCTTCAATAACACGGCCTCAGCACGGTGAAGGAAGCATCACCTCATGAACTGGAAGATAAGAAATATATGACCGAATATCTCAAAATCAGATTTTTACAAAGAAATGTTGCCGCTTCTTGATCCCGTTGCTAGCGTTGTGCTTGTACAACATTGCAATGTGTGTACATCATCGCTGACAGGAAGAAAATAAAGGTCTTCATTGTCGATTGGTTCTTCGGTTTTGCTGCAGCAGATTCCGTTGTGTTCCCTGAACTGTTCTCTATCTGGTGTTGATAGGACTGACGAATATTATTTATAGACGGTGGTGAGCATTAACCCGCTACCAAGCGTCAGCCTTCATTTGATACCGGGGCTTTTCTAATCCCTGATTGATTGACGTTGTGATCAGACAGATACAGACAGGATTTGAGGTCAACTAGAGCTTAAATTCTACGGTAATAAGTTTCACCAAATTTCAGTGAATGACCCAATAGGGGTCAGTTGTGCAAACACTGTGGTTTAGCGATTGAGTTGTTCTGTTGCTTCACACAGTGAGCAATACGGTGGCATCTGTATCGCTAAACCTCGCCAAAGGAGGTTCGTATGGAATTTGTAGGAAAAACGGCTCTTGTCACGGGAGCATCTCGTGGAATTGGTCGAGCGATCGCCGTCGAGCTTGCCCATCAAGGAATGAAGCGAATTGTGCTAACAGCCCGCAATCTTCATTCTCTTTCAGAAGTTGCGGCTGACGTTGAGGCCCTTGGGGCTGAAGCCATTCCTCTTGCGCTGGATTTGACGCAGGTTAAGGCAGTCAGTGTTTCGATTGCGCGCGTGTGGAAAGACTATGGTCCGATTCACCTGTTGATTAACTGTGCGGGAGTGGCGCACCAAACGCCTTTTTTGCGATCGCCCATTTCTCAAGTTCAGGCAGAGATCAATACAAATCTCATCGGTCTTTATACGGTGACGCAGCTTCTAGGGCGACGGATGGCAACCCTCCGAGAAGGAAACATCGTTAACGTATCGAGCTTAATGGGAAAAGTAGCAGCTCCCACAATGGCAACCTATTCAGCAACCAAGTTTGCCATTGTGGGGTTTACTCAAGCCCTTCAGTGTGAACTTGCTGAACATAATGTGCGAGTGTCGGTGTTACTTCCGTCTCTAACCGATACGGATATGGTACGGCGCTTTGCATTATTTCGCGGCATGATGCCAATTAGTACGCAACGTGTTGCGCAGGCCCTCATTCACGGCTTGCGCCGTGATGCGTCTGAAATTGTCGTGGGCTGGCAAGGTCGGCTTGCACTGTGGTGCGATCGCTTAGCGCCTTGGTTAATCAAAAAAATTGTTCGCTTGCTGGCTCCATCTGTGGAGAAACGTCCAGTTTATATCTGCCGTTAGCCAGGCTCACGCTACGCATTTTTATAGCCGTTGCGAATTCCGTTGGGACAAGGCGACGAGCCATTTAGCGATATTCCGAAGGAACCGAACGATATTCGGTCTCCTAATCTAAATGACTAAGGCTATATGCGTGGCTTGATAAGTGGTGGCAAGCCTGGCTTGCCACCACTTGTAAGAATGAGACGAATCCAAACTGATTTGCGTCAGTTTTGTTGACATTCATAGCCTTAAGCAATTTAACAACTCATCCGGAAGAAAAGATACACCACTGAAAAAGGTGAGGAGTTAAGTCGACGCTCCTATCGTTTCAACCTACCTCCAGTGTTGCAAGCTGGTTAATTATCGTTGTGAGAGCTGTATTGTCTAATGCTTTCGCAAATGATGAAATTGGTGTTTGGGGCACGGATCAGCTAGGAGTAGCGCATTTTGTGGAATGGGACGACCTTAACTATCGCGGCATGGAAGAGTTGCCAACAGCATTTACCACCATCATTACGAATCAGCAGTCATACACATTGTTCAAGTGATAAAACTGTTGAACGAGCGCATTCATCGAACGATGCAGCATCACAACGGGTATCGAGTGCCCAAAATTTTATGATTGGTTGTCAGGAAACAATCCATGGATACTTTGGTTCATCAGTCAGACTTCTCATCGGATTTGCTGAAACTTGGCCATGCACTTCAATCGTTTTTCGATGATTTACCGATTCAGGTTCAGTGTGCCGTTCGAGACGAACGCTTAATTGTATTAGGCCAGCACCCCGATCACGCTAGGCTTAATCCGGCGTACATCCTAAAAATACTTGAACGTAAAATCCAATCATTTCAGCTGGACTTTACTCAGCACGTTCGACTTTATCTTCGAACGGTAGGAGAGGTAAAGCCTTACGCTCATCGCTGGTTTATGATTCAGCCACCGCCGCCGCCGCTTCCTGGGTTTTTCCAAGAACCCTTGCGCTCACTCGAATCAGAAGATGAGCCTTGGTCTGTGGACGATAACGAACTTGATCAGTTAGTGCAACAGCTGATCAGCATGGACCCGATCGACAGTCAGATTGAGGCGATCGCTTCAGAGACTGATGAATCCGCATCTTCAAACTTAGACATCGATCGACCACCCATTGCGCTGGCTCCAAAAAAAGCAGCTGTGCCGGAATGTGTGACCTCAGCTATCTCATCATCACTATCTGCACGACAGCAGCCAAGGAGCCTAAATCTTGCACGTCAATCTAGCGTGGATGCGTGCATGACGGACGATGATACAAGTGTTGATGAGCATCAGACTGAAACCCTAGCGCTACCTGATTTAAGACAGCTGACTCATACTCATCAGACTGTTGATCAGACAGAGCCAGTGAAGCAGCGATCGCTACAAGTTCAGGCAAGGAATCACATTCGTCTATTGTCTCGAACTGTGCTGACTCAGCTCAACACTCAAAACTCAGCAATCCTAACCCCTCGACGACTGAAGGAGTTGAATCGTCCGGCGGTTGCCACAACTGGTTTCGCCCTTCTAGGATTCGCTGCCGCTGCATATGGCTTGAGTCGTCCTTGTGTCATTGGAGAGTGTGAGGCGTTAGATATAGCGAGTGAGCTGAGTGAAGCGGCCTCAATTGTGATTCAAAATGCTGAATCGTGGCCTGAGATTGAGTTAGGTCGGGATAAGCTTGTTCAAGCGGTTGAGCAACTTGAGCCAATTCCAGCCTGGTCCAGCGTTTCAGAAGAAGCGACTCAGTACATCACAGCGTATCAGCAGCAGCTCGTCGAGATTGAAGCTTTCTTAGATATTGAAGAACTGGCTCGCACCGCGAGCAAAGCAGAACAAACCCATCAGACGGCTAGCATTGGCGAACTCCAGAGTATTTCTGCAATCTGGCAAGAGGCGATTACAACCCTTGAATCGGAACCTACAACCAGTGCCCTTTACCCAATGGCGCTCCAGCAGTTAGCCACCTATCGAGACCATGCTGAACAACTGATGATGCGTATTGAGCGTGAGCAGGGAGCTCAGCAAGCTCTCGATAATGCTAAGCAAGCTGCCGATTTAGCTGTTGCTCGGCAACGGGTCGCTCGATCATTAGAAAATTGGCAATATGTTCGCGTTACGTGGATTGTTGCTGTGGAACGGCTAGACGCTGTTCCACAGAATACTGCTGCTGGGCAGGAAGCTCGACAATTGATGGATAGCTATCAAGCTGCACTTGATGAGGTGAATCAGCGTGTGCATCGAGAGCAAGCGGCCGTTCGAATTCTGGAACAAGCTGCAGCAAGAGCCCAAATTGCTCAAGCTGCAGAATATAGATTTGATTGGCAGCAGGCTGTTCAAGACTGGGATCAGGCGATCGCCTATGCGCAACAGATTGATTATCAAACGAACTACCAGCTAGAGGCTGAAGAACTCGTTGCCAGCTACATCAGTTCCCTAGATAAAGCTCAAGAAAAACTCAACTTGAGTGAGCAAATCGAAGCTGATCTAGAAAAAACATGCATCGGTGAGCTGAGAATATGTCATTTACTATCCGTAGGGCCAAGTGTATCTGTTCAGTTAGATGAAGATTATGTTGAAGCCATCAATGCAGCGCGGAACAGCGGAAATGGTCAGCTACAGGCAGTAGTCACCGATCATCAGTTGATCCTGAGACGAACACTCGAACAAATTGCTCAAGAGTATCAATTATCTGTTGAGGTGTACGATGCTGAGAATCGGCTGCTAGAGCGCCACGGCTCCGAGAATCAGACCAGTTAGACGTTAGACCCAGAACCTTTCTAGGAATAAGGCACGGTCACGCTAGCGTGACCGTGCCTTATTCCTAGAAAGGTTCTGGGTCTACTGATATAAAGAAGCTGCTATTCAACAGGTCATCAGCAAATCATTAGGTCATCAGGCTGAGCGCCATGCTTGGCGTAGTTCGCTAGTTAAAACTTTGGAAACTTCTTCACTACATTCAGCAGAGAGTTCTTGCTTCAGGGCTGAGAAAACCGCTTCAGTTGCTTCTTCAGGTGTGACTCCCCGTGAGAGTCCTGCTTCTTGTCCGATTCTAAACAAGAAGGTATCAGTCTCAATAATGAGCGGCTTGCGGATGCGACTTAGGAAGCGAACAAGCAAATTGGTGTCTTTCCAAACTTCAGCGAGCTTATCTTGGGACGCACCATCGCCAGTGGATAAAAATTTGCCATCAAGCTCAGCCGCAATGCGATCCGATAGCTCAGTGTTCATCATGTCTCGCATTGTGCGGAAGACAACCTCAGCAATATCGCGTGCATCGTATAAGTCTTCAAGCCCTGCTTTGCGCTTGACAACTTCCAAAAACTTGCTCACAACATGAGCGTTATCTACTGCCTCGACTGGAGTGCTGGAAACCGACGTCATATCGTCACCTCTTGAATGTTGACCTCATCAAAACCGCGTCGTCCTTTGTGGAACATTCCAGCGATTGATGCCTCATCTATGATACTTGATATATTGAAATATTTCTTTACAATTTTTCAAATAAAAATAATGTCCATAGTCTGTGTTCGGCCTCTGATTAGCCTTTAACGCCGCTGCCAGATTCGGTCGGCACGATGTACTGCTGCATGAGAAGGAAGAAAATTAGAACGGGAGCAATTGAGATAACAGAACCGGCAGCAATCAGGCGCCAGTCTAGCGAAAATGCTCCAGCAAGTTTTGAAACGCCTAGCGGCAATGTGTAGTATTCAGGTTGGTCGAGAATAATCAATGGCCATAGAAAATCGCTCCATGAGCCGATAAATACAAAAATTGCTAATGTGACAAGTGCTGGACGAATAGACGGCAGCATAACAAACCACCAAATGCCTAATTCTGAACAGCCATCAATGCGAGCAGCTTCTTCTAACTCTTTTGGAACACCCTGAAATGCTTGACGAAGCAAGAATATTCCAAAGGCAGAGGCGATCGCCGGAAAAATAAGACCAATGTATGAATTTCGCAATCCTAGATTGACCGCCAAGATATAGAGCGGAATCATCACAATCTGAAACGGAATGAGGATGGTTGAGACAATGAACGTGAATAGAACGTCACGCCCTCTGAACGAAAGCCGTGCCAGCGGGTAAGCCGCTAAAGAGCAAAATAGTAGATTGAGTCCAACGGTCAGCCCTGCAACCAGTGAACTGTTAAAGAGATAGCGTCCAAACGGATTGGTGCGCCAAACATTAATGAAGTTATTCAGCGTTGGCTCTGCCGGAAAAAACCGGGGAGGAAACTGAAAAATATCTTCTGTTGGAGCTTTGAATGCAGTACTGATAAGCCACAACAGCGGAAGAAGCATGACAATGGCGATCGCCATAAGTAAACAGTACTTCCACAGCAGGGTCCATGCCCGAGTTTGATTCACAACAATGCTCCCGAAAGCTCAGCCTTTGCTATCTGCTCAACGACTATCGAACCGCTTGAACTTGTGTCACATCATCGCGCTGGGGATGAAGGGCCTGTCCACTTTGTAGAGATAGATAAAGTCGGTTGAGCGCATTGGTATAGGCATGAGCAGAGGCTACAACGATGTCTGTGTTCGCTGCATGGCCCGAAAACATCCTGCCTTCGTGTCGAAGTCGGATGGTGACTTCACCCATTGCGTCAATGCCTTCCGTGACAGACTTTACAGAAAATTCGACCAGCTGATTTGGAATCTTGACCACTCGGTTAATTGCTTTGTAAACCGCATCGACTGGACCAGTACCAATCGCGGCGTCTGTTAGTTCTGCGCCATCTGGGTTGACAATGGTGACTGTTGCTGTAGGGCATGCATGATCACCACATGAGACTTGGACTCGATCGAGACGAAACAGCTCAGGCATCTGCTGAAATTCGTCGTTTACGAGCGCTTCCAAGTCCCAATCCGTGATCTCTTTCTTTTTGTCTGCTAGTTCCTTAAACCGAATGAATGCTTTCTCGAGTTCGCTATCTGATAGCTCAAAGCCGAGCTCTTTTAGTCGTGTTCGAAAGGCGTTGCGTCCAGAATGTTTGCCAAGCACGATTTGATTCTCGGTTAAGCCAATGGACTGTGCGTCCATAATTTCGTAGGTCAACTTATGCTTAAGAACACCGTCTTGGTGAATTCCGGATTCATGCGCAAATGCATTTGCCCCAACAATTGCTTTATTGGGTTGCACAAACATGCCGGTTAAGTTAGATACCAGTCTAGATGTTTTATAGATCTGTCGGGTGTCAATTTGGGTCAGCGGTGCGTCAGAGTTGACAGAGCGTCCGAAGAAGGGATTGAAGTATTGTCGGCGGACATGTAATGCCATCACCAGCTCTTCTAATGCAGCATTGCCAGCTCTTTCTCCAATACCGTTAATGGTGCACTCAAGCTGGCGAGCACCGTTCTTTACTGCTTCTAGAAAATTTGCGACAGCTAGTCCCAAATCATTGTGCCCGTGGACAGAGATGATGGCTTGGTCAATATTCGGGACATTCTCTTTGATGCCGCGAATTAGAGCACCAAATTCGGAAGGTGTTGTGTACCCGACCGTATCTGGAATATTGACCGTTGTTGCTCCAGCGGCGATCGCTGTTTCCAGGGCTTGATACAGAAACTCAGGATCCGAACGCCCCGCATCTTCAGGCGAAAACTCAACATCATCCACAAATGATTTCGCGTAAGCAACCATATCTGGAATGATGGCTAAAACCTCTTTTCGAGTTTTCTTTAACTTGTATTCCAGGTGAATATCTGAGGTTGCAATGAACGTATGAATTCTTGGCTTTGCTGCTCCCTTGAGCGCGTTAGCAGCCGTCTTGATGTCGTGTTGAGTTGCTCGTGCTAGCCCGCAAATCGTCGGCCCATTGTCTGTTCCAACAACGTCTGCAATTTGACTGACCGCTTCAAAGTCACCTGTGCTCGCAAACGGAAATCCTGCCTCAATCACATCTACACCAAGCCGCGAGAGTTGTTTGGCGATCGCCAGTTTTTCATCAACGTTGAGAGTCGCGCCTGGTGACTGCTCTCCATCACGAAGAGTGGTGTCAAAAATAATGATTCGATCAGGTGTAGAGCTAGTATTCATACGAGTTGAAGGGTCTAGAACATCAATAAGTTGAAAGACAGCGATTCAATCACCACAGCAAGATTTTTTGCCATTGATCAAAATCATACCGAATTTAGTCTTGCCCAGGGCAGGCCATCATTACGACGCAGCAAACACTGTACAACAAACACGATGCAACATATTTGATTCATCGATCCCTTGAGCGCCCTGACTTGTGTTCGCTAGGCATTTCAGGACACAACGGTTCTAGCTGATAGCTGTAGTGCTATGTGTCTAAGTAAAGCTAGGTCTTAGCGCTGTGTGCGTTGATGTTGATTAAGCAAGGTGATGTAGGCGCAGCGCCCTACATTCACCGTTATGTAGCAGGTTAATAGTCTACCTTTTCAATCTTCCGTCGAATGGCATTGAGATCAATATATCGATCGGTTGCATTTCGGAGCTCTCGTGCAATCATGCCTTCTGTCGAAACAACTGTAATGTGAGTACTCTTTGAACGAAGTAATTCAATTGCTCGTTCGAAATCACCGTCTCCGCTAAATAAAATCACCTGATCATATTGTTCAACTGTGTTGAACATATCGATAACAATTTCAATATCTAGATTTGCTTTCTGAGAATATCGCCCAGAATTATCGTCATAGTATTCTTTTAAAATTTTAGTTCGAACGGTATAGCCCAAGCTAATCAAGGCGTCGCGAAATCCACGTTGATCCTGTGAATCTTTTAATCCGGTGTACCAGAAAGCGTTGATGAGTCGAATGTCAGGTGGATCAGTGAAATAGTTTAAGACACGCTTCGGGTCAAAGAACCACCCATTCTTCTGCTGAGCGTAAAACATGTTATTCCCATCAACAAATATTGAAAGACGGGTTTTATAGGGTACGTTATAGTTCATATCATTAAAGCTTATTGACATCCATCAACTGAAAATTGATGAATACGATTGAGGGGCTCACTAGTTGTATGAGTAGTGATAGAGTGTCGACTTGATATCAATATCCTCTTTTCCCTTCAGAGATAAACGAAAAAATAGATTGGCATATTCAAAATAGACTTTTGCAAGAGAGAGATGTTTCAGGAACCTTTCTGACGAGATTGTGAGCGATCGACTTTCTATCTCTCTATGATTTTCTTTTCTTGGAGTTTGAAACTCATCTTATTGAAGGTCTCTCTTCCCTGGGCGTCCATCAACAGCTTTAAATCACTCTAAGTGCACTATTCATCAATATGATGGAGCGATGCCGATAACAATAACAGCAGACTTCGAAAGCGATTGCTTACCCTGTGTGTTTAAAACTAACTAGCCAGTCAGAGCTATCAACTGATTTGCTTGGAGCTCAGCTAGCCTGGCATTCTAGCAATCAACGCATCAGTTTTGGCTCGGAAAACCCTATCCAAAATTCTGCTGACAGATATAGAGAGAATGTGAGAAACCGCTAGCCTACTTATCTGAATTAAAGCTACCGACTGACAGAGTGTTTAAGATAGTTCGATAGGCGGATGAAGCACGACTAATTGGCTCATCATTGCCCATATGCATAACAATTAACTGTACAGAACCTAAGTGAATCTAAAAATAAATATATGATTTGTACCTACGTCACTAGCGAATCATTCCTCCAAACAAACGATCTGTCTATGGTCAATATTATAGGTGATTCAGAGGGGGACTGTGGTTGATGGCACTATCTTAAGACGGATATAAAACTGAACTTATGAAGTTAGTTGGCGACCGATGGCACAGCAAATCCATATCAAATAAAACATTATCGATACTAATCCTTTGACTTGTTGCATGATTTGAGTATCGCGGAGTTACCATGCACCCCGCCCACTGAGCAGGGTGCACGATAGCATCAATTTCGGGATGTCGTATGCGTCGAATAAAAAAGCGTTCATCGATTGCTCCATACGCTTAATATGCTGGGTTCTCTAAAGCTATTTGCTGAATGGACAAGGTGATTTCAGAGACTCGCAGATGATTTTTGTGTAAAGAAATACATGCTAAGGGTATCCCTGTTGTACGTGGAGATAGATGGTTAATAGGATTGCCAGACATGCTTGATCGTCAATCTGCTTCTCAAAGTTCCGTTGTTGCATCACTGATTTCCAACGATTGCTTGAACGCTCATCATCGGGCTTCGCCGATGCGGCTGGGTGTTCTTGCTTCTGGCACTGGCAGTAACTTTCAGGCGATCGCAGAGGCGATCGCTTCCCGTCAACTGAATGCTTCGATTCAGGTTGTTATCTATAACAATGTTGGTGCGGGTGTCTCTCATCGAGCAGCAGCGTTAGGGATTCCGGCCATCCTAGTTGATCATCGAGAGTTTTCACATCGGGAACAACTGGACGAAGCGCTGATCTCTATCTTGCATCAGCACCATGTGGAGTGGGTGATTATGGCAGGATGGATGCGCCGCGTCACTGATGTATTGATTCGAGCCTTTTCAGGACGTATGTTGAATATTCATCCCAGTCTCTTGCCTAGCTTTCCTGGTATTCGTGCTGTTGAACAAGCGCTGAATGCAAATGTTGCCATTACCGGATGTACTGTTCATGAGGTGGTGCTTGAGGTTGACCAAGGGCCTATTGTTATGCAGGCGGCGGTTCCAATAGAGTCTGGTGATACTGTGGAGAGTCTGCATCGGCGTATTCATACTCAAGAGCACCATATCTATCCTTTGGCGATCGCCCTTGCACATGGGCGATCGCAGGTTGAGGCGACACGTTGAACGTCTATCGTCCGCAATACCGTCAGATGCATCACAATGCTCATAGGATTGGCGCAGATGAACAACGTCCAGGACCTTGAATGTGCGAACGGTATGAAATTTAAAGGCTCGCTGAATTGTCTGATTTATTGAGGGTTCTGTGCGCCTGCATCAGCATTTGACTGGGATGAGAGTTGTGTCCGATTCGCGTTTTGAGCAACACTATGTAGTGTAAGTGTTGCTGATTGATGAGATAACTATTGGTGCGAGGTACTGTACCAACATCAAGGTTCGTCCTCGAATTTGGGCAAGGCTTGAACGTATAGGGTTAGGAAGGGATTTTTATGGCTGGTAGCGTTCATCAAATTACAGATAGTGAATTCGAGCAGGAAGTGATTCAGAGCTCTGGTGCTGTATTAGCGTATTTCTGGGCTCCATGGTGTGGCCCCTGCCGTCTGATGTCACCCATCATTGATTGGGCTGCACAGCACTACGCTGACCTAAAAATCGTGAAGCTTGAAGTTGATCCAAATCCAGAATCTGTGGCTCGGTGCAAGGTAGAGGGCGTTCCTGCATTGGTCTTATTTCGCGATGGACAAAAACTCGATGCCATGGAGGGGGCGATCGCCAAGCCTAAGCTGTCAACGATGCTCGATTCTCATCTGTCATCAATGACATAGGCCCTCTCTGCTCTGTTTATCCCTAGAGCTATAACGACCTAGTTGGGGGCTGAACATTCAATAATCGTGGTTTAGAGAGTTTTCACGATGCGAGGGAGCCTGTACCCAGATGCGAGGAGCCTGTCCCATTAGGAGTAGTGTTTCCTTGGCAGAATTTGTGCTACGTGATAAGCGCTTACCCAATCACTACAGGGGCGACAGGTTTTACAACTGATGAGTTGGAGGGCATGGTCAATCACCCGCTCCCAACTGCTTGACTCAACCCACATGAAAGCTTTGCTTTTGCGCGCCATGTCTTGTTTTGAATTGGACGCATCGCCTTAGTGCATGCGATACACTAGGACGTAATTCAATAATTCATCGGCCCGTTAGACTTACGGAGCCACTGAACAATTTATACATGCTTCGCGAGTACAACGATCCACGTCGTAGGTAGGATATTAGTTTCTGTATGGTGTTTCCTTCTTCTGTTGCTGTGCGAGAGTTACCGCTTTTTCCTCTTCCTGAGGTTGTTCTTTTTCCAGGACGCCCTCTCCCACTTCACGTCTTTGAGTTTCGCTATCGGATCATGATGAACACCATTCTTCAGAGCGATCGCCGATTTGGGGTGCTCATGGTTGATCCAAATGAGGGAAAAGTTGCCTCTGTGGGCTGTTGCGCGGAGCTTGTCCATTACCATCGACTACCGGATGATCGAATGGACATTATGACCATGGGGCAGCAACGCTTTAGAGTCCTAGAATTTGTTCGTGAAAAGCCTTACTACGTTGGTTTGGTGGAGTGGATTGAAGATGAGCCCACTGAGCGAGACCTAACCGGGCTTTCAACAGAAGTGAGTCAGCTTTTGCAAGATGTGGTTCACCTATCATCTAAGCTGACTGGGCAGACGATTGAGCTGCCCGATGACGTCCCTGATTCTCCGATTGATTTGTCGTATTGGATTGCTCACAATCTGTATGGTGTTGCATCTGAGCAACAAGTTTTGTTGGAAATGCAAAATACAGAGCGGCGTCTGGAGCGTGAGGCAGAGATTTTGTCGTCTACCCGGAGTCACCTGGCTGCACGAACCGCACTGAAAGATGCGTTGCCCTAAGAAAGTGCTGATTGAGTATCATCCTCAAGTGCAGTCTCAGCACTAAAGAGACACGAAATCTTCTGCATGAAAAATTGAATAGCTGCCAAGTGTCTTAAGGGTCTCCGTATGTGGACGGAGTTCGTCAAGGGCAGACATCACCAGATCATTTGATAAGTCTGCTTCAATGTCGAGGAAGAAAATGTATTCACCGAGCGATCGCTTGGTTGGTCGCGACTCAATGCGACTCAGGTTGATGCCTCGACGGGCAAAAATTTCTAATGGCTTGAGCAACGCTCCAGGAACATTGGCTGGAAGGCTTATGGCTAGAGAAGTATGAGTTCCAACGAATGATTCATTCAGTCCGACCACCCAGAACCGCGTGCAGTTATCTTTTCTGTCGTTGATGGGGTAAGCCAATACAGGCACGTTGTATAACTGTGCCGCATGACGAGAGGCGATCGCCCCGACGGACGGCTGATTCACGTGTTGCAGGGCCTCCGTTGTAGAGCGTGTTGGGATTTGGGTTGCATTCGGCAAGTTAACTTCTAACCACTCTTGGCATTGAGCTAATGCTTGAGGATGGGAATAGACCGATTGAATCGTGTCCACTCCATTCGCATGGGAGATGAGCGCATGGGAAATGGGTAATGTCCAGGCTTGTTGGATGTACAATCCATGAAGCTGCCAGAGCATGTCGAGCGTAATGGTGACGCTACCTTCTGTTGAATTTTCTACCGGGACGATTGCATATTGTGCTTCTCCGTCTTTTACCGATTTAAGAGTTTGAGGAATGCTTGGATAGGGATATCGCTCCAAAATCTTATTGCCAGTGGTTTTCCATCTCTTAGCACAGGCAAGAGAAGCAATGTCGGAGTAGGTTCCTGCTGGACCGAGGAAGGCAAGTGCAAGGGCCATGTTTTTATCTTTACGCTGAATATGTAAGTAGCGACGTATACTAGCTAAACAACGTCTCTTTATTTAGCAAGAGTACTTTCTCGGAAGACTTGTTAACTTGGATAAAGAAGAGCAAACGATAGTTGCACGATTCATGCTTTCACGTTTTAAGGCTTATCAAACAGTTGATATTACCGTATCCGAGGAAATAGTGCCGATTCAGCACTACTTGCGTCAACCTCAACGTATTATCAACGCACTAGCAGATCCTAAACGCATTGAGTTCCTGGGAGATAATGTCTTTCGTCTTAAGATGCGGCCGTTGGGCTTCATGATGTTGAAGATTCAGCCAACTGTTGATATGAAGCTATGGGCTGAGCAGGACGGCTCGATCGCCCTCGAATCAGTCAAATGTGATATTAAAGGGGTCGATTTTATTAATCAGCGATTCGACTTGGTGCTGAAAGGCATTTTGTCTCCAATTACGGTGCAGGGAAAAACGCATTTAGTTGGTCGTGCAGATTTGCAGGTGACAGTTGACGTTCCTCTTCCTCTCGCGTTGACGCCGCGCCCGATTGTTGAATCGACTGGAGATAAGGTGCTGTTGGGTGTACTCGCAACGGTTAAACAGCGACTAATGCATCAGCTGCTGGCAGACTATCGATTTTGGGCGATCGCCCATCGGGACGATTTGAAAACAGCTCCAAATCGGACACTTCTGCCCCATCAAGGTTCGACCATTTAATCGTTGAATGAGTCCATCGTGGGTAATGGACTGAAAATCTAGAAAAGTTACGGCTTTCGAAGTCTAGGGTCTTGCTTACAATGGTTGGTTAAGTGGAATGTGGTTTAGTGATGTGTATGACTAGGCAATTAAGATGAAGCTGGGGCAACATGATGAATGGTGAGACGATCGCCCTTTTGTTAATGTTGATGCCATATTTTATAAAAACTGATTACTTGAAAGACAGAATAAAAATTGACTCTGTTGCGATAAAAAAGGATTGAGCCTTAGCACGGGTCGACATTTAATTAATTTCTAGCGGGGATTTGTTATGGCAAATGAGGATCATCTCTCTCGATTGAAGGAAGGAGTGGATGCCTGGAATCAATGGAGAAATGCCGAACCTGACGCTGTACCAGACTTATCTGATGCTGATTTAAATCAGATATCTCTCCGTTCGATTAATTTGAAGTCTGCCAATCTTGACCGTGCATCGTTGATTGGAGCTGATCTCGATTTTGCGAACTTATCGCGTGCGAGCCTGGTAAATGCAAACTTAAGTGGTGTTGATCTGAAAGATGCCGATTTAAGTTACGCCAATCTTTATCGAGCCAATTTACTGGGGACCTATCTGAGTGGGGCTGATTTTACCGAGGCTGATTTAAATGAAGCTGTGCTGAAGCGTTCAGATCTGACATCTGCGAACCTCACTCGAACACGGTTAGTTCGTGCGATTTTAATTGGTACTGATTTGAATCGAGCCAATCTCGCTGGGGCCGATTTGACAGAAGCCGATCTCAGTCGTGCTGATCTGGGACGGGCCAAGCTGAGTGATACTGACTTTACAGGTGCAGTGCTCAGCGAAGCACGGCTGATCGGAGCAGAGCTGAATGGTGCTGACCTAACGAACGTTGATCTGCGAGGTGCCCGACTTAATCGCGCTAACTTAAGCAACTCCCTAATGATTGGTGCATGGTTTAGTGGGACGAACCTGTTAGGTGCAAAACTAGTCAGTGCGACCCTGAGCGGGTTAAATCTTAGGGACACAAATCTCAGTGGAGCCAATCTGACTGATGCTAATCTCCGAGGAGCCAATCTTGGAGAAGCCAATCTTAGCAATGCAACGATGCCAGATGGAACCATCCGCGATTGATGAGATGATTACGGATCGGCTGTTTAAGCATTGCATGAGTCTATGTCATCGGATATTTGCCATTTTCATGGGTATCGCTTTGAATGTGAGTGCGGATAACCGTTTAGGATAAAATCCGCTTGCGATTGAGGCCCAGTATTCTATTTGAATGACTCCTCTTTAATCTCCTTTTCGTCTTAGCAGAACATCATGCTCAATCAGCTTCAACGGCTTTTATTCGTTCGCAAAGTACCTTTGTTTGAAGAGCTTCGAGATGATTTTTTGATTCGATTGGCATCGGTGATGGAAGAGCTTGATTTTCCTCAGAATCACACCATCTTTCGCCAGGGAGAAAAGGGAGAATCACTGTATATCGTCGTGTCTGGAAGCGTGGTTGTTCACATTGGCGATCGCACCATTGTTGAATTGGGGGAAGGTAGCTGCTTTGGCGAAATGGCAGTGATTGATGCGGAGCCGCGTTCTGCGTCGGTAACCACACTGGAGCGCTGCGAGTGTTTATTGCTGACTCAGCAACAGCTGTATGAAGCGATTGATGAAATGCCTAGCATTGCAGTTAACGTTATTCGCTTGCTATCGCGCCGGATTCGGACTCTCAATCAATCTCTCAACGAGGCCAAAGAGCAGCAGGCCGTTGAACAGCGGACAGATGCTCGACAGCAGCCGACGGCGCTTCGTGCTCGTTCTCAATCATCGAAATCAGATTCTGATTACAGCGATATTGCTCCGGTAACGGTTCCGTGGGGCTAGTGGTGATTTGATGATTGATAGGATTGGGAATGCTGAAACGACTGGCATTCCATCCAGTTTTGATTGCACAATACAAAAAGCTCAGTGTTTAGGAGTTTAGTGTGAGCATCAAACGAATTGAACCCGGCCCAGGGCAAGAATCTGTGTGGGATTATCCGCGCCCTCCTCGCCTCGAAGACTCGAGTCAGCAGATTAAAGTTGTCTTCAATGGGGTGGTGTTGGCTGAGACAACAGAGGCTAAACGGGTGCTCGAAACCAGCCATCCGCCTGTGTACTACATTCCTTTGTCAGATGTTCAGCTGAAATACTTTACAAAGACTCAGCGAAGCACCTATTGCGAATGGAAAGGCCAAGCTGCTTACTACACCATTCAAGTGGGCGATCGCCAATTGCCGAACGCAGCGTGGTATTACCCCAATCCAACGCCTGCTTTTACGAGCATCAAAGATTATATTGCAGTTTATCCCAGTCAGATGGATGCCTGTTATATAGATGGTGAGCAAGTTCAGGCTCAAGCCGGAGATTTTTATGGAGGCTGGATCACGTCTAAGATTGTTGGTCCCTTCAAGGGTGGCGCAGGAACGTGGGGATGGTAGAGACACTTGCGCCATGGCGATCTCTTCTTTCTCGTGCCCTACATCGCAATCGTTCATTACCTGAGGCTCGCTACTTTCAACTTGCGACTGTTCAGTCAGACGGAAAACCAAGAAACCGAACTGTCGTGTTTCGAGGATTTTCAGACGGTGGCGATATACAAGTTGTGACAGATCAACGGAGTGAGAAAATCGCCCAGATTCATCATCAGCACTGGGGAGAAATTTGTTGGTACTTTTCAAAAACGCGAGAGCAATTCCGTATTACCGGACAGATTACGCTGATTACCGAGGGATCGACAAGCAGGGATGAGCTAGAGAGTCGAAAGCAGATTTGGCACAACCTTTCAGACAATGCACGAACGCAATTTGCTTGGCCTTTTCCCGGGCATCGCCGATCGGTGAGCGATGAGTTTGAGGTTGAACTTCCCTCTCCCGATGAGCCCTTGCCTCAATTTTCAGTATTGCTCCTATCGCCGAATCGTGTTGACCATCTAGAGCTGAGGGGCGAGCCCCAGAATCGACACATTTATGAATTGATCGATGTCAATCAGTGGAAAACACAGGTTGTAAATCCATAGCCTTTGAAGTGTAGTTTTTGCAATCTAGGTGCTCGGACACCGGGTATCACTCAGTTCCCAGGCGCATAGCTAAATGGCTGACTGTCTTGTCCCAACGGAACAAGACAGTCAGGTCTAAACATGGACGGTTCGTGCTGGGCCACGAATCGTCCATGTTCATGTTATGTAACGTTACTAAGTTGTGTTTCTAGCTAACAGACCTAGCCTATCGGCTGTAGAGAATATAAATCTTATGGGATATCTAGGAATGTAGATGATATGAAGAGAGCACTTTCAGGGACACCAAATCCATATTGAACCCAGTTTTATGGCAGTGCGTAACTGAGTTGCGCAACGCTTTATACTTTTGAATCTGTGTAGTGCAGTGACATTGTAAAAAGATTGGGAAATGACCAAGCTGGATTGTGTATGAGTGCATCAGATCGTCACGTTTAAATCATGTTGCTCCAGAGTTTTTTTAGCTATGTCGCTCAAAACCCTCCGCTCCATTGCTCGATTTTTGATGCCTCTGATTGGGGTGGGGGGATTTCTCCTGTACTGGCAACTGCACGAGCAATCGTACGCTGATACAGCGTTGTCTAAGGGCATTTCCTCTCATCTATTTCGATATCAGCAGCCACCATTCGCGGGCGATCGCTTAGATAGCGATCGCCCCGTAGCGTTTTCTGTTCGCGCGTTTTCTGAGCTTGATCAGGTTGAGGCATTGACTGAGGAGATGTCGGTTGCTTCGGATGCTGATCATGACCCAGCTCAACCTGTAAAGCAGGCCGTTCTCGATGAGGCCGAGCCGTCAGTGGTGCCTGAAAAAGTTCCGCCTGTATCAAATCCACCACCACTGGGTTCGACCGATATTATTCTTCAAGTCACTGGGACATTAGAGAGCGGAGATGAACTTTTGCCCTCTGATCAAAGTTTGTATGACGAACATGCCTTTGAAGGGCGCGTGGGGCAGCCTGTCATCGTTACGTTAGAGAGCAATGATTTTGATACGTATCTAATCTTAGTGAGCCCAGATCAGCGAATTTTGAATGAGAATGATGATGTCAGTGACTCTGACTCTGACTCATCGTTCACGACTATCTTGCCCAGCAATGGAACATATTTGGCGATCGCCAACGCGTTTGATAGTACTGGCCGAGGCAGCTATACCTTAACTGTGCGGGCCATTGTTAGTTCTACCCGCACGTCAACGGATAAGACTGAGTAGCTGGAGTCATCGGCATAGCGAGCGTTGTAGTGCAAGAATAAGCATCGCTCAAAGCTTGATAACGCTATAGAAATTAAGGGTTAGCGCTGCGACTAGAGCACTAACCTTTCACATCAATGAAGGAAGACAGGTTTTGGTCGTGTGATGTGCGTTCAAAACCTGTCTTCCTTCGTTGACTTTGCTGAGTCGTGTGATTACGCTAATCCGTGCAGCCCATGTCTAAGGAACGTAACCCATCAATGCCGCCAGAGTCGTCAGATTTATCTCAACGAGCACAAGAACTACGCAATCTTCTGCAGCGTGCGAGTTATGAGTATCATGTGCTGGATTCTCCAACTCTGGAAGATGCGGTTTACGACCAGCTTTATCGAGAGCTGCAAACTCTGGAAGAGCAGCACCCTGAATTAATCACGGCTGACAGTCCGACTCAGCGCGTTGGTGAAAAACCTGCGACTCAGTTCACCTCGGTCCGTCATCATATTCCGTTGTATAGCCTTGAAAATGCGTTTAACCAAGATGAACTCAAGGCTTGGGAACAGCGGTGGCAGCGGGCCGCAGACGGTGATATTCCTGACTCTGTTCAGTATGTCTGTGAGCTTAAGATTGATGGTTCGGCGCTGGCGTTGACCTATGAAGACGGTCTGCTCGTTCGAGGTGCTACACGAGGCAATGGCATCGAAGGAGAAGACATTACCCAGAATGTACGCACCATTCGAACGATTCCGCTCCGGCTTGATTGGGCTGCTCCTCCTAAACGTTTGGAAATACGTGGAGAGGCATTTCTGCCGTTGGATGTTTTTGAACAGATTAATGATGAGCGTGCGACGGCTGGAGACCCTCTATTTGCAAATCCTCGAAATGCGGCGGCTGGAACCTTGAGACAGCTAGATTCTCGTGTAGTTGCGAAGCGCCGGTTAGATTTCTTTGCCTACACCGCTTTGTTCCCTGAGGATAACGATCGATCGATCGCGACTGATAACCAGTGGGACAGCCTTGAGCAATTGCATTCCATTGGGTTTCGCGTGAATCCTAACCGTCGGCTATGCGAGTCTATTGATGACGTTGTTGCGTTTTATGAAGACTGGTCAAGCGATCGCCATGATTTGCCTTATCTCACTGATGGAGTGGTGGTGAAGATTAACAGTTTTGCGCTCCAGCAAACGTTGGGATTCACCCAAAAGTTTCCGCGTTGGGCGATCGCCCTCAAATATCCCGCTGAAGAATCGCCAACCCTTGTCGAAAACATCAGTGTCAATGTCGGGCGCACGGGCGCCGTCACTCCTCTGGCTGAACTACGTCCCGTTCAGCTCGCAGGGACAACCGTATCGCGAGCAACCCTCCACAACCGAGACTTCATCGCAGAACTCGATATTCGGGTTGGCGATACCGTGATTGTCCGCAAAGCTGGGGAAATTATCCCTGAAGTGGTGCGTGTGCTGAAGGAACTCCGACCTGATGGGACGCAACCTTATCCGTTTCCGACAGAATGTCCCGTGTGTGGGCAGCCGGTGGTGCAACCTGAGGACGAAGCCGTGACCCGCTGCATCAATCGGTCCTGCCCGGCGATTTTGAAAGGAGCCCTAGTGCATTGGGCAAGCCGAGGTGCCTTAGATATCAATGGCCTAGGGGAAAAATGGGTTGATCAGTTTCTGTCACGGGATCTCATTCAGACGGTTGCTGATTTATATACGTTGACCGAGGACGATCTGATTCAGGTGGAGCGGATGGGCAAAAAGTCGGCTCAAAATTTGCTTGATGCTCTAGAAATATCTAAGCAACAGCCCTGGAGCCGGGTTTTGTTTGGACTAGGTATCCGACATGTGGGTAGTGTGAATGCTCAGCTATTAGCCGAGCATTTCACCACCGTTGAGGCTCTCCAATCTGCTATGCCTGAGACTATTGAAACGGTCTACGGAATTGGACCTGAAATTGCTCAGTCGGTGTATCAGTGGTTCCAAGTGCCAGCCAATCAGACGCTCATTCAACGCTTAAAGGATGCAGGATTGCAATTTGCAGGAGCAGCCTCCGTTCAACAAGCTGAGCAACAAAATGAAGCGATCGCCGGAAAAACGTTTGTCTTGACTGGAACGTTACCCAACTTGAAGCGCGATGAAGCGAAGGATCTGATTCAACAGGCTGGGGGTAAAGTCACCGGATCGGTTAGTAAAAAGACCGATTATGTTGTCGTGGGTGAAGATGCAGGTTCTAAACAGGCAAAGGCTGAACAGCTTGGTATTCCACAATTGTCAGAAGTCCAGCTCTTAGCATTAGTGGAAGGGCGATCGTAGCGTTGCTCATCACAACCCATCATTGAAATCAGATGCTGCGACCTTAATCGTTGGTTTCATGGGATGGTGTAGGGCTCATCTATGAGTCATCTAACGCCCATCACCCGATTGAAACTAGCCTTATCGGTTGATGTTGGACATAAGAGTGTTGGTATAGGTTATATGTAGGAAGTTTGCTTAAAAAACTTTTGGGTTGATTCAATCTGTATCGTTCTTTTTGGTTCAACTCATTGAACACATTGAAATTTAGCGAAGACGTCTGTACACATAAAAAGGTGACAGCGGCGCTGGTCGTCTACCAAACATGTGCGCTAGATCTAAAGGACTTGCAGATGTCTTGTTTTAGTCTCGGGTGTATTGTTCAAATGATTGTGTTCACGTCTTTTTTACCCGTTATCGGCCTCAACGATAGAGCCACGTTTTATGATGCCTCAAGCTCACGATCGAATTACTGACATCGTTATTTCTGAGTTTCGGAGTCAGAACGGAACCAGAGAAAGCACATTCACTATTGGCACAAGAGTCAGACCATTACTTAAGTCCATTCTTCAAGGAGTTGTGGGTTTTGGCTTGAGTATGGGTGGCCTGTTGGCTGTTGCGACTCCAGCCTTGTCAGCAGATCAGATTCGTGTGCTGTTTGGTCCGATTCAGGTCAGTGTTTCAGTCGACTCGCTCGAAACATTTGCAAACGAGGGTCGAATTGAGTCGGACCTGGAAGTTTACACCAGACGACTATCGGATGACGAACTTGTCGCTGTTCGTCGAACGCTTCAATCGTCTGTTGATATTGAGCAAGTTGCGCTCGCAAATTTCTTATATACCGACCAGGGAGAGGCGATTCTCAATCGCTTGGGTAATATCATCCGAACTCGCTCAAACTCTGGCTTCTATGCTCTTCGAGCGTCGCTGATTCTTGCTTCTGGTAAAGAGGGTGGGTTAACACCAATTAGTTTTCTGAAAGCGTTCCCGACTGAGAGTATTGTCATTGATATTGATCGAGGGCTTGAAATTGTCCGCGAACTCGATCAGTTGATTAATGTGACGTCGAATGCGCTGTCGCTGATCGAAACGCAATTTAGCAAGGAAGTCGGCAACATTGCCGCTCGTGATTTTGCCCAAATTGGTGTTGGTGCACCTGAACGGCTGGGTCCCTACCTTTGGGATACTGATACGTTGAGCCTAGAGGATGTTGCGCGCGATCGCATGTTTGACGTTGATCTATACATTCCCGAGACTGACGTCCCTGCGCCATTGGTTGTGATTTCCCATGGCTTAGGGTCCGACCGCACGAGCTATCGCTATTTGGCATTGCATTTGGCTTCTCATGGGTTTGCAGTGGCTTCACCTGAGCACCCAGGCAGTAATGCAGATTATGTTCAGGCTTTGTTTGAAGGAGCCTCTGATCAGATTGCAGAACCTGGTGAATTCATTAATCGCTCCGAGGACATCAGCTTTATGTTGAATGAGCTGACTCGTTGGGCTGAGGCGAATCCGGGGCTGGGCGATCGCATGGATACAGAGCAAGTTGCTGTCATTGGACAGTCTTTTGGTGGATACACAGCCTTAAGTCTTGGTGGAGCAGCCATCAATTTTGATCGATTGGCGATTGATTGTACGCAAGACGGTCTCCGTCGTGAGACGCTCAACTTGTCACTACTCCTTCAGTGTCGAGCTGCGTCGCTGGATTTAGGCGATCAGGTGACGTCGAATCTGCTGAGTCTACAAGATGATCGCGTTAAAGCTGTCGTTGCCATTAATCCCATTGGTAGCACGGTCTTTGGACGCGAGGGCTTTAGTCAGGTCGATGTTCCAACCCTCATCATGACCTCCAGCGCTGATCTCGTTGCACCAACCCTCTTTGAGCAAATCTTTCCGTTTTCATGGCTCAATGTCAGTGATAAATATTTGGTGCTAATGCGAGGGGCGACTCATTTTTCCACGATTGGCCCTTCTAGTGTTTCAGGTGCAGATGTGGCACTGCCTGAGACGATTGTTGGTCCATCTCCGCAGCTGGCTCAGACCTACACAAGAGCGATGAGTTTGGCGTTTTTAGAAACTCACTTGAGGGGGAACGCGAGCTATCAGCGTTATTTGTCTCCAACCTATGTGAGCAGCCTAAGCCGTCAACCCTTGCCGCTGAGCATTGTTGATTTCTTGAATTCTGATCAAATTACACAGCTTGTGAAAGATACGTCACTGATTGCATTGACATCTGAAGAATGAGACTGAAATTCCGATAATCCAACAGGTGTAGAACTTTCGCGATGCAGCCGTTCTACACCTATTCTGCAAAGCGATTAGAACTCATGAGTTGACTGTTGCTTCCCGGGCGCAACCAGCGAAACAACGATCTGAATAGTCAAGACATCGCATGAAATGCGTAAGTCCTGACTATACTACTGAATTGGGCGTACGTTAGAGCAGTGGTAAGCAGTGGACGGATTTATCAACCTCAATAAGTCGCAAGCATGGACTTCCCATGATTGCGTTGCGAAAGTGCGTCGGCTTCTGCGGCAAAAAAAGGTCGGGCATGCGGGGACGCTTGATCCGGCTGCGGTTGGTGTTTTGCCGATTGCCATTGGCCGTGCTACACGATTGCTCCAGTTTTTGAGGGGCGATAAAGCCTATCGCGCTGTGATTCGATTTGGCATTCGAACAGCAACTGATGATCTCGACGGCGATATTGTGGCTGAGCGTGATGCATCCCTTTTGCGAGAATCAGAGGTGATTGGCCATCTCCCAAGATTTCATGGCACCATTCAACAAATCCCTCCCAGCTATAGTGCCATCCAGGTAGATGGAAAGCGGCTTTATGAGTTGGCTCGTCAAGGCAAAGCGGTCGATGTCCCAGTGCGAACGGTTCAGGTGAATGACATAACGACGCTGGCTTGGCACCCTGGACGACATCCGCAATTAGAGGTGGCGATCGCCTGTGGCAGCGGTACGTATATTCGAGCGATCGCCCGTGACTTGGGAGAATGCGTTGGGACAGGTGCAACGCTTGCATTTCTGGAACGGACAGAGAGCAGTGGATTTCATCTGTCAAACAGCATCACCCTTGACGAGCTTGAACACCAAATTCAGCATCAGGAGTTTTTGCCAATGATGCCCGATGCCGCACTGACGCATTTACCTCCTGTTCATCTACCCGATGCGATCGCCCGTCGGTGGCGGATGGGGCAGAAAGTTCCCATGTCCGACTATCCTCCTGTGGTAGCGATAGAGTCAGAATTATCTCTGGACGCAGGTCCAAACACTCAATCGACTATCGTTCGTGTGTATGAGTCAGGCGAGCGGTTCCTCGGCATTGGCGAATATCTCCCAATGCCTGAAGAGATGGAGCCAGCGATGGAATCGAAATTAGCCTCACCTGAATCATTAACGTGCAGTCAACCCAATGGAGATTCTATCGACGCTCAGTCTCCATTGATGCTCCTACGTCCGCGAATGGTGTTTGTGCCAGTTTGATATCCATAGGATTGAGCAGTTGCACGGTTTTTTCGCGGGCGCAGCTCGCTGAGATTTTGGATGAAAGGCGTCAGTCCTTGATAGTGCGGTACGTCGCGTCAGGTCCAATCATCCAACGGATCATCAATTGAAAAGAAGGGCATATCGGGAGGGAGGACCGACTTATCTAAAGAGACCTTATGGCTTTCTCTCTGCGTCATCATTTCCATCGCGATCGCCTCGAGGCGGACTTCCATTGCTCCTAGGGGAATGGTGAGCTGGGTTTTTGCTTGCATCACGTTTTGGTCATCGAGGCTAACAAAATCGGCTAACCAGCGGGGGCCATCCAGCAGGGTACGGGTATGTCGATCTTGAACCCAAAGCTTCACGAAGATTCGAGGGCCTAGCCTTGGCAACGTAACAGTAATGTAAAAAGACTGACCTGCAATGAGTTCATTATCGAAACACTCGATGGTAGGAGTGGGTACGTCAATATCATCTGGCAATACCGAGTAAAGAGGCAGGGGTTCTCTCGGCTGCTCTACGGTCTCCTGTTGAGGCGTCGCCACCCTGCCGACGAGATTGAGAGATGGCAGTTCATCAAGGGATGAGAGTGTAGGAGACGTCGTTGACGAATGAAGTGGATGTGTCGTTGGAGCCACAGATGAGGCGATGATCGCCTGTTCATCCCGATCGGTTTCGTGCCATGGATCGTCATCGGCGATGGCATCTTGTTCTTGGGATGCTTGATTCGGCTGTGCAATGGATTCTTGCGTTGTGAATGCTTGAGCGATGGCTTCCTCATCAGTGAGCGCTGTGGATGAAGTGATCGGTTCACTATCGTCACTTGCTAAGGTGTCCCCTTCTAGTACCTCATCGGCAAGGCGATCGACGTGCTCTGCCTGATCGTCACCCTCATCAATTGATTCGTTTTCATCGAATAGAGTGCTTGCTGATTCGCCAAAGGGATCTGGATCATCTGAATAGTCGGGAATGTACTGCTGAGCAAGGTTTGTGGAACTCTGATAAGGAGGGTCAGCATCAAAGGCGTCGTTGTCGTCATCGAGCAAATCGAACGGATCGATGTCATCATAGGCCACTCGTTGAGAGTCTGTGATTTGCTCATGGGTTAGTCGGGCAGCGTATTCAAGATCGCTGACAGTTGCCTGTCGAGGTGGATTGTCGACGAATTCAGTACTTGTTTCATCGAGCAGAGGGGAAGGAGAGTAATCCTGAACCTCTGCTACAGACTCTTCCTCTTCCAGTGACTCTATTTCGTCGTCTACAGCAGAAAGACTGGATAGCAGATCGCCTAGGATGTTGCTGTCCGCATCATCTGCTTCCTCATTGGAGTTCTGTTCTGCGCTATTTTCTGGTGCTTCAATGGTCTGATCCGTAATGGCCTGATCCGCTGTAGAGTCCAACACTTGACCCTCTGCACTATCATCTTCCAAGGTCTGCTCATCGACTTGATTAAGGCTCGGTGTCGAGTTTGCTGAAGCGAGTAACTGCTCAGAATCAGAATCAAGGGAGTCTGTTGGTAGTCCAGCTAGACCAAGAATACTAGACGCTAGGCTTGTTGGGCTTTTGACAAAATCTGGTAGGTCAAGGGGAGGCCGATCGCCATTCGTGCGTGGTGCTTCCGTTGAATCATCTGTGGATTGTTGCTGTGGGGATGATGATGGCTCTGAGATAAGAAACGATGGCGACTCGCTTGTTTCTTGTGCGATCGCCCGTTCGTCTCTAGATGATGGAGTGCTTGTTGACAGCGTTGAAGAAGAAGCAAAATTAGGCAGCTGTGGTTGAAGAGACTGTTTGGGTGTATCAATGCTAGGTGTTGTCTCCGAGCTGGGCGTTGTCTCCGAGGCAATGGTTGCTTGCGGTGTTTCAAGAGGAGCGGGTTCATCTGGAAGTTGCGCATTCGTGGTCGGCACGTCAGGACTTGACCCTTCAGTATTTGTGATGGCAGCTTCGATTGTTGTCACCACAAACGTTTGATTGGCGCTCGGCTGGGTGGTTGCGGGATCAGCCGCATGTAGCAATACTTCGCCTAAGATAACCGTTGCTTGTGTTGGCTGAATAGGTTGAATTGAAAGGCTAAATGGTGTCCGGGCGTGTGCTGAGAGTGTAATGTCATGGGCAGTGCTGCTCAGGCGATCGCCGGATTGCGGGTCTGTCAGGTGTACCGTTAAGGATACGGATCCAAGCACTTCGTCTGTTGAAGCGATCGCGTCGTCAAGTTCATCATCGATAACTTGAATTGCACCATTCAGAATGAGGGAGCGATCGCTCTCAAGTGTCCATGCATCATAGTCCAAATGGAGTTGGAGAGTTTGACTGTCATTGGACGGTGTGATCCAACTTTGTTGGCCTGAGCTGGTCTCACTCAGAATCGGTAAATCCTCATCGGGTAGCGTAAATAACTCATCGTCGTCGGATTCTGATTCGTTGGGCACAACCATTTCCAACGAGGTTAGGAGGTCATCAACCAGCGGTTCATCACGATGGGAGAGGATTGATGCATCGGTGGATGCTTCATCGAGAGGCAGTGAATTGGTTTCTCCATCGGGTTGTTGAGATGAGTCAGCTTCTGAGGAGGCTGAGGATGTTGGATTAAACTGTTGTCCCATTGATGCGAGAATGTCTTCGGCGATCGCATCTACGGTTTGAAACACATTTGCGATGTCGTCACGAATATCGGGTGATAAGGTTTCAAGCTCGATGGGAAGGTCGCTCGGAAGCTCTGACTGTGGCGAATCTGCCACATCATCTGATAGGAATTGTTGAGGCGTCTCTTGCGTTTGATCAACGGACTCTTCACGTGAGCGCAAATCATCAACTAAGTCTGAAATTTCGACGGTATCTGGGGTTGCTGCTGGGACTGAATCGCCAGACAGGGATATACTCTCAGATTCAGACTCGAATGCAGTCGATGCCTGATCAAGGTCAAGCGACTCCAGCAGTGACTCGATCGAATCAGCGGACGAAGATTGAGAGACGACAGGTTCTGTTGGTGGGTCGGATATATCGGCTTCTAGATTATCTGGCACTGCATCACTGACTTCAACAAAATCCGCCATACCTTCTGGTTCAGCATCTGTTCGTGATGTCGTTTCTAGATTTGTGGTGTTGTCGTCAGTTTGATGATGGTTAACGGACGAAGAGACGGCGTTGGGGTCGGCAAAGATTGACTCGATAGAGTCTGTAGACGCGACTGTGACCGGAGGGGTAGCCGGATCTTCTACAGATGACGGCTCAACGGAGTCATGCTGTAGCTCGTGGTGGTCATGAGTTGAACGGGTCGGCAGGTCGTTGACCAACTCATCTGGAGCAACCGAAACATACTCAGGCTCAAAATCTTCGACATGGTGGGCTGTATCTTCAAGGACTTGAAGCTGGATCTGTCGTTGGTATGGATCGGTCGGTCGATCCAAGGTGTCATTGTCTGGAGAGGGGTGCAGCGTACATTGAATTCCCCATTTACCATTGCGGAGGACAGTAAACGGCATCACCGCAACTAACCCTTGCGCATTGGTCTGACTTGCACGTTTGTGCGTTTTGCGGCGGGGCGGCGCTGACTCTAAGTCGAGATAGCTAATGCGGATATTGACTGAACAATGCGATTGGGGCGATCGCCCCATGATTCGATAGCGGCCTTCAAGAATTTCCACTTCCGATGATTCAATAGGAAGCCACGAGCGATCGCCCTCACGTTGGATTAGAAATTCGAAAAAACCCATGACAACCTCTAAACCATACTGTGACGATTGAAGTGAGCTTGAACTGCCAGTACATCTTGGTCATGACGACAGCAAAAGCTAATTAAGGAGTGTATTGCAAGCACCCGAATCCCTTAGAAAGAAGCTCAACATTTTTATACACATATATCGTGAAGGATTTTCTTAGTTTTGTCCTGTTTATGGAAAAGAGTTGTTACACCTGCTTTACAAAAATGGGGTGTTAGTTTGCCGTTTCATGTGGCGTGAACGTATTTCAAATCTGATTCAGGAGGTGGCAGCTCAGGAGGTGGCAGCATAGAAACAGGTCGTCTGTCACAATACAGGTAGACGTGTGCAATTGCCTGACGTGCAAAAGCGATGTTGTGGTTTACAACATCCTGCCTAGTTAATGCACACTGCGTGATGGAGCGAGTTGAGAAGGGATCTTGGCAACGATTTTACGAACATGGAGCTATCAGTATCAGTGGTTGTACGATGCGATCGCTCGACTGAGTGCGCTGTCGGTCGGTGGAGAAGAAAGATTTCGGCAATTGGCATTAGAGGGGCTTGATATTAAGCCCGAAACTCGGATTCTGGATTTGTGTTGTGGTAGTGGACAAGCGACGCAGTTTTTGGTTAGGCGATCGCATTACGTGGTTGGCTTAGACGCATCTCCAAAGTCAATCGGGCGCGCGAAACAGAACGTTCCAGAGGCCGACTACGTTAAAGGTTGGGCAGAATCAATGCCATTACCAGATGAGCAATTTGATGTAGCCCACACCAGCGTTGCCCTCCATGAAATGACGGCTGACCAGCTTCAGAAAATCGTCGCTGAAGTGTATCGAGTGCTTAAACCTGGCGGTTGTTTTACGTTTGTGGATTTGCATAAACCGAAGAATGTAGTGTTTTGGCCGGGTTTAGCGCTGTTTATGTGGTTATTCGAAACCGAAACAGCGTGGCGATTTATTCAAACCGACACAGCATCATTGCTAACTAAACAAGGATTTCACGTCCAATCATCTCGTCTCTTTGCGGGGGGCAGTCTTCAGGTGATTCAAGCGACGAAGGCATAAAAGTACCTAAGGATTACGGGTTTTTCCTTTGGATGCCGTGGAGCAATGAATAGCTATTGCCGCCCTTCGAGCCAATAGCTATTCATTGCTCCACGACCCTTGACGTCAATCTCTCCACGAGGCTTGAGAACATAGCGATCTTTCAGCTGTTCATAAACCGTCTGCGTTACCTGAATGTGGTCGGGTAAACCTTGGGATTCCATGCGGCTAGCAACGTTGACGGTGTCGCCCCAGAGATCGTAAATGAATTTTTTGATGCCAATAACGCCTGCAACGACAGGACCAGAATGGATGCCCATCCGTAGCTGAAAAGGTCGCCCATCATTTCGCTTGAAATCATGGATGATACGTCGCATGTCAAGCGCTAAGTTGGCGATCGCTTCTGTGTGGTTAGACTGCTGAAGCGGTACGCCACCAACAACCATGTAGGCATCTCCGACAGTTTTGATTTTTTCGAGGTGATGCTTTTCGGCTAATCGATCAAAGCTAGAGAAGATGTTGTTTAAGAGGTCGACCAAGCCTGTTGGAGAGGTTTGAGCTGAAAATCCTGTGAAATCTACGATGTCAGCAAATAGAATGGTTGCTTCATCAAATCGATCTGCAATGAGTTGTGGACTTTGTTTCAGCTGGTTGGCGATCGCCTGGGGCAAGATATTGAGCAGCAGCTCTTCTGACTTATGTTGCTCAGCCTTCAGTGCAATCTCAGCTTGTTTGCGGGTCGTCACATCCTGAATGGTGCCTTCATAGTATTGGAGCTGATGTTGTTGATTGCGTACCGCACGAGCTGTTTCTGAAACCCAAATAATCGTTCCGTCGCGACGCTTCACCTGAGACTCAAAATCTGAAATTGAGTCATGTTGCTCTAGATAGTCAGTGAAATGCTTACGACGATTAGCATCAACATAGACCTCTGCAACGTTCTGGATGTTCTTCTGGAGGTCTTGAGGTGAGGCATAGCCATACATCTTGGCGAGCGCTGGGTTAACGCTAAGCACGGTGCCGCTGGCCGTTGTCTGAAAAATACCTTCTACCGCGTTCTCAAAAATGCTTCGATACTTAACTTCTGCTTCTCGTAACGCTGACTCAGCCTTGCGGCGCTCCGTGATGTCTCGAGCGACCCAAATCACGCAGTTGTCTGGCATTGGTGACACGCTTGCCGTATACCAGGCTTCTTCGGTTGTTGATGTGGCAATCAATTCACTATTGGGACTATGGCCATTGGGACTATGGCTATTCCCAGGTGTACGAACAGGTAGGCTGTATTCAAGCGTAATGGTCTGCTTCGTGTTTAACGCCCGCTGAATGTAGATAACGAACATCGCGGCTTTATCAGGAGGCAAGACGTCGTAGACGCTCTTGCCGATGCGAGTCATATCAGGGCTGTACAACAGGTCAGAATGGGTGGAGACAACATGGCGATAATTGCCCTGCGCATCGAAAACGGCAATGTACTCCGTCATGGCAGAGAATAAGGCTCTGAGTTCCGCTTCAGATGTGCGTAGCGCTTCCTCGGTATTTCGGCGTTTCGTGATTTCGGTGACTAGGCGCTCATTGAGCTCTTGAAGAGTTTGCGTCCGCTCGATGACTTTGCTTTCCAACTCAGCCTTGGCTCGTTGAAGGGCCTCTACGGCATGTTTGCGCTCGGTGATATCTTCAACGGTTCCTTCGAAATAGGCGACATTACCCTCAGGATTTCGAACTGCCCGAGCATTTTCGGAAATCCAGATGAGGCTGCCATCTTTCCGATAGACCTGGGATTCAAATCCGTAAATCTCATCCTCTTCATCAAGCGTGCGGATAAACTCTTCTCGCCGATCTGGGTCCACGTAAAGCTGATTTTGGATGCTTGTTAACTTAAGCATCAAATCATCAACTGACGAATAGCCGTAAATTTTGGCTAACGCAGGATTGGCATTTTCATAGTACCCATCTGGCGTCGTTTGAAAGATCCCTTCAACAACACTCTCAAAAATGGTGCGGTATTTCGTTTCTGCTTCAATCAGGGCTTGTTGGGCTTGGCGCTGTTCAGTAATGTCAATGCCTACCGTAAAGGCAGCTTTATTGCTGTCATATTTCTGAGCCATGATGAGAAATATCCGATTGGCTGCATTGACTGATGCCGTGATTTCTCGGCTGGCTTCTCGTGAAGAGCTGGTAAAGAGATCGGTCATGAATTGGCTGAATTCCTGACTCGTGTGGAGAAATCCGATGTCTTGTCCGACAAATGCTTTGGGAGGCAGATTAAATAACTGGGCAAGATGACGATTGACACCGAGATACTTCAAGTCAGAGCTAATCCATGAAACAATCCCTGGAACTGCGTCTAGTGCAGCTTGGAGTTGGTCTTCTGCTCTGCGACGCTCGGTAATGTCAATGCCTACGGCAAAGGCTGCCTGTCCGTTGTTGTATTTTTGGACGACAATCAGATAGACGCGCTCTTCATCATTGACTCGTGCTCGAAATTCTTGAAAGGCTTCGTTGTCTGGGCGATTGAAAAAGTGGCGAACAAAATCGTTGAACTCTGAGCTAGCGTTCAAAAATCCGATGTCTTTACCAATGAAGTCTGCAGGCTGTAGCCCAAACATATTGGCGAGTTGATGGTTGACGCCTCGATATCGATGATTGCAGTCGATCCACGATACGATCCCTGGGATCGTGTCAAGAATGGCTTCAAGCTGGCCCTGTGTTTCTGAAAGTTCCTCTTCTGTTTGTTTGAGGTGGGTCACGTCAATTGATGTGGTGACAACCCCTCGAACGTCTCCTTTCAAGTCTTTGAGTGGGACTTTAGTGGTCAGCCATGTTCCAGGCGTTCCCTGAAAGTCAGAATATTCTTCTTCAAAGAAAGGCAACGCGCTGCCGCTTCGGATCACTTGTTGGTCAAGGGATGCTGTGTAGTTTCCATATTCTTCACCTAGCATCTCACCAGCGTGATGACCAATCGCTTGAGCAGGTGTGACGCCATAGAGCTTCGCTTGATACGCATTCATGATGATGTAGCGAGACTCCGTATCCCTGGCGTTGATCATCGCAGGAACAGAGTCGATAATCGAGCGCAACAGTTGCCGATTTTCAATGAGTGCGTTTTCAGCTTGCTTTCGCTCTGCAATTTCGGCAATGAGATAGTCATTAGATTCGCGCAGAGCCGCAGTCCGTTCGTCTACTTTTTGTTCAAGCTCTTGCTTTGCCTGACTAAGTTCAGCTTCTGCTTGTTTCTGTTGAGTAATATCAACGCTGCTG
>JBCBLF010000001.1:0-74130 GCA_038520475.1 Cyanobacteria bacterium J06627_8
CTGACCCAACCTGAACGGGCCGCCGCTGCCACGCTCGCTGCTGAAAAAGCCATTGATGCAGACGATGCTCATGAACTGGCCAAAGCAATCAAAGCGTATTCAAGACTCTCGACTCCACCCAATGGGTTTTCTGAGTTTAATGTTCATCCTGGAGATGCGATCGCCTATCACTATTGGAAGCTAGCGCGACAGCAGTCTGATTTGCAGAGCCGTTCTCGACTCATTGCTCAAGGGTTACGATTTGCGGAGAGCCCGTCTGCTCGTCAGATGATCGAAAAGCTGCTCACGGATTTCACGGTCGTCAAGTCGCGTCCGGCTCCTACACTTCCGTTCTACCGGATGAGTACAGAAGAAGAAATTCCCAGAATTATTCCCGTAGCTGGACGCCTACCGTTGGATACCGCATCCTTCAAAGAGGTTCCCCTCATTGAAGACGAAGGCATGTTCAAAATTGTAAAATTTGCAGGCACAGGAGCATGGGTGCCTTTACCGGGTTGGCAGGTAGTCATTACGGCTGAAGATCCAGTGGCTGTCTTGGGAAATACGAGTCAGCTACCCATTGAGCTATCAGACGATCCGGAAGATGTTCTGATTCTTGTTGATCGTTCTCGACGGGAGTGGAGTGCGGATCACTATTTTCTATGCGATGTGGATGGACAGTTGCAGGTCGTATGGTCAGCAGAATTAATCGATACGCCTCTATTGGGTAAGGTCGTTCTGGTGCTGAAGCCAAAGCGAATTTTGGATGAAGAGTTTCTCAAGCAACCTTGGCAGCTTGATGAGTAGCCAGTCAACTGCAAAATGGAAATCAAACAGCACTTGTTAATAGAGTACTCTGCAACCTACACCATGTTTCGCACTACATTTTGGATTGCAACATACCATCATGCATCCTAATTAAGCACAGTCGTGTGGGGTGCGCCATGCCTAACGATATTACTTCTCTACTCAATGCAGTTGCATGTTGCTGTGGAACTGAGAGGCTCTGCCAATCGATGTCAAAAAATTAGGAACTTTTCTGAGCGATTGACGTCCTATGTTTAATAACTGATGGTTTGAGTGTAGTGAAACTTTACCAGTTTTGCTCTTGAATTAGCCAATTGAACTGTTACGAAGGCCATTTATATCATCCTCCGAAATGGATGATATAAATAGTGCTTTAGAGCGCTAAGTTGAAGAATTGGTATTAACAAGTTCAATTGGAAAAAGGCTGGTCAAGAGTCATCGAGCGTTAAGCATTTGTTAAATATTGATTAATTGAGATACTCCAACCGGGGGAAGTGTTTCAGTCAGCAAATTTGTATGATAATAAATGTGTGGAGTTAGTCATCGCTGCAACTTAAAGTGACACTTTGTACATTCGAGTATCTAAAGAATTGTTCTTTTGATGCTACACGTAGCTAAATGTTGTATTGAGATTCATTTGAATAGAGCATAAGAATGCTCTATTCAACGGTGTGATTAGTGGTCTAATGTTTTCAGCTGTTTCACACTATCAGATCAGTGGATTTTCCCATGTTGTTGGCTAGCTCATGAGTGTACTGGGGTCGTACAAATTCGGGGTCTAGTTTTATGAAAAATAAGTTTTTTACATTGATGATGATTGGTGCTTCGGTAATGGCGATCGCCACTCCTGTCGAAGCAGGTAATCCGGCTGATGTTAGACAACTATTATCAACTGGCGCATGTGCAGGTTGCGATTTAACAAACGAGAATTTAAGCAACCTTCACTTGATTGGTGCAGATCTCCGGAATGCGAATTTGCGTGGAGCTTCTTTGGTTTCCACAAATCTTGAAGGTGCAGATTTATCTGGTGCAGATTTATCCGGCGCAAATTTGACTGGAGTTGTGTTGACAAATGCATTGTTACGTAATGCTGACCTTGATCAGGTGAATCTGACGAACGCAGTGATTTATCATGCCGACGTCACAGGTGCATCAATGCAAGATGTCAACTTAACCAATGCTCAGATATATGGCACAAATATTAGTGTTGGTGGTGAATAAACGCGTCTGATTGCGAGATCAATCTGCATATCAAAAAACAAAAAGGTTAGTGCCCGTGCTGGGTACTAACCTTTTATTTCTTATTGCATTATTTCTATTGCATCGATAGAGAAGAAATAGAAACGTAAACGAATAGAGCAAAGAGAACCACTATGTAATTCTCCTTGCTCTAATGGCTCTAATTCTACGATTTGGAAAGGTTCACAAATTAATGAAAGATTTGGATTTGCATGGCAAGCTCAAACCCTTCATTAAATCTCATTAAAGAGGACAAACAGGGTTGCTGTTTGCATTGAGATTAATGGTGCGAGCTGCATCACTTACGATGAATGGCTGGTCACCACCACGGGTTTCACGAACCATTTCAGGTGCTAGGCTTAAGCATCCTGCAACTGCTTCACCCCATGCAAAAACATCATCAGACATTCGGTCAGTGATGGGGGTATCAGTGGTGATCGAAGAATCTTCAACAATGCTAATTTCCATTGGAAGTGCATATCTCCAGGGCGTTACTGGAACAGAAGGAAGAAAAACATCACGACCACCCACAATGGTTTCTTCATCAGGAGCATACGTTTCTGCAAGCTCAGCATTCGCAGGCAGTGCGCCACCCAGTGCTGCGATAGTAATTCCGAAAATCGCAAGTTTTCTTAGCATTTTGTTTGACTCCTAAAAATAGGTGAAGGTTCGTTTAAATCAAAAAGTCGCCATCATTCTTAGGGTGTCTCAAACGTAACCATCCCTACTATCCAATTCTTCAAATTGGCGCATGATTGGTTCGTTGTTGAGTTTGCCCTTTTGGACAACCTCAACAACAATAGTTCGTGCATCCATTTCGGAAAATGGCGTCAGGATTTTTGTGTTAAAGATTTCAATATCAACCTAAGGCGTTAGCGACTGTTTCAATATTCCCAAAACTTTACTGAAATCAAGCATTACGTTCAGATTCACCCTTTTTTCAGCGATAAACGCATAATATTCCCTTTTTTGGAAATCCCTTAAGATGTGTGGGTTACTGACGAATTACTGATTCGAAAGTTTCGAAGATAATGTTAATTCTTGGGTTGACATTTGGCTCCCAGGTATTCTGCGTTAGCGGGGGTATTCTTAATATCAATTCTCCAAAAACCAGCGACACGTGAGGCAAGCCATCCCATTACTAGAGCTTTCCTCGTCGATCTAAGGTCATTCCGGCTCTTGGTTAGCTTCAATTTCGAGTAATAAGGTATCAGCGAGCTGATGGTTTGGATAGACACGAAGTGCTGTTTCGAGACTGTTGATAGCTTCGTCAAAGTGTCCGAGAGCCAGCCAAACATAGCCTTGCCCAGTCAAAACATCGGGGTGTTCGGGGGCGCGAGTGAGGGCTTCGTCATAGGCAGTGAGGGCTTCTTGGAGATGTCCTAGGCTCGCTAGTGCTGTTCCTCGGTTATACCAACCAAGATGTGAATCGGGTTGTCGGGCGATCGCCTCATCTGCGGCATCAACGGCTTCATCGTAACGTTCGAGATACCAAAGAATGACGCTGCGATTTGACCATGCGTGTTCATCACTCGGAGCAAGGGCAATAATCTCGTCGTAGGCTCCGAGCGCACGTTCATAATCACCCTGACTACGATAGGCCAATGCTTGATTAAACCAGGCAGAAATAAGGGTGCGGTCAAGGGCAATGGCTTGATTCGAAGCGGCGATCGCTGCGTCGTATTGTCCGAGATGCCAATGAATCGCGGACTGATGTGTCCATGCTGGAGCATAGGCCGGTAGAAATCCCACCGCTCGATTTGAAAGCGCAAGGGCCGTATCAAAATCTCCCAGATGCGTATGGCTAATGCTTTGCTGATCCCAGACATGGCCGATGCCCAATGGTCCCCACGAACCGTCGCCAGCGATCGCCATGTCACAGGCATCCAAGGCAGCTTCATAGTGTCCTAGTCGGTTGAGTATCTCACATCGAAACACTTGAGCCATGCTGGATTCAGGATTAAGTCGCACGGCTTGGTCGAAGGCATGGAGACTATCTTCATTACGCTGTTGATCAGCCAGCAATAATCCTTGTTCGAGCCAGAGATTAAATCCGGTGTTGTTTGCCGTTAGTGTGCGATCGTAGGCAGCGATTGCCTGTTCGGGTTCGTTAATCTGCGCCAGAGCGATCGCCCGCTGATGAAGGGCAACTTCTGGTGATACCATTCCCCAGCCTTGGTCATATCTCAATGCAGAATCACAGTTAATCAGCGCCTCACGATGGCGACCAAGGTGATTGAGGGCTTCGCAACGGCGCGCGCGAAATCCAGATCGAGAAGGGTCTTGATGAATCACATGATTGTAGCTAGCGATCGCCGCTTCCCATTGCTCCATGCCAGCAAGGGCTAGGCCATGGTATTCCCATGCATCATCGGGATGAAACGGACCCCAGTGGCGATCGCGCTCCAGTGCAAGGCGACAAGACGAATGTGCAGCTTCATATTGTGCAAGCTCGACTTGAATTTGACACTGAGTCAGATAGCTTGGCGAATCATCAGCGCCTTCGGTGATAGCGGTGCTAATGGCAACAAGAGCTTCAGTCGGCTGGTCAAGGCGCTGGAGAAGCATGGCATAGGTTAGCTACAACGCTACGTCATCTGGTTCAAGGCCAAGGGCTTGCTCGCAGGCCGTGCGCGCAGGATCTAATGCATCGACAGTCATGAGAATTTGACAGCGATTCGACCAATAGTCTTCATCGTCAATGCCGTAGAGCCCTGATGGTTCTTGAGCAAGGACTGGGGCTGCAATGAATGCAGTGAGCGTTAATAGAAAAGCATGGCGCATGAGGACATGATGGGTTGGAGGAGTAATCGAGTGGAAAAGTGATGACATGGGAAACGATTAACGTCACGTTGCCCAGGACATAAGCAATGGGGCAATGATCAAAAGCGAGGCGGGACTTCGGCAGGGCTTAGCCGATCGGGTTCAGTTGGGCGTGGGGTATGAATTGAGTCTGTCGGTGGTGATGATGCACGATTAGAATCAGCGTTGGGCGATCGCCGATCGAGTTGGGGTGATGATTGGGAGCTGTCGTCTGGACTAATGGGGGGTGGAGGCACGGTTTCGATGGTGACAGAGCGACTTATGGTTTCACCCTCCAGACTCGTAACCCGTAGGGTTAGGGTTTCGATGCCGCCTTGAGGACTGAGAGGGTAGGCGATCGCCCCTTGCAGCGGAACGGTTCCGGGAGAAGGAAGTAGCTCAACCGTCACGTCTGGATCGCCACTGACGCTCCATGAAATAGGAATGACAGGTAAGACGTCTTCTACATTCAAAGGAATGACATATTTGGCCTGAGCAGATTCGCCATTCACCTGAAACGAGGTGATCGTGAATGAAAGGTCTGGACGTTCGATGCTGATGGGGTCTGTAATCTGGGTGTCGATTGGCTCAGGAGCCTCAATGAGGGCTTCGTTGTCTGGTTGAATGGCCTCGGGGCGAGAAAACGCTTGAAGTTCGAAGGTGTAGTGACCGTCATCGCGTGCTGGAGTCGGAATATTCCAGCACGCCAGCACAGCATCAAGCTGACAGTAGTCTTCCAGTTCTCTCGGAATGCCACGGCTAAAATCAAATTCGATGGGGGCAATGAGCGGAGATTGGTCATCATCTCGACCAATCAAAATCAGCTTTTGGAGTTCACTCGGGTGGGCGATCGCCCAGTTTAAGCGAATTGGAGGTGCAAGACTAGTTGGGAACTCAGCAGATGGAAGCGAATCATCGGAGCCGGTCGGGGCGATCGCCAGAGCATAACGGGCCTGGGTTGGCTCAAAGGTCATGATGTCGGGCAATGGCTTTGGAAGAATCGTGATGGGAGCCGTTTCACGGGTCAAGGTTTGAGTATTGCGCTGATATCGATGACCGCGCTGTGTGCTGACGTCCAGCTCAAACTGATAAGTTCCAGCCCGATACGCATCAGTTGGTACGTTTTGACATACGAGATAAGTCCCCGAGATGCAGAAAGGAGTGAGCTGTGGTGGAATGCCCTCTGAGAAGTCAAACGTGATGGTAGGACTCATCACCGACTCATCTTCCGGCGATCGCCCAACTAAATCGACCGTTTTCACTTGTTTGGGTTGACTAATCTGCCAGCTAACTCGAATCGGTTTTCCTTCGGATTCTTGATAAGAAAGGTCCGCTGACGAAAATTCTAAGATTTCAGCAGGAGCGGGAGGACGGAATGCCAACCAGAGTGGAAATCCAATCAGCGTCAACATACCAGCACCTAAGAGAAGCAACAGCGCTAGATGCCACCACGGTCGAGGCTGCCAAATGAGCGAGCCTTGCAACGACTCTTGAACTAGGGGAAGGTTATGGTCATCTTCTAGCTCCACCATGAAGTTAAAGAGTTGCCCTCCACCCCAGAGGGAGCGCTTTCGGGCAGGGTAAGGTTGAATCCCTAAGCTCATGGTGATGGATTCATTTGGCAACACACGGATTGTTGGGCTAATGGCTTGTCCTGACGGCGAACCTTTATCAGCCCGAGTGATGGCGCCATCAGTGTCCTGGGCAACGTCAGCCCAATGAAATCGGCACAGATCTGAAGCTTCATCTAAGAGTCTGGCTCGGAGACGGAGCTGTCGAGCCGTGTTGCCTCCGTTACTGAGTCGGACCCAATATAGTCCCGCTTGATATTTGACCGAGCTGACGAGGGTTTTAAGCTCAGTTGTGAGCAGATGATGGGGGGCAATGTCTAGATACAGAATATCTAATAGGGCCAAGTCCGGATGATTGGCTGAATGCAGCCTTAACGTTGGGGTATGCTGTCCAGCCAAAGCCTCTGGTGGCAGGGTAATCGTAAGCCGAATTTCTCCATGGCTCCGGGGATTGAGTTCAAGGCTATCAGTCGCTAAGACAACGCCAATCGTTTCAAATCCTTCGGGATATCGGACCCGATACCACCTCGGATCGAGATCTGGGCAGCTCAGTCGAAATCGATCCACGCGATCGGCTCGGTTGTAGACCGTCAGCGTGACTTCAACAGAACCACCCGGTTGTAGCAGCATCGGCTGATTTGAGCGAGTGATCGGTTGAACGGTAAATGTTGGATCGTTGACCTCGACAGATGCTTGATACGTTGGAATGACCTGAACAATTTGGTCGTATTGGACCGGGGTCTCTTCAGGATAGTGATCCGGGGCATCGACCACAATTTGATATGGATATGGGCTGGGTAGAGCCTGGGGCGGAACCTGAAGCTGAAATAGAACTTCACTGCTCTGTCCGGCAACCAGCGCAAGTCGCTGAAACGGATGGCTACACCACTGCGTCACAACTTGTGAGACATCATTCAAATAAACGTCAATTAAGGCATTCTGTAGTCCTCGATTGTGGACAATGACGCTGAGTTCAATCGTAGCTCCTGCTTCAGCTGTGTGATGCCCGGAGGGACTAACGATGACAGCAATTGGAGATGCTGCGATCGCCACACTTCCATCTGATGAATCGCTCATGTCATCCGCATTGACATCGTCCATGTCTTGTAGAGACGAAGGGATTGGAGTTTGAGTCATGGGTGTCTTTGAGTAAGGAGCATGAAGAGTAAGAAAGCCACTCAGGTCAGGCATTTATTCACGATGAAGATGAGAGGACGGCTCTCAGGGCGTTGAAGGGGGTAGATCGCAAAGAGAGTCGTGGATGCGATCGCGCCGTCGAACACTGACTTGCGTATTCTCATTTCCTGATGCAATCAGCACATCGTCATCCCAGATTTTGATATCAGTTGAATTAAAGGGAGTCCGCGATCGCTCAATCTGAATGCCGTCTCGATACTGGACTGACCGATGACCGGCCGATGAAAGCGGCCATAGCATGACGCGACCATCAGCCCCAGCACTGGCCAAATAACACCCGTAGGGGCTAAGCGCTACATCACGGACAGGTTCACCCCCGTGTCCATCATTCCAGTCATCAAGCACGGTGCAAGGGCGATCTGAAATGAGACAGGGCTTAAGATCCCAGAGCGTAATATAGCCCTGATTATCCGCAGTTGCGAGTAAGTAAGGCTTCAAGAAAACCGCATCTACGCTGGTCACATATTCTGCCTGACTACCGATACGGGGATACTCCACATCCAGAACTGTGTCTCGCTGCCAGTTCCAGATCGAAAGCCGATTATAGCGACCGCCCACGGCAAGGGTGGATTCATAGTCTCCGACCATCGCAATGCCGTACACAGCAAAATCGAATTGATGATATTGAATAGGAAGCTGGACTCCTCGACGATCGCCCTGAGGATAGTCGAGTGACCATCGCAGCACAGCCCCACTGCCATGCCCGCTCAGCAGATGTCGAGAATCATGCGTAAATTCTAAATCTAGGACTCGATCATCTCGATTCAGTGAAAACGTCGTGGTCTGCCCTTGACCTGTAAACGAACTGAGTTGAATTTCGCCATTTTCCAGCCCCGCCGCTAGCCAGTCGTGGTTAACAGGGCGATAACGAACGACACGAATGGCCTTACCAGCATCTGGCGATCGCCCAAGCTGTTGATTAACAATCGGGTTAAAAAATCCCCTGACCCGCCATTGAATCGAGGTCTGATCACTAGAACCGCTAATTACTTCATCAGTAGTTCCGCTGAGTTCAACAGAATTAACTGCTGCACGATGCCCAAAGTAAGGATTACCCGGATTCAGCCATGAAAACCACCAAATTAAATACAGCACTAGAAAACTGCCTAATCCCTGTAACCAGAGTGGAATTCGGGGAGGAATACGAAGGTTAACGAGCTGAGTGTCGTTTTGAACATCAACTTGTTTGTCATTGACGGTGCCTTGCACAACGAAGCGCATGCGCTTTTCAACGCCAATCCAGTGCTGCGAAATCAATGCTCCGAGCTGAATTGCAGATTGTTCGCCAGGTTGTAGGAGCTTCTGATCGGGCAAAACCTGAAGGGGGAGGTGAGCACGATTGTCTCCATCCACCATGAGGGAGATGTTTAAGGGAATGTTGCTTTCGTTCTCAAACAGCGCATCCCAATAGATACCACCACGTCCCCATTGGTAGTGACGATCGCGCGTCGGGAGCACATGTTCTTCTGGGGTGCACGCAAACTGAACATGCCCCTGAGCAAGAATCTCCAACTGTCCGGTTGCTTCAGACGTGGTCCCCCCAGGCTGTATGGCTCTCAGTGTAAATGGATAAACTCCGTGAATGGCTTTCACATAATCAGGAAGTCTCAGCACAATCGTCGTTTCAATGGTGCTATCTGCCGGGATATCGAGGGTGTGTTCAACGCCGCCAACAATCCAATCTGAAGGAATGCCATCAAGCCATAGACTCGTGGTGCTTTTTTCATGGGATGGATTCTCCAGAAAAATCGGAATATGAACCTGTTCCAATGGGCTCGATTGAAATTGACGCACAGGCATCTTAATTTCAATCGGTAACTCTCCGCCTGGATCGATATAAAGGCGAATGATGCGTCTTTCTTCTCCAAGTTCTAAGGAGGTTACGCGAATCGTCAGATTCGTCAGCCCAGCAAATCCGGGAATCGGAGACCCTAAAATGGTGATATGAAAATTGGTGCGATCGCCCGGTGGTTTGCGCGTGGAAATTTCTGGCGTGAGGTCATACCAAACAGTTGAATTGTCTTCATTGCCAGGGGCAAACAGATCCAGTTGCATCGTTGCGAAGCGATCGCTCTGGTTCACGACTTCCACCACGAATTGAGTGGGATCAGCCCCAGGTGTATAGTGCAATGTCTGGGCTGGAACCGTTAGACCAATGCGTGTATCTGTCGTGGTAAACGTCATACCTATCCTACTCCTGCCTCGATTACTCCTGATGGTGTCCGATTCGACGTCCTGTTTCCATGACCTAATACCGTTTCTCTAAAACGCAGAGCTTCGACTCCGCTCAGTCAACGTTCCCTGAGCGAAGTCGAAGGAAACATGTGCAGCAGGATTTTAGAGAATTGTTATAACTGCGGGAATTTCATCCCAGTTGTCTTACCTATAGCGCTTGCGCGTTGGTTAAGTACAGTTATATGTGGCGCGTTGCGCCACATATAACTGGTTTTGTGCTTGACTATCTTGAATCTTGCCTATCTTGAATATCGCTATAATCATTCAGTATCACTCTCCATTAATGAGTTGCCGGAGGCGATGTTTGACCCAACTCATGTAAGTATTCTCATTATGAGAATCACCCCCTTCAGACGGTTGAATAACGGTCAAATTTTCAGATAAGTTTTCACTTTCTGACTGGCGCTGCCTCAACGTTGTAAGAATCCGGTCTTCCAGTTCAGGATATTCCGTCAATATCTGACGTAGCCCGCTGCGATTGATCACGAATAAGATTGCAGAGGTCACCGATCTGACGTTCGCGACTCTCGGCACGTTTAACAGAAGTGCAAACTCTCCGACCACTTCACCCGCGTGAATTGAAGTTAGATATCGAGGCGATTCTTCATCCGTCAACACTTCCGCTGTTCCACTCAACAGGAAAAAGAGTTCATCTCCCTGATCGCCAGCACGACAGATGTCTGTTCCGGGTAAGACATGTCGCTCTTCGCCAAATTCAATCAACCGATATCGCTCTTCTAAGGTAAAGTCCTGAAAGTAAGAGATGCACTGTAGTCGTTCAACCAGTTCAGGTGCTTGGGCAACGGCGATCGCATGTCGCACCGATCGAGATTGATGAATCAGCGTATCCCAGTTCGTTGTGTTTCCAATTTGGGTGAGTTGAGCATGTCGAAGAGACTGCTGAGCATGTTCGGCCTGTAACTGCTGTAGCTGCTGTTGAAGTCCTTGTTGGCGACTATGAATGACCTTTGCCATATCTTGGAAAATACGAGCTAAGCGACCGAATTCATCGTTTCGCCGGAGTACTGGAGCGAGTAGACCAGGGTTGTACGTATCATTCTCAATTTGACAAGCCGCCCGCGTTAGACGAATGATAGGCTGAGCAATCCAGCGAGCGACAAAGATGCCCATGAGGCTCGCACCAATGGCAACCAGTAAACCAACCTGAATGGTTGAACGAAGGCTCGCCAACGTGATCTCGTTAAAATCCGTCGATGGCACCATGACGACCACAATCCAGTCGATTCCTGCCGGGTCAAAAATAGGATTAACGCCAATGAATTCTTCAACCCCCGATATGTCCAAAATGAATTCTTCTGATGTGGTCAGCGTTGAAAACTGTCCCATTTCGTCTAAGAGCTGATTGGCGACTTCGCGAATTAAAGGATTCGCGCTCTCTGTCGCAACAATGCGCTGTTTCTCCTGATCAATAATTGTAAAGAGCTCCGTATTCATTGAGGTCGCAATCAATTCACCGCTACGCTCCATTACAAAGGCGTGCCCTGCTGGGCTGATTTCTAAATCTTCAAGAAAATAACCCAAGCTTGCTAGCGAGACATCGATGCCAAAAACGCCCTGAAATTCCCCAGTCGACGCATAGAGCGGCTGAGCTGCCGTCACCCCAAGAGTCGGTTCGGTTGCGAAGGCATAGACCGGACTCCAAGTAAATTTTCCAGACTCTACGGCTTTTTGGAACCAGACCCGAACCCGTGGATCATAGACCTGAGATTGAATCAGGTCGGTCAGCTCTCGCTGATCGCTTAACCGATAGGTGAGCCGGTTCGGTATTGTATCTGGGTTACGAATTTGGATGGTCCAACCGCCATCCCTCGTATCGCTAAAGCCCAGATAGTCTCCATCAGCACTACCAAAGAAAATTCGCTTCGGCAGGTCGGGTTGCTGAACCAGGTTCCAGATTGTATCGGCCAGGCTTTCTGGAGATGTCTGATTAGTGATAGGCGCATCTCCCTCTAGCGTCGCCAGCATCGTTTGATAGACGACTTTCGAGTCAGCCAGATGATTTTGAATGTGTCGTTCAATGGATTCCGTTGCTTTGCGACTAATTTCTTCTGCTAGCTCATGGACAATTTCTCGTTCGCTCAGATAAGAAAGTAAGCTGCCTAAGCCAACCGCCGCGATAATCGGCATCACAATGAGAATCGGTAAGGTAACACGGATCGGAAGACGCATGATGAGATTAGGAGAGTGAAGAAATGGAAGACATGGAAAAGAGGAATTAGGGGGAGGTCAATCAGATGAGTCCGGCGGCGATGATTGAAGTTGGGTTAGGCGATGTCGTTGCCAGGTGGTATGCAACGCATTGATGCCAAGCTCCTCAGCCGCACGGAGATCGCTTCGCGACAGGGGTTCACCTAAGTAGCCTTGGAGTGCCGATGAAAGATTTCCCAAAATGACGCTAAATCCTTGCCCAACCAGAATTTTGTGAAGCTGTTGGGCAAAGGTGGGCAGTCGCGAAAAGTTAAATGGCTGACATCGGAGAGGATGCAGAAATGGGAGGTTTTCCCAAGGTGTTAGCGAAATCCCAAGCGGCTGAAGAAACGGTTCGTAGCAGGTGCTAATGCTTGCAAGCTTTTCTTCAATGAGAACTAAAATTTCGTCTAGCTCTTGGGTTAGTTCACTGTGCATTCGATCCATCTCTGAGCTGGAAGCTGGAGAGCTGGAATCCATATGGGGCGATCGCAATGAGTGGGTGTCAGAAATGTCTTGTACCGTGCTAATCTGCCTAATGGCATCACTTAAGCGCTGATGGACGACCAGCAATTCGTCTAGGCCCTCTTCCTGGGTCGGATGTTCCACAATGATGCTGCCTCCGACTTCAACGTAGTGTCGAAGGGTGCTGGTGTTGCGCTCTGATAAACGCTGAAATGATGTATGCCCCATGAATAAAGCGGCACAATCCGATAATTCAGGCTGAATATCTGGGGTCAGGTCTGAAAAAATGAGCGGAGGTAGGGGCTGTAGTTTGGGGTAGAGGCCCGGAAGCGATCGTAGCAGTGACTCGATGCCTTCTAAGAGAGGAGATTCATGACAAATCGCCACTCGGATAGAAGCCGTTGGGCGAGCGCAAATCTGGGGCCGATGCCGTAAGTCCAAGCTGCCTGGAGTTGGATTCAACACATCGGTTGCAGGTTCAAGGGCAGAGAATCCGGCGTCTAAACGAATGCGACACAACTCAATTTCATCGACTTGAGGCGGGCAGTCCTTTTCATCAATACGATAGGTCTCTCGGATAATCTGAGTTTCATCATTTCTCTCTAGAGTCTCCGGGTCAACATAGCGCAAGATAAGATAAACGATTTGACTTCCAACTTCACCTGTTGAAACCACGCGCCCAGCATCCTCCCTGGCTTTACCCCGTCTGCTGTCCAGTTCAGGTTGAATGGCAGACGCGATCCGAAAATTAACGGCTTCTGGGACAACAATGGGGTTGCCATTAATATCGATCGCCAATCCAGGCTGAATTTGAACCCAGCGCTGATCGCGAAACTGACTGGCGACGGTATCAGGAGGAGGAATAATGCATACACCGAGTCCATCGACGATTCCAGGCTGATTGAGAGCCTGAAAGTGAAGATTTTGACGCTGACGGTGATAGGCGTGAGCCAGTTGCCATCGTTCTGCGTTGATCAGCAATCCATCAGAGACATGCAGGCGATCGAAAGGATTGAGTTTTGGGGGAGGAAGGGGATTCAGCATGGGCGTTGGGTGTGAGTATCGAGCGAGAGGAAGGCGAAAACTGGAGACGTGAGGAAGGGGCGAGGTACTTGAGGATCAACGGCAGATTAGCTGTCTGACGTTCTACACGGTCAGAGTGATGGGTACACGCAATTCAATGTCTTAACCTGACGGCGTGACGGCATCATTGGGACGGGGTTCGATGTGTAAGTCGTAGGTGCAGTGGGCGGGTTTCTCCTGGGTGATAATGCGATGAATAAGAGAGAGAGGCAGGCCCTCAGCTTCTGAGTGATCTGGCCGAAGGGTCACGATGAAGTGATAGGGGCGACCTCTGCCGAGGGTGGCATTGGGGCCGAGGTGCACGTTTCCTAACAAGAAGGCTTTGCTCGATGATTCTTGAATCGCAATGGCGCGATCGCCCTCGTCTACGGTTTCGTCTAGTGGCAACCCTGTTGCGTAGTGCAAAAATAATCTCAGCCCTCGTCGCGTCCCACGCCACCGATAGAGGGTCATGGCATTGCGAATGAGTCGCCGCTGATGGGATGGCATCAAGGGCAAGGTATCCATGGGCCAAGCCACCCAATGGGCTAAAAACGGCAGGAGAGCCTCCGGTGCCGTTAACGGATCAAGGTAGCGAGTCAGCGCATCCGTAGTTTCAAAAATGGGGCGCAGCGCCTGCTCAAACATCTGCAAGTAGCGATGCATGAAATCCACTTCTCGGTAGATAGCTGGGAGAAACTCCATGAGTCGCGTGCGCGGACGGACAAACACATTAAGCCTTCGATATTCCAGCTTTCGTTGCGATCGCCGGCCCCATTCCTGATCTGAAGGCTGGATTACGGAAGAGTCGAGTAAAGAACTGGCTTCTTGAGCCATCGGTTGTTCATAGGTCACGACCACATCGAGGTGATAGTCGAGGGTCAGTGTTTGCTGTGGCCGTAGCGCATGGGCGTCTTCAAAAAAAGAAGCAGGCACCTGGAACTGAAGGAGCCCTTCGATACGCTGATATGCAGCAATCTCATCCTGTTCACACTGAAATTGATACCAGGTTGTCGGACAACTTCCCTCAAGTCGGATGCGAATTGGGAGGGATTCAGCGCTGGTATTTTCAAACAGCATCAGCAGATCGCTAGATTCTCCGGGATACAACACAAGGTTGAGTCCCCCTTGATCAAGCTCGTCACCGTCTCGTGCGATAGGGGCGATCGCCTCTGAGGCTTGCATTGGAGCAAACCGGAGGTTGAGCGCAGAAGCAGCACGAGATTGAACCATAACCAAACCAACTCAACCGTTGAAAACTACATCAGGCGATAACCATCACAACTTGACAAACATCTCAGATCCAAAGTCATACAGAGCAGCTTGTTCATCGTCACACCCTGACAAATCGAATAAAGTGTCCGGAGCGCAACTCTCGGTCATACCATGAACAGATGAGTCCGTTAGCTCCGGGATAGACCGACCCTGGAGAAATTTTTCGAATCCATTGGCCGTGCTGATATCGAAGCTCAAATAATTGCACTGTGCCTAAGTATTGAACACCGGATGCCCGTTGGATCAGCGCAATGACATCGGACGGATAAACCGGACGACCAAACGGCCATCCTTTACCGTTTTCACCGCCCGTCACGGGGTTGAGAAAGCGATAGAGCGTCGTCAACAACGTCTGCTGCACTGCGTCCTGAGCCTGAGGTGATTGATAGGCCGGAGCCAAGCCAATTTCAGCCCGGACAGAAACGCCAACGTAGGTCGGTTCGGCCAAAATGACCTGAGTTCCTAGTAACTTGCGTTCATCCAAATAAGCGGTGAGCTGCTGTTTGAGGCTTGAGGTCAAGGCAAATTGCTCGGGGGAAATGCCCCGTCTGTAATCAACGCCAGCAGTTGAAGGCTGTGGTACGACGAACACCTTGACAGAACCGGCCTCAATCGCCTCCGTACGACCTGAATCTCCTCCGGCAACTTGAGCGGAAAGACAACGGGCTTGGGCGATCGCCCCTTCTCCTCCTCGAATCACCAGCGCTTCAAAGTCTTCTGACGTCACCGCGCGATCGCGGCTTCGCAACAATTTTGGTACTCGGATGACAGCTTGTTCCAAAGACTCGGCGTCTACGCCATATCGAGCAGCGTCGTGATTAATAACATCTGCAACGTAGGGAATCGCTGTCTTCAGCACCCGCACGGTTCCAGCTTGAACGTTACCTCGAACGCCACCTCCGGTTCGATAGCGCACCATGCGGAGAACAGAGTCTCGGGCCGGAATTGCGCCATACTGGCGCTCCGTAGAAATGGGGGTTTCAGTCGCTAAATAACCATGTTCTTGAATATGATATCGGTTGTGCGTCAGGTCTTTGACATGGGATGATTCTCGAATCAGAGGACCAAATTGTATCGTACCTGCCTGCGCATCGAGTACATAATGTAGGCTATCGAATGCCGAATCAGCAAAGTCAGAAACTTCTTGCCAACGCTGAGGGAGGCCATCAGGAGGAGTAACCTCTAGATATTCTCCGTCTCGACGAGGTAAGACTGGTGCGTTCAAAAGTTGAAAGGTTTGATTGGGGGTCCCATCGCTGACGCCAAGGTGTTCATCTTGAATCAATGTAGACTGACTCGCACGAATAGAACCGCCAATCGCCCGTACCGATAATCCAACAATGCGGGGGGAACGACTGTAGGCTGGTTGAGTCGCCGTGGGAGGCGTGCACACGCAGCGAATCCAGCGCCCTCGATAACTTGAAAAAGCCGATGCAGGCCAGATTTGAGGTAAATGGAGTACAACATTCCCCCCTTGGAGGGGATCGAGTCCCTCTGTCGTCATGGCGCTAAAGCTAAAGCCTTGGGTTCCGTCATCCTCTTCTTTACGAAGAATCGGAATCCAATCCATCCCGTCCCATGCTTCCCACCGCCGGGGAGGAGCACTGGGATTAATCCCTGTTGCAGTCGCCGCTTCCCCTTTGACCGTCAGTGCCAAGACGTTACCGTCTAGGTCTTCATCGGGTTCAAACACGAGATAAAAGGTGTTACCTGAGGCTGGCTGTTCGTCAAAAAGAAGTTGTTCTGGCCCCTCCCAAGCACCATCGGCATCTTGTGACCACCGATTTGTCAGGCGATCGCGTAAGGTTTGGGGTGTTGTCTCGTCAACTGAAGCAGTTAGAAAATGCAACAGTCGTGGCTGACCGACTCTTAACAAGCGATCGGTGGTGAATATGACAGCATCTTCTGTTTCGGTGCGCATGGTTGCGACTTCAATTCCAGATGGAATTTGATAGGCTTCAGGTAAGACCGTGTTGAGATAAAAAGTGAGGTCAACTTGAGCGGGAATAGGCGGATTAAGGCGAATTCCAAGTAACTCAAGAAATGCAATGTATTGGCGACGCGGCACTTGGTTAAACCGAAGCAACATCTGCTCCGTCATCCACCCAAACAGCTCAATCAGCGTCATGCCTGGATCGCTGGGATTAAAGTTTGTCCACTCAGGACAGTATCGCGGGATGCGCAAGCGAGACTCGACCATCAAGTCATCTAACTTACGGTCATCAAGATCAGAGTTGGGCAAATTGGGTAGAAAATTGAATTCCATATCACGACACGGCACTTAGCCGTGCAACAGCTGAATCATCGGCTTCAAGACTGGGGGATTCCCACAGCGCTTCCTCAATCTCTCCCTCAGGCTGGAGATAGAACGGATAGACTAAACTACGTGGTTCATACTGATCTGTTAAGCGATACTGAATAACGATCTCAATTCGCCCTCGAACTGGATCAGGATCAGCTCGGACATCCTCTAAAACAATGCGTGGCTCCCAACGGACGAGGGCATCTTCAACCGCGATACAAATCTGTATCAGCGTGTTCATATTCATCGGAGCAAAAACAAAGTCAGTTAGCGTTGATCCAAACTCAGGCTCACCGACTCGCTCACCGACATCAGTTCGTAAAATTAGCCAAATTGATTCCTCAACACTTTGCTCTCCTGTGCTGAGCTGTAGGCTACCCTGGGTGTTGATTTGCAGCGGAAATGCCCATCCGGTCCCTAATAAGGCTGATGTATCTATCGGGGCGATCGCCCCTTCATTTGGATCTACCATCATGCCTCCTTATCCCTGTCGGCTTGTCGTCACGATACCTTAGGGATGTTGAGGTCACTATTCGACGAAAGTAGAAACACGACTGTCCGCCGATTTGCCGATTTTTTGAAATTCCTTAGTTTAATTCCCGCCAAACTAAGCCACTTGTCATGAAGTCATTCACAATCGCACAGCACTTCACGTTTAGATTCATCTGAATAATCCATAGCAACAGATACTTGCAGAGAGCTGTACCTATCCTGCAAAACTATCGGTGAACAATAAGCTAATTTTGAACGGAGAGAGAGGGATTCGAACCCTCGTTAGAGTTGCCCCTAAACAGCATTTCCAGTGCTGCGCCTTCAACCACTCGGCCATCTCTCCAGGGATCTTTTTTGGAGCAACTGGTTCATCGAACCACAGGATTGTCATCATAACAAAGTTCTGTCCTCTGCGAAACCATTTCACCTGCACGATTTGGCAAGCTTCTCAAATTCATCACAGATAATGAGACTTGTGGCGTGCGCCACAAGTCTCAAACCCTTATCTCTGCTTGAACGTTGCCACATTGAATCACTTGCGCATCTTGCGCGTCTCACCGAATTTATGATGAGAGAATAATAGAGAATTGAGAGCGTCTAGAAGCTTCAGTCCCCCATTCCTCTGTACCCTTCGCTAGACAACCACAAAATTTAGAGATGAGAGTGGAAAATCATGGAAAACCCGAACAGAATTATTGGTGCTAATGGATAGATCGGTAAATGACCGGCCAGACGTGCTGGGTCGTTCCCTAACGACGGCTCGGCTGAGGATGTCATCACCATCGACATAACCAAATTCAGCAGAAACCTGGATTCGATCGTCGGCCACCACAAAGTCATTGATCTGATCGATGCCACCACTGCTGGTATCAAATACAAAGATGTCGTTCCCCTCTCCACCAAACAGCTGATCGTTCCCAGTGCCGCCACTTAAACTGTCGCTACCGGCTCCGCCCCTTAGCTGATCATTGCCTGCAAAACCATTGATCACGTCAGCAACAACGGTTCCTTGAACAACATCATTTCCTTGTGTCGTTAGTGGTAAAGACGTGCCCTGCGCCTGAAATCCGTCAACAACATATCCGATATCGGCAAGGAGCGCTAAGTCGAGACGTGTGAGGTTTCGAATGCCTCCAGATCGCATGACTGGAAGCTGGTTTTCAAATCTGACATCGCTTCGGAGGTGATCAAGATCGGCATCAAGGGGAACGGGAGTTCCTCCAGTTACAGCAAGCGTATTTGGACCATCAAATAATGCACCGCTTCCAATATCGTTGAAGACTTTAGCTGTACCAATGCCCAGCACATGGCCAATTTCGTGGAGGGTTGTGCTCAGAAAAGCCTCTTCCCAGAAAGACCCATCAGAACGTAAAAATGCTGAAGGCCGGTAGGAAATATGCCCTGCCCAGGGTTCAAAGTTAGATGCAATGAGCCGCTTTTGAAAAACAGTCCCGGTTTCCGCTGCAAGACCCGCAATACCACCCCGCGCGACGGAATTATCAGGTATTCCAAAGGGCGGGTTCTGCGAGCCAACAAAAATGACGAGATCGTCAATCTCAGTGTCTAACGCAATAGTCTGTCGAGCACCAGTTTCTGGATTGAGAATGTCAAATGGAACACCCGCCGGCACATTTGGAAATTCATCGAGAATATGATTTGTCCAAAGATTGGCAGCCTTGTTTAAGACGGCCCGCCGCTCAGGTGTAAAGTATCCTCGGGTGTCAAAGCGATAGTCGAATTTAATGTTAAACGACCGATTAACGGTAAGGGGTTGAATCGGTTGACTGGCTGGGAGTGGGCGATTTGCATCTACCTTAAGTTGATAGGATGTGCGTCCTCTTTTGTGAAGCAGGCGAATGAAATACGTTCCACGCTTGAGGCGATCAAATTCAATCGATTCGTTTTGTCCCTTCCCTTGCCTAGATATTCCGATACGGCTGATTTTTTTGCGATTTGCTTTTCTGTCGGAATTGCGTAACGGTAAGGCACTTGCTTTTTTGGAATCTCTATTCCGTTTTCTCTTCTCCGACAACACAACAACATCAATGTTCGAATTTTTACTGAGATCAGAAACGGATATATTCACACGTTTGCTACTCGTCAGCTTAAACCGATACACGTCGATTTTGTCCAGCGGATCAAGCGAGTTCTTAAACGTCCGACCTCGATTTCGAAACCTTCCCAAGTTTTTCGATTGCTCAATACGATTACCGACATCTCGTCTCATCACAGCCATCTACTCATTTATTAAGACCTACGTGTGCTCCGAGGAAAATCTCAGAATAAGCACATGCAAACTAAGTGATTACACTCAATATACGTAGTCTAGTTGTCTTCTATGCAGTAATTTCACTTAAGGCTGTAATTTCATCGTTTTTTCAAAGTAGTTTCAAAGTGATGAAGTTTTCGCAGCAGCATATAGCCGCGCTACGTATAGAAATGAATACAAAAATGGTGTTGTGAAGCGTGGCTGGTCCACAACACTGTGCTTAATCGATTCGTACAGCTCTCTATGAGTCTTTGTGTTTCGAGCCAGACGATTTTGCTACGGTCAATGACCTCAACGGTTTTATTTCTGGATGTCGAGCCAAGAGATGTCGCGCTAGGCAGTGCTCTGAGTGGTTTTTAGAAATTCGCATTTCTATGGAGCGTGATAGGGTGCGAATGATTTGCTACGATCGCCTCACTGGACAACTTTTCCGTCCCACATCCAACTCACATCCAGCTTGTTATCATCCACAATGGCTTCTACGCATACTGTCCGCATTTACAATCGTCAAAAAGAAACGTTCTACTCTGTGGATGTTCCTGAAGACCAATACATTCTTCACACTGCAGAAGATCAAGGTGTCGCGCTACCCTTCTCTTGCCGTAACGGGGCTTGTACAACATGCGCTGTACGAGTGAAATCTGGTGAGTTACATCAACCCGAGGCAATGGGGCTCTCTCCTGATCTTCGAGAACAAGGCTATGCCCTTCTTTGCGTGTGCTACCCTCGGTCTGATTTGATGGTAGAAACACAGGATGAGGACGAAGTCTACGAACTCCAATTTGGCCGCTACTTTGGGAAAGGCAAGGTTCGGGCTGGGCTACCTCTCGATGAAGATTGATGGCTACCGTCGAGTTGTACATATCAGTGGGAAATCTAGGACTGATTGTTGGTTGAAACGGTAGCCCCTGAGATACGGCTATTGGTAATGTCCCAGGGCTGAAGCCTCGACCAATCAACAAAGGCGGGTGGGGTTGGATAGCTAAGCAATGCAGGGATTTGGATGGGTCTACAGTTCACGATTCAACGGTCTATGGGCGGAGATACGGATTCTCACCACATGGATCATTGGATTGAGCTATGTCTTCACATTGCTGGGGTGTCAAGCTCAACTTCCAGCTGGAACATCCGCCAAGGTGATGCGAGTGGTCAGCGGACAAACAATCGAAATTCCTGACCCAACTGGACAAACTGCCCTCAATCAATCCATCCGACTGATTGGCGTTACTGCTCCAGCACGAGGACAAGAACCCTGGAGCACCACTGCGAAACAGTATTTGGCCGATCAGCTTAATAAACAAACCGTCTTGCTTGAGACTGATGCGCAGACAGTCGATGCTTACGATCGCCATCTCGCTTATGTCTGGAAAGATGGGGTATTGCTAAACGAAACGTTGGCTGAAGAGGGATTAGTGATGGTGACGGTGCGATCGCCTAATTTGAAATATGAACAGCGCCTGCTTCATGCTCAGCAAACAGCCCGCATTCTCGGACGCGGTATCTGGAACCCAGATCATCCCATGCGACTGACACCGAGTGAGTTTCGCCAACAACACGAATCTGAGGTCCCTTAGCCTATAATCAGCCTGGACATCTTCGGCCTGACACATCCATACATCCTCATGACCCAATCCTCAGTGACTCCGCCTTCAGACCAACAGTTGCTTACCTTTCTTGATATCGCAACAGAAGCTGCCCTTGCTGCAGGCGCAGTCTTAAGGGATTACGTCGGTAACATTGATGACAAGATTTACCAGAAAGGCCGCCCTGGAGATTTGGTCACCGCTGCTGACAAAGATGCTGAGAAGACCGTATTAGAGGTCCTTCAGCGCCATGTGCCTGACCACGATATTCTGGCGGAGGAATCTGGAGAGCTAGGCGATCGCACCAGTGACTTCCGGTGGGCGATTGATCCGCTAGATGGCACAACGAACTATGCCCATCAATATCCTTTCTATGCCGTCTCTATTGGATTGCTCTACCAAGGAATACCGTGGCTCGGCGTCATCTATGACCCATCCCATGACGACTTGTTTCGTGCAGCAAAAGGACTCGGAGCAACCTGCAACCGCCGCCCGATTCACGTCTCTCAAACCGAGGAGTTGGCAAAAAGTTTACTCGTCACTGGATTTGCCTACGATCGCCGCGAAACCTCAGACAACAACTATGCAGAATTTTGTCATCTAACTCACAAAACCCGAGGCGTACGGCGAGGCGGTGCAGCTTCCATTGATTTAGCCTACGTCGCCTGTGGTCGACTAGATGGATATTGGGAGCGGGGGCTCTCTCCCTGGGATCTCGCCGCTGGAGTTGTATTGGTAGAAGAAGCGGGAGGGCGAGTGACCGCCTATGATCAACATCCATTTGAGATTGAGACTGGGCGGATTTTGGCAACCAACGGCACGATTCATCAAGAGCTGAGTAATGTGCTAGTGACGATTGAGCCGTTAGCAGAATTTCGTGTCGACTAGATCATGCGACTCATGCGCTCTGCAAGGTTCAAAGCAAAGGCTTTTTGAGTTCCATTCACACGGGATATCCATTAGCTACCCAGATTGGTTACATACGCACGTCAAGGGACAACAGGTTGAGAATCTATCGTCGACAGGCCATGACAGAGACATGACGTAGTAACGATAAGGCATAGCAGAGTTTGCGAAGAAATGGGGTGGGCACGCGTGACGCGCGCCCACCCCATTTCTTGGCTATGAATTTGAGACGCTTGCCAAGCCATGACAACGATCTGTTATTCCATCATTGTGGGCATCCTAAGAAGATAGGCAACGCGATGTGCTGTCGGGTTTTGCTATAAGAGATATGGGGACGATTACTGGCGAAAAGATGGGCGATCGCCATCGACTACTGCACAGAGAGGCTACACAAATTAATCGGATCAGGCCTAGAAGACGCAGTAAACTAAAGTGTGCTCAGTTGCAAGCAATGGATTACAAGCATGGCTTTGAAGATTGATAGAGGCTTGTTCACGTCTGATTTTGTTGATCATCACGCCATACTTGGCATTGCGATGGGTGCTGATGCAAAAGCGATTCGCAAGCGCTATCTCAAGATTGCTAGACAACTGCATCCAGACAATTCTGCTGCAAAAAACGAAGGTGAGAAGCAGCTGGCCCAGGAGCTCTTATCAAAGTTAGTTAACCCAGCCTACGAAAAGCTCTCCCAGATAGCTGAGCAAAAGGAATATGCTTTGTTACTGGAGCTTAAGGGTAGAGAACTTAATCAACAGCAGGAAACGGTTCTCATTACTAGTAAGTATGCCCAGAAGATTGCTGCATCATCTAATATTGAGCAAACATATCATGAGATTATCGACGGGCTGGCAACCCAGCAATATGAGTCACTAAGTGAAAGCCTCGATCTGATTGGGCACATCAGTGAAGTCAACATGGTCTACCTGATGCGTCAGAACGGACCAGGCATTCCTAAACCTCCACCTAAGGCAACACCTGGTCGGGCTCCTGTCACTAAACCTCCTGAAGACAAACCTGAGAACAAAGGCCCTGATCTGCTTGAAAGAGCCATGATTCGGGCTGAGCGATTTGAGATCAACGGCGAATTCCCAAAAGCTATTCAAGAGCTCCGTGATGCCATTCAACTCAACCCACGACACGACAAGGTTAGCGACTGTCATCGTCGACTCGGCAATATTTACCTCAAGTCAAAGCAAATGACGATGGCAAAAATTCACTTTAGAAAAGCGCTAGAGTTAAATCCCAATGATGAAGTGGCTCAAGCTGGGATGAAGCGCCTTGAACCCAAAGGCCCAGGCACGACGTCAAATAAAGGTAAAACCAACGGTGCTAAAGGCGGATTCTTAAGTGGAATCTTTGGCAAAAAGAAAAAGTAGCGTGTCTTGCCGCTATCTTTGGATCAGTGTGACTGCACTCTAGATTTTTGTGAGGATTTCGTCTGATTGCACGGTAGAATCCAACCACAGAGTTCGATTGCGGTCAGATTTTCCTGAAAATGCTGGCTGCCAAATAGGAGTCGGTTAGTGTAGGTAAGATACTGATGATATATCAACCCCCAGCTGGGTCACGGGATTTATTTCCTATTGATGTTGCCCAGAAACAGTGGATTGAAGAGCGGCTACAAACTATATTTCAACGTTGGGGGTATCACCGCATCATTACATCGACGCTAGAGCGACTAGACACGTTGATGGCAGGTGGGGCTATCGACCGATCAACAGTGATTCATCTCCAGGACGCTGACAATGAAATGGTAGGGCTTCGCCCCGAGTTGACGGCATCCATTGCCCGAGCCGCCGCCATGTGGATGAGCGAATCGAGCTTGCCCCAGCGCTTTTATTACACAACTAACGTGTTTCGTCGGCCAACAAAGCGAAATCATGAGCGCCAGCATGAATTTTATCAGGCAGGTGTTGAGCTGCTAGGAAGTGGTGGACTTGTCACCGATGCAGAAGTGGTGATGCTAGTCATTGACTGTTTGTGTGCCCTTGAACTGGAGCAGTGTCATTTAGTGCTAGGAGAAGCGGATCTGACGCGATCGCTTCTATCGACATTTCCAGAACAATGGCGCGATCGCATTCGATTGGCGATCGCCCAGCTTGACCGCATTACTTTGGAAACCTTACCTATTGACCCAGAGCTATGTAAGCGGGCCCTTTGGCTACTCGATTTGCGAGGAAAACCGGCAGATGTCTTGCAAAAGCTGTGTTCAATTGAGCTTGATGATACGCAACGAACAATCGTCACGAATCTAAAGTCATTCATTGATCTGCTGGAAGGATATGTGGCGCTCCAGTCTGCTCCTGTGATTCAGTCTGTCGTGCTCGACTTAAGCTTGGTACAAACCTTCGACTATTACACAGGGATTGTGTTTGATGTAATTGCATCGACCCCTCAAGGCCAACGAACCCTTGGAAGGGGAGGACGGTATGACCAACTCCTTGGCTTGTATCTCCCTGATGATGTTGATTATCCAGGTATTGGATTTAGCCTCAGCATTGAAGAACTCCATCAGGCCCTGCTGCCGATTGGTCACCTTCCCAAAACCCCTCCAATCAGCGATTGGTTAATTGTGCCAGCCACACCACAGGCACTGTCAGCCGTTTTTGCATATGCTCGTCGCCTACGCGCGTCTCAGCCATCCTTGCAGGTCGAGCTGTATCCAGACGACGTCATCACACCCGAGCAAGTCCGCCACTACGCGACCCATCGCAACATCAAGGCGATCGCCTGGGTTCAAACCGATGGAAGCGTGTCAACCGAAGCAATCAACCCGCATCATTCAGTTGATCACTAATCCGGATGGCCCTTAATTACACAACTGGGGAATTTATTTTGAAAGCGCTGCTAGGCAACGCTTTCAAACGATAGCTTTGGCTACTCACGATAGAACATCGTTTCTCCAAGAGTGCCAGTAGATGAGGTTTTCCCCTCGCGTGCAGGAAACTCTTGCCTGTTGACGTTCTTGAGCACTTGACGTGAGCTAGTACGCGCCTTCGCGCTTAACCACAACCCAAATTGTCTTCAAAATCAGGGAGATGTCGTAAAACAACGACCACTTTTGCTGATAGGCCAAGTCCATCAGCACAATGTCTTCAAAGTCTTCAACGTCTGAACGTCCGTTGGCTTGCCATTCACCAGTGATCCCGGGCTTGACGCACAGACGCTTCCAGTGATGATCTTGATATTGCTTAACTTCATCTAGGGTGGGAGGGCGAGTTCCAACCAAACTCATGTCTCCCTTCAAGACATTCCAAAATTGAGGAAGCTCGTCAAGACTCGTGCGTCGTAAGAACCGACCTACAGGTGTAACGCGAGGGTCATTCTTTTGTTTGAAAACCAGCCCTTTTGCTTGGTTTTGCACCGTGTGCTGTATCTTATCAGCACCGATAACCATGGAGCGAAATTTCCACATCACAAAGAGGCGACCATTCAAGCCACACCGAACTTGTCGATAGAACAATGGGCCAGGACTATACAGGATGTTAGCGATCGCCACGCCAATGGCAACAGGCAACAACAGAACGAGCCCTACACATGCTCCAAGAATGTCAATAAATCGCTTAAATATACAACCCGCTGATGGATGAATATCCATTAGCTGCTGCACAAATGACTCCTTATCTCCAGAAGAATCTGGTGGATAAGCGGACCTAGCCGAACCTGAAACAGTAACCATAGCTACCCCAATGAATTACTGCGAACGCGAACTGTATGAATATGAAGTAATGATGAGCTTCGCTTTCCCACTATGGAAAACTGCTCGCTAAAGCAATGACCAGTAACTTTAGGGCGTTAGTACGAGCACGCATGACGCACGGTGCCCCTTTAATTAAGCTGGCAATACTGATGAGGGAATCCTAGAAACGATAGATCGAGGACTCCTAGATTAAATTGCGACCACAGGTTACTTCGATAGAAAGCACCGTGTCGCAGCACAAATATCGAGGCAGTAGCAAGAACACACAAAGCCGATATATAGGCTCACCGCAACTATATGCATGGTTCAACGTCAGAGAAAAGGATGGGATGGCGGGTTCTCAGAATCTTCTTGTGAATTTAGAGAAGTATGAAGTTCAGATAAAGCAATGTCAGAGACGTCACGGGCGATCGCCTAGCATTAACCAGACGCTAGAAACTTACGCAGTGCCAATCGCGATGACCATTTAGTACAAACATTAACTTCAACAACAGCTGATCTTAAAGCCGACTCAAACGTCTTCATATCCGGTACTCTCAGTATGGGTTGAATCTGCTCATGTGCGATCGCCCATTCACCGGATCTGGATCAGTCGTTGAAAGAGTCATTGGAGAGAATACGCCGTCCATGTTAGAGCTATATCAGTTCGAGATGTCTCATTACGCGGAAAAGATCCGCCTGATTTTGGACTACAAAGGATTAGACTATCGAAAAATCGAGGTTACCCCAGGAGTGGGACAATTAGATGTTTATCAATTGTCAGGTCAGCGTCAGGTTCCTGTCTTAAAAGATGAATCGAATGTCATTGCCGATTCGACAGCGATCGCCTTCTATCTCGACAAGGCTTACCCCGATCGTCCCATTATTCCAACGGATGCCAAACAGCGTGGATTGTGCTTAATGATGGAAGAATGGGCTGACGAGTCTATTGGGCTCAACGGTCGTAAAGTCATGATTAGTGCATTCGGCAAAAACCCAGATTTTCGAACAGCTGCACTGCCAGCCCAAACCCCTGATTTCCTCAAGAACTTAGTAGGGACAGTTCCCAGTGAAGCGTTTGATTTTCTAGGCATGGGAGTTGGACTCGGGCCAGATACAATTAGAGCGGCACAAACAGCACTTGAACAGGACCTGGAAGCACTTAATCTGTTGTTGCTTGAAAGCCCTTACTTGCTGGGTGATACACCCACCCTTGCAGATTTTGCAGTTGCGGGTTTGATGATGTACCTCAAGTTCCCAGGTGGAAATTATCTTGATATTCCCCAGGGGCTTAAAGGAAAGGGCGTTCCTGGGCTAGCTGACAACCCGGAGTTTTTTAGAGTGTTTGAATGGCGCGATCGCCTCTATGCTGACTATCGTAAGCTGAGCACTCAATCGTCCTCCGGCGACTCATCGCCAACGCCGATTCAAATCGACTAACGTCACGACACAAGGTTAGCGCTATGCCGAAGTATGTTGCCTGGGGCGGGTATTGCGAAAATGTTTTAGAGAAACGCGCTCCGTACCGAGAGGACCATCTAGCAGGTCTCAACGATCAGAAGGCGTCTGGTGTGTTGATCACAATCGGCCCTACTCAGGATCTATCGATGTTTTTTGCAATCTATGATGCTGAGAGCGAAGACGCTGTGAAGGCCCTCATCGAAGGTGATCCCTATTGGAAAAACAGTATCTGGACCGATTACACCATCAAAGAATGGATTCAAGCCCTTTGATCATGCAATAGCTATTGACCTCAAGCATTTTTTGCACTGAGTGCAAAAAATGCTTGAGGTCATCACTAAACTGACTTCGAATTTATCTGATGGCAACAGATAAATTCGCAGTCCTACATCACGTATCTCCTGAGGATTGCGTCGACTGGCGATCGCTCCGTGTGAAGCGAAATACTCCGTACCCCATGGCCGCAATAACGAGCCAATACGGACTGTAGACCAATAGCCAGATACCAAGCTGCATCAGCCCGACTGTAAATGAACCGACCGACCGAGTCGCTTGCTGCCAGCTATCACCCAGTTGAGTCACAACCGTTGTCTGGCTGGGAATGCTGGCTGCCTCTGCACGTAAGGTGAGCGAGATGGTCGAATACCGGACTTGATTGCGCAAGCTCGCGAGTTGACCGTCAATCTGCTCAATGGACTGGCGGATATTTCGAAGTTCTTGCGCCACTTGCAGAACATCACCAATTTCGCCCGATCGTTCCATAATGCCTAAAACCGTTTCCTCAGCCTTGCGCAGGTTGCGGAGTCGTGCCTCAAAGTCCACCAGCTGAGACGATACATCTTCAGCCATGAGGGACTGTTGGTCTACAGCACCGAGCTCAGAAAATTGCTCCATGGCTGTGTCGAGCTGCGTTTGAGGAACCCGAAGCTGTAGTGAAGCGACGTGTGGACTAGTTTCATTGCGAGGTAGTTGATTTTGCAACATCAAAATATCACCACCCACCCCACGGACAATCACTGTCACTTGGTCAATCGCGTCATCGACAGTCTCAACATCAAGAGACAGTTCCGCCCGCTTGACGAGTTGAGAGGATGACTCGGGTACATCAGCCCTTTGACCCTCATCCGATAATTCCTGAGCAACGTGTTGAGCTTCCTCTGTCGCAGGTAGCGCCGTATCGAGCTGTGCAGCACTCTCAGGAGCCGATGATTCATAACTAGAGGCACAACCAGCTAGCAATCCACCCATAATAGTCAGGGTCAACAGTCCATTCCGAAACATAGAAATCGGCCACATCAAATGATGGGTTGCACGTGCGCGATTCACAGCGGATGAAGCGACACGTTCATCCGTTGCGAGAGTTTTTATTTGATGGTTGGAGTCGAGCGGGTGGGTATGCATGGGCGATCGCCTCAACGTTGACTTGCACCCATTATGGCAAGGGCAATAAGAAAACCCAGGTAGGTTTCCGTTTCCGAAACGGCAGTTGTCTGAACGAATCCATGCGATTTATTGGATCAATGTCTGCTCAAAATGTTGTGTTGCGGCGGCGACTTGGCATCACCAGCATCTTATCAACCCGGTTGCCATCCATATCCATCACTTCAAATCGCAAGTTGTGCCATTCAAAATGGTCAGCCGATGCAGGAATGCGTCCCAGATACGTAATGACGAATCCACCCAGAGTTTGGTAGTTACCTTGCTCTTCTCCAGGTAAATACGTGAGATTAAAGATTTCTTTGAACTTCTCAATTGGCAGAAGCCCATCCACCAACCAGGAGCCATCTTCCCTCTGCACGGCTGGCAGTTCGTGGGGTTGATCTGCGAAGGGAATATCTCCGATGATAACTTCCATGACATCGTTCAAGGTAACAAGTCCTTGGACAACACCATATTCATCAATCACAAACGCAATATGAGTTCCCGATTGCTTGAACATTTCCAACATTTTCAGCGCACGGGTGCTGGCTGGCACAAACAATGGCTGTTTCAATAGGCTAGGAAAATCTAGCGGCTGATTATGCAACACCTGACTGAGGACGTCGGTTGCATTAACCACGCCCAGCACATTGTCAAGACTGTCGTGACATACCGGAAACCGAGTGTGGCGGCTGTTGGTCATGGTTCGTTGATGAACCTCAGACGAGTCGCTGAGATCAAGCCAAGTAATGTCTAACCGGGGTGTCATTAATGCTCCAACGTTTTGATCGCCAAGACGAAAGACCCGTTCAACCATGTCTTGTTCAGCGACCTCAAACATTCCGGCTTCTGCCCCTTGCCGGACTAAAACTTTGATTTCTTCTTCTGTTACTAGTGGTTCAGAGTAGGTTTGCTCCACGCCAAACAGCCGTATGATGGCTTCTGTTGATGCACTCAGTAAATGGACGATTGGAGAAGCGATCGCCGACAGCAGGTTCATTGGCTTTGCGATGACAACGGCAATCTTCTCGGGATTGCTGAGCCCCAGTCGTTTCGGAACAAGTTCTCCAACGATGAGCGACAGGTAAGTCACGAAGACGACAACCATGCCTAGGGCGATCGCCTCACTCGTTTGGGCGAGACCTGGAATCAGCGCAATGTAGCTAGCCAGAGACTTAGAGAGCGTTGCACCACCAAAAGCTCCGGCCAAAATCCCGATGAGGGTAATTCCAACCTGCACAGTTGAAAGAAACCGATTGGGTGTATTTGAGAGCTCTAGAGCAACTCTGGCCCTGTCGTCACCTTGATTAGTGAGCTCCTGAAGCCGTGTCTTTCGCACAGAAATAATCGATATCTCTGCCATTGCAAAAATACCGTTGGTAATGACCAACACCAAGATGATTAAAAACTCAAGTGCCACAGACGACATGGTTTTACCTTCAGCATTGAGGCAGCATCGTCAACCGATGACACCATTCTGATTTGAGCTGATGCGTGCATCAGGCACAAATCTCTTAAAAACTATAAACGGTTTTAGAGAGGTCATCTTAAGAGCATTAGCGATAAATCTCTGACCAATGAGAAGTTGCCTAAATAATCCACGCTACAGTAATGAAAATTGATACCAGCAGGGTCTGTGGGAATCATCGTTCGCCCTGGTTCAACAGCTCTAGGGTCGGGTCATATTGAATCTGGTTTTGAGACTCTAAATCTGATGGGTTATGAAATGTCTGTGTTGCAGACACGTCATAACCCATCGAACGTAATAACGGAGCTGGCGTCTATATCCATCTCGTGTTGGATTGGGTTGAATTGATTGTAAGACCATGATTAGCTCGTATACGGCTTTATCATAAGTCTCACTTGTATGGTGCGATCCGTAGGTGCAATCAACCTGACAATACAGAAGCTACTCAGAACGTTGCTTGTCTTAGACCAACCTCTATTCACAATCTCCAAACCTACGCGGAGAGCGCAACCCTAATTTGCTCGATCCGTTTCCGATTTACACCCAAATCAGACTGCCCCAAGCGGGAAGCAGAGCGAACGTGAATCACACTGGCCTGATCATCAAGATAAAATTCAACGTCATCCACAAATCCCATGAGTGCACTTGTGAACTCTGCATATAGATAGGTGTCATTGGCTGTGATGATTTCTGTTCGCTCCATGCTATCAACAACAGACTTGACGGCCGCCATCGCTTCAGATGGAGACTGGTCGTATGTTAGCGGCATGATGTAGTGCTCTGCATCGGCTTTAGGCGCTTGGCTGCTGACACAGTTAGGACTACCGGGACAAGATGCAAGTTTCCCATCGGTCACTCCAAGCGTATCGGGACGCGTCCCTGAGAATGAAAACATGGAACCTCCTAATGCAAATTGACCAACGGGAGATGAAATCGGTTGATGAGACCGTGTAGGAGAGGGAACCACAGGGGCGATCGCCTCTGACGGATAAAACTGAGCAAATTGGGCGTGAGCCTCACTAGGCAACGAAATCAAGCTCAGAACTACCGATAAAAATGTAGCGAATAAGATACGACTCATAACAACTCATTAAGGGAACGTCATGAACGACACAATTTGGAACTTTTTTCAATGCAACTGAACAATGTTTCATATTACATTTACCATGCATTTCTACTATTGGCGGATCTAAAGATATCCATAGAAATCTACTGATACTCTAATAGCCAATACTGGCAAGGCTTTTAGGTTTTCTGAGAATTTTGTTTTCTGGTTTGATGAACCTGCTCTCAGCATCACGGTTTCACAACTCAGCAAAATTTATAAAGGAATAGAGGGGATGGGCGCGCTGTGCCCATCCCCTCTATTCCTTTGTCAGGCCATACCAGAACCGTGTAAGTCCTATTTGTTATGGATTTGAGACGTTTGCCAAGTTATGTCAGTTTGTGATCGGTGCCAGGTCAAGACATTCGATAGCAAAACTGGAAAGATATCTACGGCTTATTCAACTCTTGTGGCATAGTTTAGGAGGTAAAATTTGGTTGACGATTGGATGCCTCTGCCGATTGATCGTGTTGTAAGATGAATCAGTGCGTGCGATCGCTCAAAGCTATCTCTACAGCTTGGTTTCGAATGATTCGACCAACTGATCTCAGAACTTTTCTCAATCAACCAATAGTAAAATTTGCTGCTAGCTAAGCTCAGGATGTCGTTTGTGCCTAACCGTCGTTTATTAACAGCATTTCTGATTCTGTCTATCGGGGTTTCATTGATGAGCTGTAGTGAGGGAAGAGTCTCTCAGTGCAATCGGCTCATTGGAATTGCGAACGAAGCTGCAAGCAGCGTAGAGGCTGTGACAAGTACGGCATCACCTGATGATCCAGACGCGTTTCTGCGTATTGCTGACGCTGCTGAACAAGCCACCAGCGAACTTGAGAACCTTGAGGTTGCTGATACCGAGTTACAAAATTATCAGCAGCAATTTATTTCGCTCTATGTTGAAACAAGCGCAGCAACTCGTCGCCTTGTTGATGCTGTTAAGAATCAAGATGCAGAAGCTGCCGATGCGGCTTACATGGAGCTAGAAGAAGCCACTGAGAGAGAAATCCCCCTTGTGGACGAGATTAACAATTACTGCGGAGGCTCAGCTTAACAGTAGCGTGAGTACTTGGCGTCACATCATTTCCCGACATGGTTGCACCAATAATGCAATTGCATATTGCTTACGTTACTGAATAGTGAATCGTCTGCAAAAATCTGCTAGTGATTCTTCATCAATGTCTGAAGGCACGTTCTCATCAGACGCGTCATTAGGCAACTCATCAGCATAGGTTTGGGGAGTCTCTGATGTGCTCAATCGGTTTCCATTCTGAGACCAGGGGTCTCGAATATCTTCTCCTGAAAACCGCAAGAAACTATCATCTCTCTGTTGAATCGACGGGTCTGAGCCAGTCGCGTTGCGATCGCCATTTTCAGCGGATGGCGGACGGTTGGACTCAGACATCATAGGTGATGATTGAGCTGAAATACCGTTTTGCCGCGGGTCATTCCAAGCATCATTGTTGGCAAACAAATCCGTATTATTCAGTTCAATATCGCTATTGATGACGCTGAAGAAGTCTTCTAGGGTTTGAGTTCCGATCTGTTGAACATCGATGTCTTCTTGTTCAACCCCATCATTTGTTGCAGTTTCCGCAATCGCGTTTGCTTCCTCTTGAGTTTGAGAAGTTGAATCCTCAGCTCCAAAACCGTCAAAGAAATCTCCCCATCGTTCGAACTGGTCGACTAATTCATCTCCAGGGTTAGGCCCAGCATCGGATTCACCATCAGACTCCTCTGAGTCATTGGCTTCCCAAACGATTGAATCGACGGAATGATCGCTGACGCCTGATGAGTGGTCGGAGTCAGATGGAAGACGGGCTGCTCGAATATAGGTCTCTTCTGGATCGATGTATGTCTCTTCTGGATCGATGTATGGTTCTTCTAGATCGACATCCGTTTCTTCGAGGTCGACGTATATCTCCTCTGTATCGAAGTAACGATCGCCACCGGAGGCATCATCGGCTCCATACGGCCATTCGTTGGCCTCTTCATCAACGTCGGTGCTCTCGGAGTCGGTTGTATCGAAGCGATGATCGACATCGGCAGCAGCATCGTCTCTATACGGCCATTCGTCAGTTTCTTTCTGAACGTAAGTGCTCTCAGGGTCGATTGTATCGGAGTGACGATCAACATCGGCAGCAGCATCGTCTTCATGTGGCCATTCGTCAGTTTCTTTCTGAACGTAGGTGCTCTCGGGGTCAATCGTATCGGAGTGACGATCAACATCGGCAGCAGCATCGTCTTCATGTGGCCATTCGTCAGTTTCTTTCTGAACGTAGGTGCTTTCGGGATCGATATATTCGCTGTGCTCGTCCCTATCTGACGCATCGTCAGAGGAGCTAACCCACGGATGAGACGGATGAGCAGAGGCTTCTGTCTCATTGAGACCATCACCATCCCAGACAATCGAGTCTACCGAATGATCGGCAATATTGTCATCTCCGTCAGCATCATAAAAATTGAGATTGGAGGATAGCTCAACGTTGTCTGAAAGTTCTAACTCACGGAACGGTTCAATATACGGTTCTGTATTTGGAGCATCTATCGATTCTGTATCCAGAGTTTCAAGATAAGAAGCACCAGCTTCATCCACAACTGTATCCAACCACGCTGGCTCATCGAATGCTGACTCGCTCGGTTCTGAATCGATTTGCTCAGCGTTAGCCTCAGACCATGGCGCTCCATCAGATGCAGCAACGTCAAATATTTCAGACTCTTGCGAACCGAACGGAGTAGTCGCACCTTCGTCTACGTCGAAATCAGCATACGCATCTAACCCATCACTGTTTTCAGGGCTTCCGAACTCATGGGGAGAAGCGTGGACTGATGCATCTTCAAGTTGTCCGGAGAACCGGACCGTTTCATCCACATCAAACGACACAAATTCCTCTGAATCTTCGCCAATAGTGAGGTCTTCTGGAGGATGCTCGATAATTTGCCCAGGGTTATCTGACTCACTGTAGTTGTCTTCGGCCAAATCAGGAGAGGCAGGATTAACAGACAATGGTGCTGCGGCCTGTGCCTCTAAATTGTTCCTGTAAAGACCATTTTCGTTTTCGTCATCAACAGATGCCCGATAAGCATCAAGCGAATCGTATTCGTATTCACGCTCAGTGTCGTCTGTAGACTCGTGTAAATCGACGTGAGCACTTGTTGAAGATACTGACAGAGACGAATCGGTTACGAGCATTGACGATTCCACTGATGGCGCAGCAAATGGAGTGGCAGAGGGCATCTCATTGGCAAGTTGCTCTACCTTAAGCAGTGTTTCCTGTGCCTTTTGTGCATTGATTGGACTCTTCTGCTCTTCAAAGTGCTCCGTTGCCTGCTCTAAATCAGCGATCGCCAGCTGATAGTTACCGATGGTCTGATAGACCATTGCCCGCTGATAGAAAACAGCAGGTGTATTAGGAGAATGAACAAGCGCTTCAGTGTAATCAGCGATCGCTCCTTCATAGTCTTCCAGTTTTTGACTTGCGGCTCCTCGATAGAAATAGGCAATGGCGGAGGTTGGAGCCGCTTGAATCGCTAAACTGAAATCTGCGATCGCCCCATATTGGTCTTCCTGTTCCGACTGCAAGTAGCCTCGGTTGCAATATGCCGAACACTGTTCCGGATTCAAAGCGATGGACTGGGTGAAGTCTGCTAACGATGCCTCAAGATTCTTTTGTTCATAGTGAATGATGCCTCTCAAGTTGTAAGCAGCAGAATTATCAGGATTAGCAGCGAGAATGACGTCTATATCTGAGGCCGCACCCGCTTTATCGCCCAGGTCATATCGAGTAATCGCTCGATTCCAGTAAGCGTCGACATCATGAGTAGGTGGATTAGGCTCATCAAACCGTTGAGTCAGATGCTTAACAATCTGCTCATCCGTAGTTCTCAGCTTGAGTTCAGCATCCTTTAGCGAAGTTTGAGTCTTGAGCCGTGCATCCAACCCAAGAATCGCATATTCGTCATCGGAAATGAGGTAGTTTTCGGCCGTTCCGAGAATCTTAAATTGGAAATTGTTTGGGTAGTAGCGCTTGATGGCAAGCAGTCGCTTCAGGGTGCCCTGAAGCGAGCCAGTGGAAAGCGGATTGATCGACCATCGTCGATTAATGAGGCTCAAGAATCGATCATCTTGGCGATCGCTTACATGGCACCAACCAATATCGAGCTGCCGCTGCTGTTTGAGGAATCCTTCAATTCGTCGCAACATATCTGCATCTAGCTCGGTGTGAACAGACCACGGCCAAATGAGAATCAGCCTCTGTTGCGTTGATTCGAGGGCATCTGTGAGTGCCTGACGACTGCCTGGAGTAATTGGATCAGCGCTAGAGTTTGGGTCTGACGACAGATCAAATACCAAATCATAGGGCAGTGATGGCGAACGGTCAGCAATCATTTCCTGTAAATGCTGTACTTCGCCTCGAAGCACGTCTTCAATGGTCGATTTTAGCTCTGGAGAGTGATACAGCGTACGAAGCTGACGGTTGATCGCGCGAATTTCCCGTGTAAACGATTCCTCCAGTTGCGATCGCAGCTGCGGCACGTCTGGAAGAGCCTGAAGCCGATTATTAATCTTCTGCATGTCGCGACGCAGAGCATCTTCGGTCTGGAGCTGACTCGTTTGCTGCTGCTGAATCACTCGCAAGTCGGCCACAAGGGCATTGAGGTCTCGTTTAGGAACCAAATCTGCAACCACCCGCACCAGTTCACCGACCTCTCGCTTGATGGAGCTGGTATCAGCCTGAGGAGGCAGCGATTTAATTTGACGGTTAAGCTGAGTGACTTGATCCTGTAGGTTAGTAAGCGTGTGACTGCTATATTCGTTAAGCGTTTTAACTGTTGCGTCAATCTTACTGGTATCAGTCGAAATATTGGCGATCGCCTGCTCTAGTTCCTGTGTCCGTTCATTGGTCACGAACTGCGGAAGCGATGCTGCGATACTGCTCAATGAGTTGTAGACTTCGACATACTGAAGTTGAAGCTGAGTAATCTCCTCGCGAGCCTCGCCGATTTTATATTCGTCTAAGGCCTTGAAGCGATTTTCAACATCTTGCTTAATTTTGTGAATGTAGGCATACGTCTTTTGCATCTTTTCGCGACTATGCCGCAAAATTGACTGACGAACATCTCCGATCATCTCGGGAGTCGGCATGGTTTGAATCTTTTGTTCAAGGACTTCAAGATTCGCAGATAGTCTCTGATCAAGGGTTGCAAGGGAATCAGACAGCCTTTGGTCTTGCGCCTGTTCGATCCGTCGACGGTTTAAGATGCCAACCAACAATGCAAACGAAAGCGGCGCAGACGTATAGAGGAGCTGTTTTGAAATGAATGACAGACTCAGGCCCGCTCCTAATCCAAGGAGAGAGAAATCCTCAATAAAATTGAACCAATGACGCTTTTTCAAGGCACACTCTTTGTATTGCAAACGGTAGACTTCAAACCGACAGCTGCTGACAAAACGCTAGGCTCGCAACAGCCAATCATAAAGCTTTAATTATTCGTCTCTACTTCGCTTACAACGGGGGATCAGGAAAACCTTTTCTTACGAAATATTCACTTTACCTTTACAAAAAATTGGAAGCTATAGCCACAATCATTTGTCCTACGGTCAGTTTGCAGGCGTGCACTGTATGTCTACAAGCCAGGCTCTGTGGAGATTATCAGCTCTCGCAATCAGGTCAAATTCTCATAACATTTCCTGCAATGGATGCACGAAATATAGCCGTCGCCAGTTCCGTTAGGACAAGACGGCGAGCCACTTGGCGATTGGCTAGGTAACCGAATGATACTTGGTGTCCTAGCTTAAATGGCTGAAGCGATAGCTTCGTGGACCGTCCACTGGGCGGGCTCCACACAATCAAATCATTCGCCAATTTAAAGAATTGGTATTCTTACATCTTGCACCTGGGTGTTGTAGACAAGGAGGCAAGATATGAGTATTGGCGTTCATGTTAGGTGTCGCGATACAGACTCAAGGTAATCCGGCTGACGGGATGAACATCTGACTCAATTGTCGAAGTTGCCGATTGACCTGTCGTCCAAGCTGAATATGGGGTTCATCTGGGGCGATCGGAATCATCGGGGCGATCGCCCCTTGCTTCAACAGTGCTATCACCCGATTGGCTGCCTCCAGCCCCGTCACATAAGCTTTCTCCTGCGACCACGACCCATGTCGAGTTACAATCCAATCGCCACTCATGAACACATTGTCAAAGCTAGTGGTACCGGGAAGCATATATTGATAGCTGCCGGGAGAAAAGTGACTAACGGCCTGAGATAGACGAATCACGCTACGGTCCATCACCTTAGCATGCTGAAAACCTGGAATACATTGAGTCAAGCGTTGATGGGCGATCGCCACTAGCTCCTCATCTGACAGAGGAAGCAACTGATTCGCATGGTAAAAGTCCACCTCAATGACGCTACCCGATACCTCCCGATACTCATCATGGAGGGCATTGAGATCAAAGAAAGTCCACCCTGTCGTTTCATCAAACCCAAAGCAAGCATTAGACGGACGCGGCACGGTAACCAGCCGATCAAACCAGAGTCGAATCGCAAGCACATCAATGCCCCCAAGATTGCGTAGATTGCGAAATTCCTCCCGACTACTCAAGGCTGGACTACCTTCAACAATTTTTTTCATCCCGGTAATGCCGACAGAAAAAATAACCGCATCGGTATCAAATCGTTCGTTACCACACATCACAGCAGAGACGGTGTCCCCTGTAGATACAATATCGGTGACTCGGCGGTTTGAGAGAACTTGCCCTCCTGATGTCTCAATCTGCTCAATCCAAGGGCGAAAGATTTTTTCACCCACCGTTCCCCGACACCACACCACATCAAAATCCGGCTGATGAGCCAGGATAAAGTAATACAGCATTCCCAATGCTGCCGCCGCCGAGCATTGTTCTCCCGGAGCAAACAATCCAACGAGCAACATCGGTTCAAATGCTTCCTTATAGAGTCGTTTGGATACACCGAATGATTTGAAGAGTTCCCGTGCGGTCATGGGGTCGTAGCGAGTCCACGCGTCATGGGAATTGTCGAAATCCAAAACTGCATACAGCAAAGGGAGTGCAGAAAGGCGATCGCTTAGCGGCAGGCGATAAAACTGAGTGTAGAGAAACGTGCCAAGTGGCGTCGGTAGCGGCGGCATGTCTTGAAAGATGGGAGACTCAACCTCCAGTCCTGCTGGAGAGTATTGAGCCGATCGTGTAAACGGCGTAAAGGGCTGAAGGTCTAGTTCATCAACCAGCGAAAAAATGTTTTGGTAGGGATACCAAAACCCGTGAATCCCAGCCTCCACTGGACGGCCCTGTTCCGTTTGCCATCCTGCAACGAGTCCACCCGGGTGAGCACCCGCTTCAAGCAACGTGACATCATAGCCTTGCTTCGCTAGATGATAGATGGCACCCAAGCCAGCCCAACCCGCTCCTACTACAACAACTTTCGGTTTCTGCTCACCCATTCCACTCTGCATTAACAATTCCCTCCTTTATCGTTTTGAACAATCGCTTGCTCACTCCACGGGTTGTCTCAACCAATAACAGTACTGTCTTTGACAGCGATTCAAGTGTTAGTATGCACAAATGTACACAGCTATCATGAATGAATTATCAATGGGATGTTAACAAAGCAAATGCCAATTTGGATAAACATGGGATTGACTTTGCAGATGCAACATCTGTCTTTGCGGATGATCTAGCTATCACAATTGAAGATGAACGATTTGATGAAGAACGCTTTATCACCATTGGTTTAGATGCATTCGGTCGCATTCTAGTTGTTGTTTATACCTGGCGAGAAGATGATATTCGACTTATCTCTGCGAGGAAAGCAACCCGTACGGAGCAAAAACAATACGAGGAAAAATAATGGAAGCAGAATACAACTTTAGCAAAGGTAGACGTGGCGCACTTGAACCCACACCATTGGGTAAAACTCGCATCACAATCCGCTTGGATAATGAGATTCTAGAGTGGTTTCGACAACAAGTGCATGTATCCGGTGGCGGTAACTATCAAACACTGATTAATAATGCATTGCGTGAACATATTCAACACCAGCAAGAACCTATAGAAGAGGTGTTTCGCCGTGTATTACGAGAGGAACTGCGACTTACTGAAGAGGGAACTGTGACCACACATGAATGAGGGCGATCGCTTCGATAGATTACTGAAATATCTACAACGTTTAAATGCTCTTGCTCATACAGCTAATTTGCAGCGTCAAGCTCTGGCAGAATCGGTGGCACAGGCTTTATTCACTCTAATCAACACACCTTTTCATTCAAGACCTTTAAGCTTAATAACAGCATTGACATTTATCGTTAGAGCATTTTTCTTTTGAACCCTTCTGATTCCTCTGCATCTACACACCCAGAAATTGATCGGCTACTCGACTCCTTTGGACGATTTGGTGTTGACCTTAGCCTCGATCGCATTCTGACCCTGCTAAAAGAACTGGGTAATCCCCACCATCAGGTTCCCATCATTCATGTGGCAGGCACAAACGGCAAAGGTTCAGTGTGTGCTTATCTCTCGTCAGTGTTGACCCATGCTGGCTATCGAGTGGGTCGATACACGTCGCCTCATTTGGTGAATTGGACCGAGCGAATTTGCATCAACGATCGCCCCATTGCACCCGATGAATTGTTGGCGCTACTTATCAAAATTCAGCAGGTTATTGGCTCAACATCACCTTCACCCACGCAATTTGAGGTGTTCACCGCGGCCATGTGGCTGTACTTTGCTCGACAATCGGTTGATATCGCGGTCATTGAAGTGGGCTTAGGGGGCCGACTCGATGCCACCAACGTGTGCGATCGCCCTCTCGTTAGCGTGATTACCTCGATTAGTCGTGACCATTGGCAGCGTCTTGGCCCAACCCTAGCAGATATTGCAGGGGAGAAAGCTGGAATCTTGAAATCCGGATGTCCTACGGTGATTGGTACACTTCCACCCGATGCAGAAACTGTTGTTAAGGCTCGCGTTCAAGCATTGTCCTGCCCGGTGTTATGGGTCCCTCCTGCTCAAGAGGTGAAACCAGGAGTTGCTCGACTCGGCCCTCTTCAGCTACCAGACGTGAGTTCAGAGATGAATCATGAACGATTGGAACCGGAGATAATCGACCGCACGTTGCCGGCAATCACATACCCCATTGCGTTATTCGGACAGCACCAGCTGATGAATTCGGCTCTGGCGATCGCCACCATCCAGTTGCTTCAGCATCAGGGTTGGACAATTGATGAATCTGCTATTCAACGTGGGATGGCGGAGACTCAATGGCCAGCCCGCATTCAATGGGTCTCTGTTAAGGGAATCGAACTGCTGATTGACGGTGCACACAACACAGCTGCTGCTCATACCCTCCGCGAGTATGTTGATTATGCCGATCGGGTTTCACAGCCCATCCATTGGGTCATGGGAATGCTATCGACCAAGGATCATCACGACATCTTCGAGGCACTTCTGCGATCCGGTGATCGCCTTTCCATCGTCCCTGTCCCAGATCATCAGTCCGCTGATCCAGCGGAGCTTGCCGTCATGGCTCAACAAATCTGCCCAACGCTGAGTGAATGCCGTATTTACTCAGACGTATCAGATGCATTGTCAGATGCACTGAAAGAGGCGATCGCCACCAATTCCTCAATAAAATTAGATGCTGCTGGACAGACCTCAACCACCGTGTTGTGCGGGTCGCTTTACCTTATCGGATACGTCTTTAAGCATTACCCATTCGAGAGGTCATCAGCATAGGTATGACCAGTCGCGTCTAGCCAACTTTTCGACAGCACCTCATTCTTTCATAAATGGGTCTTACATCAAGCCTCTAAAACCCAGTGACATATGAGGGGTGCCCCTTGCTGCACACCCTTCATATGTCACTGGGTTTTAGAGAAATTGTCTGACTAATCCATCGCCTGAGATGGCCGATACTCTCGCCAAATGATGACTCCAATCCAGAGAATGACTAGGATCAGGGCAAATACAGCAAACTGAGCAACAAGAGCAATCAAGTCCGCTAGGGGAATCAACTGTCCAACAACATAGGATAAACTCACCATTGTTGTGGCCCACGCAAGCGCTCCTGCTGCATTCCACATTAGAAACTTGAGATAAGGCATCTTTGCCGTTCCGGCAAGGGGGCCAGCAAAGATACGAAGCAACGCAACAAATCGACCTAAGAAGACAGCTTTTGCTGCATTCTGTGCAAACTGCTCTCGGACACCAATGAGCTGCTCTTCAGACAAACGAAAAAAGCGACCAACTCGACTGAGCAACGACCAACCGCCGTAAAACCCAATCCAATATCCAATGTTGTCACCAATTACAGCACCACACAAAGCGGTCAATAGGACGCCTACGTACTCCAACTCACCGCTGCCTGCCAAAAATCCTCCAATCAGAGTAATCGTTTCACCCGGCAGAGGAATGCCTGCATTTTCAAGCAAAATGCCAAAGAACACAGCCACATACCCATAGTGATGAGCAATATCTTGAAGCGTCTCTAATGAAAGAAATTCCATACACTTTAATCGCTGAGACCCGAAGGTTAAGTTCTGTTACCCTTCATCGTGACTCAGTACTATGAGCGTGTCAATTGTCACAGATAAGTGCAGCTTAAGAATTTGCTGAATAAGAGCCATCATTGAACGATGACCCGATAAGAGTCATACATTAGAATTACCTTGTCGTACGAGGCTATCCTAATCTGTAGATGGTTTTAGAGATGCAAGACAACGACAGTCTGCTGTGCCTGATGTAGCCCGTTATCACTCATAATCATGAGTTAGCCCTATTCAGGCGAATAGTGAGAACATGATTGGGCATGGATTCAACAGTAGATTCTGTAGATCCTCCCAATCCTTTTCATCAGCGCTTCGTCAGGCTCGTTCTCATTAGGATGTTGCTAAAACGCCGTTTAGGAAGATGTCGGCAATGCCTTCAGCCATCTCTTTCATTTGCGCTGGGGATGCATCCCCAGACATCAATGTGTCTTGACTGAATCCTGCAACCATAAACATGCCAAGAAACACCTTAGCAACGATTCGCGGATTCATACGACGGTAGATACCTCTGTCCATTGCTGTTTGAAAGAAGGCTTCGGCAACGTCCATCATTTTATCGACCACCTCAGCCTCAATGCGATCGCGTAACTCTGGATGAAACTGAGCTTCCATAAAACAGACTCGCATCATGTCTGCATTCTTATGCATATTCAGCATCCGACGACGCATAACCTGCTCAATCGCCTTATAACTGCCCATTTCACTGAGTTCAGTCAATAAATCTGTGAGTAACTCAACCCATCCTTGGGTGACAACGTTAATCAGGATCGATTTCTTATTCTCAAAATGCCGGAAGAGTGTGCCCTCGGCAATGCCAGAAGCATGGGCGAGATCACGCGTTGTTGTTCCTGCATACCCTCGACGGGCAAACAGCTTTTGCGCAGCCTTTAAGATACGAGCTTGAGTCTCCACCTCAGATGCTGAGGGGTGATGCACAGTGGCCATCACATAATCACCATTTTTCTAGGAACAATTGCATGGGGCACCCAGCTATCTGCTTTACATAATGGGACCTAGCAAAGAATACCCATCAAAATAGCCGTTAGTCGAGTTTCTGAAGGAAACGGTAATCAACAGATTGTGGATATCTCAACAAATCTGATACTAAATTCCGTTTATTCAGCGATGTCACACGCACTCCATTGTGTAGCGGATACTCATAGAAGACAACTGCATTTACAGAACATAATGATGACAATCGGTTAATTACTATCGATGGTCTCAAGCATAAACTTGGTTTCTCGAATCAAATTGGACACTCAGGCAGCGAATTGATTCATAACTCTCTGTTGCAGAGATGCTCACCGAGCGGTCTCTACAGCAATGTTCGTGCATTCATTTTAGGAAGAGATGTGAGATAGCACTGAGATAGGCATATAAAAATGCCTGGTAGAAGATTCGCCTTTCAAACATTAGGCTTCCTACCAGACAAATTTCTATCGGACAAACTGTTCGGGAAAAACTTATGAATCAGTATATGAGCTGATCATTCTAGAAATATCTAATGACACTTCCATGAACTCATCCACTTAGACAGTAGCTGCTACTGGCAACTCATCTAGCTGATCTTCGTCCTCATCATCAAACTGAAGACTAGGGAACAAGAAGTGATTCTCCTCTACATATTGAGCACCGAAAAGTCCCTTTTCTGCCCAGAAATATCGATCTGTTGTGTGCTCATTGCGCTTAACCAACAACAGAGCAGGGGGAGCAATACCTTCTGTTTTGATGAACTTTCGAGCTGCAGTGACAGGCTTATCCTTACCGCTTTCAATGCTAAACTGGGGAACTTGCTCGAGAATTCTCCGTCCTTCAAGGCGGCGACGGCTCTTCCGCTTACGTCTTCTAGCCAACCTCCTTACCTCCTAATACGCTATGGCAGATGTAGTAATGGCTACAAATTGTCCTCAACCGTAGCGAGTATATCGATTTGAATTAAAAATTTCAACTTACTTTAATCTTTCGATACGTAAATAATAATATTTTCACTGACATTTCGATAGATAAAACCCTTTGATATCCATAATCTCAGCTTTTGTAAGGGATGCTACGTAGAAAACTTTAATTTATGTTAACAATCTGAATTTAATCCTCATTATTAAGTGTGTTTTACCATTGAGATCACGCCGTTGGTCAACTCATGAATGTCTGCTAGTCCAGAATTTATTCAAATCTGTCAGGCCCAATTTGGAATTCTCTCGGATGTACTTGGGGCATCACTATGCATTGTGTACCTCAATGACGCGCTGCCTGGAGAAGGAGCTAGTAAGCTGGTGCCAGTTCTCGCATACCCTGAGGACCTCATGCCCTGGGCCGAAACAGAACTACTGTCATGGATTCAGCGAAAGCAATATCCAGAAGCTTCTCTGATTGACTCCTTCACAGCTGATGAGCCATCACGATCAATGCAGGTAGAGGTTGATCGTGACTCGGCGATTCGTGATGTAACGGTTGAGTTAAGTGTCAATGATTTAAATGCCAAACAGCATCTTGCAAAGCAATCGTCATCGAATATCAAGGCTGATCGAATTTTGAATGTGACGGACAGCAATAGTGATAGCCACAACCAAGATGTACAATTTTCAGCGATCGCCGAAAACCGAGATTCACCATCAGATTCCTCAACCTTATCGATCGCACCTCTCACACCAGAAGCATCGGTTCATCATCAACATCAGATTGCATTGCCGTTGATTTACGAGGGCATCATGGTGGGGCTACTCGTCACTGGACGTCCTGACCGATTTTGGACCGACCAAGAACACGATCACATCGAGCAAATTGCTAAAACATTGAGCATCTCCTCGGTGGTTGATCGCCGCGAACGCTGGTTAGAAGAACAACTCCACACCCAAGCACGATATCCATCACCAACATTTCAGCGAAATGTGTTTGATGATTTGATTCATCAGTTTCGGAATCCTCTCACAGCAATGCGAACGTTTGGAAAACTACTGATGCGTCGGTTACCATCAAGCGATCGCAACTTTGGGGTGGCAGAAAGTATTGTTCGTGAAAGCGATCGACTCCAGGAACTCTTGCAGTATTTCAAGGTGGCTCTTGATCAAGAGACTCCCCAAATGATGGATAGCGTTACTGCACAGCTTCCCCCTGCGCTTTTTCCGCAGGCTGATGGCGATGCTCAAGGTGTTTCCAGCGCATCTGAGCAGGCCAACCATCACGTAGACGGTGGAATCTATCATTCTGCTGAATCGCTCTCTCATGAATCCACTATTGATGTGTCGTCCAGTGCAACGTATTTAACTGGACATGATATTACCCCGGTATCGTGTGGGTTGACAGATGTGCTAGCCCCCCTAGTCGATGTCGCCTGGGCGATCGCCCAGGACAAAGACATTGCCTTAAGTGTGGAGCTTGCACCCAATGCATCCCCTGTGTCGGCAGATCCTAAGGGACTGCAAGAAGTATTCAGCAATCTGATTGACAATGCGGTTAAATACACGCCATCTGGAGGACACGTCCTCATTCGGGTACCGGCTCCACAGTCTGAACACCAAGCCGTTATTGTTGCGGATACCGGGCCAGGGATTCCCGACGCTGATCAAGAACGGTTGTTTGAACGCCATTTTCGAGGGGTCCAAGAAGCAGGTGATATTCCAGGAACGGGACTAGGATTGGCGATCGCCCATGATTTAATCGAAAAAATGGAGGGCATCATTAGCGCCTACAGCCCTGTGTCGATAGCTCCTTTGCTCTCAGACTGGTCGTCGATGAATGGAGCGTCTTCAGGAACAGCCTTCATCGTTTGGTTAAAACGAGCGGATCGCATGGCCTAAGTAGTTCTACCAGATCAGTTTGGAATTGGAATTGACCCTGTAATTTGCTAGTTAAGCGGGAGATGGACACCTAATCGATGCCTTACGATAAAGGTGTGAACTACATTTGCGCGGTAGGAACGATAATTACCGCAATGATGCCGGATTATGTCTACCAGGGTTAGAAAGCATTCTTAGAGCCAGGAGTTGTTTTCCTTACAGCCTCATATCAGCAATTTACCGGATGTTTTGGATCAACCCCTTACCCGATCATAGAAAAAATTAAAAATCAAGATAAAAACCGCACCAGATTCAGGATTGAAAGCTAGGAAGCGTTTTCGTAAAGTTCTTGTACCGCTAGAGCTTTATGATTCTCTGGCCTGTTCTTTACATATGGATTTGGTGCCACATGTTTAAGGCAGCACAGCATTCAACTGTTAGAGCCAACCGTGTTGATTGAGTCACACATCAACAAGCCCAGAGTTTTACAATGATGGGCTTTTCTGTGTCGAAATCGGCTCACCAGGATGAAACCAAAGTGCTTAATTTAAGATGGCTTTAGACATGTGAAATAACAGCCCCTGGTCTCCTCAACACTGCTTCCACGTAGGCATTAGCGATTCGCTGATGTCTCACTGTTCAGATGTGATGTTTCCGATGGCTCAATCATCTAAACCAGTACTCAGACAAAATCCATTCACTGCCTATCGCGAGCCTGATACAGGGCGCTGGATTATCGTGCATCCATCGTCTGAGCATGGCGACTCAGTCAGCGAGCCAGTTAAGCGTGTTGCGCTTGAACCAGGCTAGCTCATTTGCCTTTTACTGCTCAGATGACCATATAGGAAGACGAAGAAAGCAGTTGCTGTGTTCCCCTGTCCAAACCAGGACAGTGATGACGCTAGCAGACATGAGATTGTCTGCTACTTTCTGCTGTGAACTGCCAGCATTAATCGGATGAGCCGGAAAGCTGGCAGCGCTGATGCTCAACCGAATCGCATTGCCGGCTGGAATCGCCACACAAGTGGGTTGAAGCGAGATTTGATATGTTTGGACATCATCGGGGGCTAGAGAATGCAGCTCGTGCATCGAAGAGGTTTGATCCGTAGCAGCAACAATACGCTTGTATCCTTCAGTGATGTTGAAGACACGACCATCTGGATAAACATCCGACAACACCGCACACAAGTCAAAACTCCCTGCATCTGCGCTACAGGTAATGTCAACGCTGATGTCTCCTGCAATGCGCCATTCTTCTTCTAAGGGAGGTGAAGTGTACGTTAGGACGTCTGATCGGCAATCCACTGCCGCACGATTCATGGGTCCAGTGGGTATGCTGGCGTGTCCTCCGGTTGAAGGAACAGGTCGCCACGGGTCATGAACAATCGTGTCAGGAACTGAAGCTGCTGTCGATGTTGACGATCGCTCAATGCTCAGCGTCCCCGAGGATGGCTGGATGCTCGCTAGTCCAGTGGAATGCAAAAAGAGTGTTGTCGGGGAAGTCGACGGCCAGCTTGGGAGCGATCGCCACTCGTTTCGACCCATTTCAAATAAATGCACGGGATCATCGTCCACAATGGCAGTGTCTTTCCCCTTTAGGAAATGATCGAACCACTGGATTTGGAGATCATCAATAATGCTGTTTGCGTGAACACCGAAATTTAGCTGCCCGACCTGCTGTCCCCAAGGAATGTGAGCCCAGGGACCGATCCACAATTGCTGTAGAGCTTGACTGCAACGAGCCCGTTCCTGATAACAGCGAATCGTTCCTCGCAGATAGGTGTCGTACCATCCACCAATATGCAGCATCGGCACATCAACATCCTGAATGTATTGCCGGGGTGAAAGGATTTCCCAGTACTCATCTGGTGTGGGATGGGCCAACCAGTCGTGATAGAAAGAATCTGGAGCAAGCGCGTTCAGAATGTCAGAGTTGCCGCTGACTGGGTCACAGGTTAGCGCAGTCTGTGCTGCCGTGTAGAGCGTCTGATAAGCGTCTAAATTCCCTTCTCGACGTGCCGTTTCAGCGGCAAGCTGCATGGCCCAACCTAAGCTGGCTTGTAAGCAAAACGCATCGCCCTCATAGGCCCAGTCGGCATAGAGGTCATATCCCAACATTGCCGGACACAGCACTTTGAGGGGCTCAGGGCGCTTTGCGGCTGCATACAACTGAGTCATGCCCTGATAGGAGAAACCGTACATTCCAACGGTTCCGTTGCTGCCCGGTAAGCCACTGGCCCAATGAATGGTATCTTCTCCATCTTCAATGTCGTTTTCGAAGAGTCGAAAGGTGCCCTCAGAGCTACCCCGTCCTCGAACATCTTGAATGACAACGATGTAGCCATGCGATGCATACCAAATAGGATGAGCATAGACGACCGTAGAGGCGATCGCTCGTCCATAGGGTTGTCGCATCAGAAGAACTGGGAACTCCCCATCAGCATCAGGGCGATACACGTCAGCATCGAGCCGAATTCCATCTCGCGTTTGCATCGACAGCGTTTCTTTTGAACGCACAGCAAGCTTCATTGATTCGTTCTCACCATCCCTGAAACGATAGCTTTAGCCACTTAGGCAAGGATACAAGTATTCTTCAGCCCCTTGGCGCATGGCCAAACAGCTCGCCGTCTTGTATTGACGAAACTGGCGACAGCTGTAGACCACCCAACAGCGCCTCCCTAAACAAGTTAGCAAGAGGTAAGGTCTCCTAAAAGCTGCAACACTAGGTCTTTGATTCTAAGCCTTTAATGCCAGGTCTCTAGTACGAAATGTTTAGCACCCTAAACCCTGATTATGCCTGAACTCCAACCGGAATTCTTGCATCTGAGCGCTGGAGAACTTTCATATCTTCATCATCTAATTCAACTGGGGTGCCGCTACGAATCAGCTCGGCAAAATCTTCATTGGGCACCATGATGCAGAGGGCATAGAGTCGTGTGTTGCCTGTATTTTCTAAAATGTGAACGCCTCTGGGAGGCACCAAAACGCTGTCTCCGGCCTGAACTGAAACAGTCTTACCGTCACAAGTTGCTAATCCTTCGCCCTTGAGAATGAAAAACATTTCGACAGCAAACTGGTGACGATTGGGAGGCGTTTTTCCGCCCACATCAAAGATTTCTACACAAGTCGTTAGCGACACATCGGAAACTGAGGGATCAAAAACAATGGCAAGACGATTCGTGTCATTTGGACTGATGCGGTATGCCTGGTAGTCGGTTGGCTTTTTGAAAATGGGGATAACGCAAGACGGATCTTTCATCGCGCAATGTTCTCCATGGGATTAAGTGGATTAAGGGTGATTCAATCGGTTGCCCCTGCTCCATCGAGCTAATTAGAAGGTTCAGCCAGGGGTGAGGCTTCTGCGGCAGTCGTCAACGAAATCCGTTCATCAATCCAACCGTTCATCAATCCAGCCCATTATCAATCTGGCGATCGCTGATGAGAGGTTTTCTCAGTTCACTCGTAGGGTTCATTCAATTCATCATTGCAATGCCTCAATCAACGAGGGTGAATCTGTAACAAATCCAAAGCATTGATTAACGTTGTAGACCGTGGCCTTAAAGCAGAACTCGGGCGATGTCGTTGCAGCACAGTCTCGCAACAGAACACAGTCATAGCCCAAGAAATTCGCATCTTGAAGGGTTGCCATCACACACTGATCAATATTGACCCCTGCAAAGAAAAGTGTGGTTCGCCCCAGGTTACGCAAAATGCTATCGAGTGGGGTATCCCAAAATCCGCTCATTCGATACTTATCGATGCAAATGTCGTCAGATTCTTGAGAAAGTTCATCAACAACGGCTGCGGCCCAGCTATCCTTCATCAGCACGGGGGCATTGTTCGTCGGTAGCGGATCGGCAAGCCCGATTCCTTTTCCCGTAGGGTTGTAAACGTGACGCAGTCCAGCGCTAATATTCAACAAATCTGGTCGATTTCCCCAATTCACCCAAAGCACCGGAATCGATTGTTGCCGTGCAATGGATAATAGGTGATGAAGGGGTGTAATCGGTTGGCGAGCCGGAGAAACATCTACTCCAATGTGTGACAGCCAACCGTCGGGATGACAGAAGTCGTTTTGCATGTCAATGACGATAATGGCAGCCTTGGCAAGATCAACGACCAAGCGCTTAGTATCGGTTGGCAACTCTACCAATCGAGGCGTTAGGGGAGGACGCGAAATATCGGCGATCGCCTCATCGACGTACCATGCATTAGGTGGAGTTCCGAGAGGAGTCAGTGAGCGATTCATCATGGATGTCATGGGTGAGGTTCAATATTCAATCGACAATCACTAATCAGCAGCCATCAATCGGTACAAGTCAAAGGGATGTTCTGTTTCCTACGATGAGACCGTTGCCTGTGTCCGTATCCACCAGTACGAAATGTGAATCACCGTTCAATTACTTTCATCCACGACGAGCAATGAGACATAACATGTCTTGGCTGGGCAAATCGTGTATTGAAATAGCGAGGCCCATCGTCTACGAAGATATGGGCTTGTCTCAATGTTCTGAACCGGATTGTCTAGGGGCTGTCATCATTTAGCAACACCATGTTTTGGTAACAAGGGCTTTAGTCTCTAGATCAAGACGTTGGAACGGGCGCGGTCATGCTCATATCCCAAGATTTGTAGGATTCATTGATGACGCGTCCTAACTAGGGGTTATGCTCCACAGTAAACAATCAAATCAATTTCGACATCACCATATCCAGCGAGGGCTGTAATCCCAACCGTCGTGCGCCCAGGTAACTGACCGGCCGTGAAATACGACGCGTAGACACGATTCACCACATCATAAAAACGAAAATCCGTGATAAAAATTCGCGCCATTGCAACTCGCTCAAAGCTGGTGCCCGCATGGTCTAAAACACGTTTGAGATTATCCATAACTTGTTGAGTTTGGTCTTCAATCGAACCTCGAACGACCTCACCCGTTGCTGGATCTTCAGATAACTGTCCAGTAACAAACAAAAAATCTCCAGCACGCACAGCATGGGAATAGGGGGCCACGGGAGGAAGTACATTGTCCGGCAGGGTCAGATGTTCGAACATGAATGAATCGCTACCTGAGAAATCAACAAATCATCGTGCAATACGAGCAAAACAGGTTTGCTACGAAAGCCGCAACACACTTGACGTTCGAACTTTACCTTGGAAATAAACGGATATGTGACCCCGTTATTTCGGCTTAAGATTACACAGAAACTGATGTAACGTTCTGTTATTCAAGACTTACGCAAGTTCTGCTGACATGACCTTAGGATTAACGCAGTGGAACGGGCTTTTCTCGGGCTGAGTCTGCGAAAAGCCCCTTCTAAACCCCAGAACCTTCTATGAGATGCATGAGATACGTGAGTTCTGGACCTGTGGAATTACGTTTAATGAGACTCCTGCATGATGACAACGTCTAACTTTTCAATTGAACGGGCCCTTATCTGTGACAACGATCGATACGAAATCCAATCCATCAGCATCATTGGCGAACAGATTAGCAAGATCGTCCAAGGGAGCACTCTTAGCCACACCAGTGATGCCAATACAATCAAAATTGATGCAACCGACACCCTTTTGCTACCTGGATTTGTCAATGCTCATACCCATTCATCGGAGCTATGGTGCCGGGGTTATATTCCACCCTTGCCACTAGAACTGTGGCTTGCTGAACTTTACGATATGGAGGAGTTAGAACCTGAGCACCTTTATTTGAGTGCTCTAGGTACAGCTGTTGAAACGCTACTCTCTGGTGGAACGACCGTCGTCGATCATCTCGTTCCGATTCCAGGGAAAGAAATTGAATCAATCGCCGCTGCAGCAAAGGCCTACAAAGAAGTTGGCATTCGAGCTTTCATTGGCCCGCTGCTTCAAGATGACCCTATGAGTGCAGGCATTCCAACCGGAAATAGTCAACCCTCGAGTTCTAGCGATCGCATCAGCACAAAGAATGCTCTGGAAATTTTGGAAGAGGCCATTCGATTATTTCATCGTCCCCAAGACGGCGTGTGGATTATGGCGGCCCCAACAGGGGCACAACTATGCTCTGATGCGTTTTTCGAAGGATGTATTGAGTTAAGCGATCGCCATTCCCTGTGTCGCCATACCCACCTGCTAGAGTCAAAAGCTCAAAAAATGCTGGCCCATGAAAAGTATGGGTGCACAGCCGTCAAGCACTTAAACGAACTCGGTTTTCTAGGCGATCGCACATCATTGGCCCATTCCATCTGGCTAGAAGAGAGCGATATCCAGACGTTGGCGCGGACTCAATCAACCGTGGTGCATAATCCACTAAGTAATCTTCGGTTGGGAAGTGGCATTGCTCCGTTGCTTCGATATCGAGATGTGGGCGTTAATGTCACTTTTGGATGTTATGGGGCCGCCAGTAACGATTCACAGGATCTCTTAGAAGCCATTAAAATCGGCACGCTGCTTCACAATACAACCGACTTCGACTATCGAAAGTGGATGACTCCTCAGGAGTCCGTTCGCATGGCTTCTGTAGGAGGAGCAAAAGGTCTTGGCATGAGCGATCGCCTGGGAACGATTGAGGTTGGAAAGCTTGCTGATGTGGTGCTGTATGACTTGAAATCACTCTCATTGCTTCCTCGAACAGATCCGATTGGATTGCTCGTCATGGGACGCCCGGCCCAAGCGGTGAAGCACGCCTGGGTCGGTGGACGTCACGTGATTGATCATGGACAAATCACGACCATTGATGTGGACGCGCTAAAGCAAGAACTATATGATCGCAGCCAATGGAGCCAAGCCATTCAGCGATCGCCAAACCGTGCTGCCGTCGAAGATCATTACCGATCGGTCATGGGACTTCCTAAATAACCCTAGCCATCGATAGGCCCGGATGGCGGATCATTATGGAGCAGCCGCAGCGTTCTCAGGTTCTTGAAGCACCAATTGGGATTTTGATTCCTTCTTTTTCTGACCGCCCAGACTAGCAATCAGCACGCCGAGGATAACAACAAATAATGTGCCTATTTGGGTGCCCGATGGACGCTCACCGTTCAGCAAAAATGCATACGTCACGCCAAAAATTGGAGACATCACCGTGAGTTGGCCAATGGTTCGAGAGTCAAGATGATTGACAGAGGCGTACCAAAGGTATTGGGCACACACAATCACAATTAGGGCATAGATAGACATCACGATCCACAGTTGGCCCCTGAAGGTATCACCAAAATGGTGAGGACCAAACAGCTGCATTGCAATCAGGAAGAAAATGACTGAAGAGAGAAGATTGCGAGAAAAGACGACAACTGAAACAGTCGCTGACGTCGACACCATTAGCTTATTGATAAGAGATGATACCGCGAAGACAATTGTCGACATCAAAATGTAAAAATCGCCGCGATTGATTTGAAAATTACTGGTTTTGAGAGCGATCGCCACTACACCGACTGTGATCAATGCAAATCCAACCCATTCAAGCGGTTTGATCCGTTTGCCCAGAAGTGCGGCACCCAACAAAGCAAACAAAACTGGCCCCAACCGTCCCAGTAGCACAGCATTGGTGACTGTAGTGTATTGCAGGCCAATGAAGATGAGCGCTGAGAGTAGTGTGGCCAAACAGCCATTGAGGATTAGCCCAATCACCACCTTTGGCTTGAGAGCAGAACATTCTTGAACGATTCGCCCAAACCCAAACCAGCCACCGACCACCAATGCCGCGCATAGATTACCAACAAATAAGACATTGCAGAATGAAATGGGTTGAGCCACACCACCGCTCAATTCAGCTCCTTGTGTGATTAAAAATGCGATGAGGGCAGGTCGCGAAGCAGACAATGCCCGAGAAGCAATGAGCATTGCTCTTGGGTGATTGGGAGACTGGGCTGAATGGTCAGTCATTACGGATGCTGAGGTGACAAATGAATGGATAGCAGGAGATCAATGAGAAGATTGAGCACATCGGTCACAGGACCTAACTAGTCTTAACCCCAGAGGATGACCAATCGATGAAGAGCTTCGATAGCGCTGCGTGCGCAGGTCAGCACAGCATGCTGGGGCTCCACGCCCCAGCATGCCTTGCGAGTTTGATCAATCAGAGTCAAGTGGATGCCATAGAACATGTCGCGGGACATCCAAGTCATGCTCTAGATGGATGCATATCCAAATGTGATGTTGAAGCGTTCGCACCAGATTGCAACTGAATTAAACGCATTAAGATCAATGCTGCTTGGAATGCGATATCGCTGTGCTCCGCTTGTGCTGAATAGCGGAGCTAACGTGACATAGTCTTGTGATTGAAGGCTTCGAGCAACTGAACTGTTGCGATGAAAAACAACATACACGGTAGGGCCAGAAGCTGTACGAAATGAATCGCTCAATTGCAGATATTTTTGTCCATTCTCTTCGATGATAGTGGCAGTCCCCTGCGTCGGATGTCCTGCATCTACGGTCACAAAGTTGCCAGACGATAGGGTCACGTTTTTCGCAATGGGTTCTGCGTTAACGGATGCAGGGGCGATCGCCAATCCACCGAATCCAGTCAAGGCAATTGTTGAAGCCCCAAGGACACTCGCAATAACTCGTTTCATCGTAATTCCTCCAATCAGCTTAGTAAGGTAGGGCATTTGCACGTTCATGACGTTTGACCGAGAAGCCGACACCATGTGTAACCAGGCGCTGGCACATGTCTGTAGAATATGGACCCGTTCTGGGGAATGCCTGATGATGACCTGAGTCAAGGATGGCGATTCAATGACCATAAACTTATCCTGCACTCAGGATTTACTCAGAATATGTATGCCTCGTTCATACACATCATCAAAAATCTGTTCAAGAATGGTATTGCTTCCTCGAATCGGATCAATCACCTGTTTTGCCCAGTGAAAGTAATCGAGTTTTCGTTGAGTTGACCATCCATCTGGAGGAGACGAAAGAATATCGTGGAGATTCGCAATTTTGTCGGCCAGCTTGACCAGTCGAGCGCGATCGCTCAGGTGAGGTGCATGGTCAATTTGATGCTGTTTGCGCTCTTCCGCTGACAACATTTTGTCGTCAGTAACCTCAGCCACCACATCCCGTGCAGTTTTACCGAATTCACGTTCAATTTCATCGAGGGTGGTATCTGTATCCTCAACAGTGTCATGGAGCAGGGCAGCAGCCAAAACAATATCGTCTTGAATGCCGGCTCGATTGGAGAGTAAATAAACGAGGTCAACCGGATGATTGATGTAGGGAACAGCCTGTTTTCCTTTGCGTCGCTGATGACGATGTTTATGTGCAGCGAATTGGGTGGCTTTGATAATAAATCCAATCGAAGACAAGATCATAGCGATAGCGCTGTGCGCATGGGTTAAGTACAGGGTTATCGAGTCGCAGCGCGTCTCGTAACCATTACGCTTATGCTGACACCAATTTTTTGAATTGATGCAAGGTTTAATGCTTGCGAAATCTACCCGCTGGGTAGATTTCACAACGATATTGAGCGCACCCATTTCGTAGAAATGGTGTAAATGCAGTTGCCAGCCCCAATATGACAGATGTACGGCGTATGACGAACGTTCCCATTAAGCAATGATTTATCAAGTGACCTATCGCCCTTATCGACGCCCGTTTAGACAGCCCCTGCGCACTCATCATGGTACTTGGTCTGAACGGGAGGGCATTGTGCTGCGATTAACAGACATTCACGGTCACGTCGGCTTCGGTGAAATTGCTCCATTACCAACGTTTGGCAGTGAATCGCTGGCCCAGGCGTTGGTCTGGTGTGCATCGCTTAATGGACAGTGCAGCTCAGCCACGCTCGATTCCATTCCAGCACATCTCCCTGCATGTCAGTTTGGATTTGAAGCTGCTGTCGATGGAATCGCGATCGCCAACTCATCCCATGCACCCAATTCAGCTGAAGCGGCATACTGTCGATTGCTTCCGACTGGTCCATTAGCGTTGGACGCATGGAAGCAGGTCTATCGGCAGGGCGATCGAACGTTCAAGTGGAAAATCGGGGTAGCCCCTATTCAAACCGAGCTAGCAGTATTCGAGAAACTCATCCATCAGCTTCCCGTAGACGTCAACCTGCGCCTTGATGCCAATGGCGGCTTGTCTGATCAGGAGGCACATGAATGGTTGACTGTGTGCGATCGCCTAAGGTCTGTAGGGCTAGCCATGCCAACAATTGAGTTAATTGAACAACCCCTTCCCCCGAATCAGTTTGAGTCGTTGCTTCAGCTGAGTCAGGAGTATCAAACCCCCATCGCGCTAGACGAGTCTGTGGGAACATTCACCCAGCTTCAAACCTGTTATCAGCTCGGATGGCGAGGCATTGTTGTCATCAAGCCGGCGATCGCTGGCTATCCCTCCCGCGTGCGTGAGTTTTGCCGCGCGCATCATTTGGATGTGGTCTGGTCATCCGTGTTTGAAACGGCGATCGCCCGTCGATACATTCTCGACTACCTCGTCCCCTCTGTGTATGGCCAAACAGCGTATCATCAGTCAGCTGATTCAATGCCGAAACGAGCGCTCGGGTTTGGCACTCAGCAATATCTTGACGATAGCTACTTTGACGATGGCTACTTTGGCGATAGTCTAGCGAGTGAGTTAGGACCGCATCACGATGACCTCAATGCGCTATTCAACCCTCCTTACAATGCTTCACCGTGACTGGTTGCTTGGCGTTGATGCGCAGGTGGTCGTGAGTCGATTTCAGGTCAATCTGTCAACGCTTCAGCAGGTTACGTCTACCTTTAATCGACGACCAACCGTTTTGATTGCAGAATCAGAGCCGTCCCAATTTTTAGCTGGATTCTTCGCGGCTGTTGCCTGCAACTGTCCAGTGTTTCTCACAAACCCAGCCTGGAAATCCTCTGAGTGGCAACAGGTCTGGACACAGGTCTTGCCCGATGTGGTGTGGGGGACGATTCCAGAGGGCGATCGCTTGAATGAACAAAATGATGGTCAGGTTACTCAGACGATACGAACAAGAGTTAACCGTTCGACTAGAGATGGATGGATCATGATTCCAACTGGGGGCACCTCTGGACACATTCGATTTGTGATTCACACATGGGAAACGCTAACTGCCTCTGTTGAAGGATTTCGTCAATTCTTTCAGGTCGATGAAGTCAATGCCTATTGTGTGTTGCCGCTTTATCACGTCAGTGGCCTCATGCAGGTGCTTCGCTGCTTCGTCTCGGCAGGAACGCTGGCGATCGCCCCTTTCAAGACGATGGAGCAGTCACCCAAGCTACACTGCAATCCCGGCGAGTATTTCCTATCGTTGGTGCCAACCCAACTCCAGCGGCTTATGCGATCGCCTGATCACTGCGCAATGCTGGCGCAATTTCGCACGGTTCTGCTAGGGGGAGCTCCCGCATGGCCGGCGTTACTCGATGCGGCGCGATCGCACCGCATTCCGCTTGCCCCAACTTACGGGATGACTGAAACCGCCTCCCAAGTTGTCACCTTACGGCCTGAGCGGTTTCTTGATGGACAGATTGGAGTCGGTCAAGTGTTACCCCATGCCGAGATTTCCATTCAAGCGCTTGATAAACAACCCAAGCCTGACGCATCCTTAGCAGATGTGAATCGAACCGACCTAGCGGAATCACAGACGGTTGGAGAAATAGCGATTCGATGCACGTCACTGGCAATTGGATATTATCCCGATGTCTGGTTTGAGTCTGGTGTATATCATCCCGATGATATCGGCTACGTTGACGCTCACGGCAACTTGCAGGTGATGGGGCGCAGCAGCGACAAAATCATCTCTGGGGGAGAAAACATTTTTCCCATCGACGTTGAAACGGTCATTCGATCGACTGGCCTCGTCGCTGATGTGGTTGTGCTGGGAATCAGCGATCGCCAATGGGGGCAGCGTGTAACGGCCCTGTGTGTTCCTATTCACGATACCGTCACAGCAGAAGCCATTGAACGCGAACTCATTCCCCGATTGAGTCGATATAAACATCCCAAACAGTGGGTGTTGATGTCACAGCTACCCAGAAATGCACAGGGTAAGTTGAATCGAGAGGAACTGTTGAAGCAGGTGATGCTCAGCGATGCTCACGACTGACGCACCGAAACCTGATGATCAGCCAAATGAGTCTTGATTTCATCAATACTGAGCTGTCCGTAGTGCAAGAGTGATGCCAGCAGCGCGGCTTCGGCTTTCCCCTCTGTCAGAGCTTCTCGAATGTGGTCACAAGTCCCTGCTCCGCCAGACGCAATGACTGGAATGTTGACCGCTTCGGCGATCGCCCTTGTCAGCTCTAGATCGTAACCCGCTTGAGTGCCATCTGCGTCCATGCTGGTCACCAACAATTCGCCAGCTCCTCGCTTTGCAACTTCAATGGCCCATTCCAGGGCATCTAAGCCCGTATTTTCCCGACCGCCCCGGACGTAAACATCCCAGCCTGGACGATTCGGATCAGTGCGACGCCGAGCATCAATGGCAACCACAATGCATTGAGCCCCGAAGCGATCGCTGGCCTGATTCACAAAGTTAGGATTTCGCACTGCAGACGAATTGATACTGACCTTATCGGCTCCAGCCCGCAACAGTTGCTTGATGGTCTCAACGGAACTGATGCCACCCCCGACAGTTAACGGAATGAAAACCTGATCAGCCGTGCGATAGACCACATCGAAAATGATGTTTCGGTCTTCGTGAGTAGCGGTAATGTCGAGAAACATCAGCTCATCGGCTCCAGCATCGTTATAAACCTGGGCTAGCTCTACGGGATCTCCCGCATCCCGTAAATTAACAAAGTTGATTCCTTTCACAACTCGCCCTGCCTTTACGTCTAAGCACGGCACAATTCGTTTTGCCAGCATCAATGTGATTCCTTCGATGTCAAAAAGGGTCTGATGCATTCTAAGCGCAGATCTGACACTGACATCCAGTGTTCGGTCTGATTCTTCACAGCATGATGCTGGTGTATTTGAATCTTGTGTTTATCGCGAGTCACAAAATTGTGAATCAAATCTGTCCTCGATTGCTTAATCAATCGCAATACACTGATAAACTCTAGATTGGTTGATGCGCCAGCTCGTGCAATTGAAGAAGCATTCTACGATTGGGATAATTTCGGCGCTGGCTCTAATATCAGGTCAATACAGCCGCATGTCGTTCAGTTCAATTTATCGATTGGAGTTGTAATGGAGATTGGTCAGAAGGTAAAGGTCCGCCGCTTACGCGATCGCACATCTCAAGAGGTCATCAGCCGATTGGGGCAGTCAGGAACCGTCACAGGATTCAAAATGGTAGATGGCAGTGGTGTTGGCTTTGTTGTGGAATTTGATGATAAATTCTCAACGTGGTTTTTTCCCGATGAAGTCGAAGCGGCTTAGGTGCTTTTTCCCAGATTGCTCATCTCTCGCTTTCCTACATTAGCTACTTCTAATCGCCATCCGTTGCGATCGCCACGACGCGTTGACTTAACGCTATTGTCGGGTAACTGCGTTGAGGATGGCGATTCCAACGAGCATCATTGCTCACTGTTTAGATCTGTATTTTCAGGAGACGTTAGTTCATGGCCTTTATCCTGACGTTTTTGGGAAAGGGAGAAGCCAACCGTTCGGCGATCGCTGCGGCCGCAGCCCATCGCTGCGCCCGTGATGGCAAGCGAGTCCTTTTTCTGAGCCAAGATGTTGGGCCCTCGGTGGAGCTTCTCCTGGGAGTTGAGCTGACTGATGAACCGTTGACGATTGCGCCCAATCTGAGCGTAATGCACCTTCAAACGGCAAAGTTGCTAGAAAAAAGCTGGGATGAATTGAAGCGTCAAGAGGCCCAATATTTGAAGACTCCCTTCTTCAAAGAAGTCTATGGGCAGGAGTTAGGTGTATTACCGGGGATGGATCAAGCGTTAGGGCTCAATGCCCTACGTGAATATGATGCCTCCGGTGATTACGACGTCATTGTCTACGATGGTGATGGACAACTCAACACCCTGCGCATGTTTGGGATGCCTGAGATTTTAAGCTGGTACCTGCGTCGATTTCGGGGAGTGTTTGCCAATTCAGATTTAGGTAAAACACTCTCACCCTTTATTCAGCCAGTTGCCAGTGCAGTGTTGAATGTAGATTGGTCTGGAGACATCTTTTCATCTCAGCCCGCGAGTCAGGCAAACAATATGCTCGACCAGGGCATGGCTGCGGTTGCCAATCCTCAACGGGTGGCGGCTTATTTGGTCACAAACCAATCTCCAAGGGCGATCGCAACGGCTCAATATCTGTGGGGGGCGGCTCAACAGGTTGGGTTAACCATCGGAGGGGTTGTCTTGAATGCCGATTCAGCTGGAGAAGACATCAAAAACACGTTTGCTCCGTTGCCCATCACTGCCGTCTCTGGTCAAAATGATACCCCCTTACCTGAATTGGCTGACCGCTTGCCCGCTTTCAATGATGCGCTGAATGCGCCGTCCCCAATGACAGTTGATTTACCATCCCGGCAGGTGAAGTTGTTTCTACCAGGCTTTACGAAGCAACAAGTCAAGCTCACTCAATACGGACCGGAAGTCACGATTGAGGCAGGGGACCAGCGCCGAAACGTCATGCTACCCGCTGCTCTCCAAGGTAAGTCTGTTGCAGGGGCAAAGTTTCAGGATGGCTATCTGATTATTACCTTTGCTGCGTAGCCGTCGATAACGTGTTCGGGATTCACCGTGGTGGTCCTTCCTTGTTTAGATGGTTCTTGGTTATGAGTGTCTCGCCGTTTGCTGACTCCAACCTTAAATTGAATTCCATTCAATTTGATTTCAATCGATTCCAAACTGGTCGTTGAGTGTCCTTATGTCAGATCCTATGTCATCCGAATCGTCTCCGAATGCGTCTCAGTCTGAACAACCTACCGCCTCAGAAGCAATCGCTTCTGAGGCCACCAATACCCGAGGCGAACAAGCACGACAGCTCCTGGGAATGAAAGGGGCTGGTACGGGAGAGACTTCTATTTGGAAAATCCGCCTCCAATTGATGAAGCCCATCACCTGGATTCCATTAATCTGGGGAGTGCTATGTGGTGCAGCATCGTCTGGCAGATTTACATGGACTATCGAGAATGTGCTGGTTGCGCTAGCTTGCATGTTGCTGTCAGGACCGCTGCTCGCGGGCTATACCCAAACGCTCAACGATTTCTATGACCGTGAAATCGATGCAATTAACGAACCCTATCGCCCCATTCCGTCCGGGGCAATTTCAGTACCCCAGGTTGTGACTCAAATTCTAGTCCTGCTGTTTGCTGGTATTGGCATTGCTTTCCTTTTGGATAAATGGGCTGGCCATACGTTCCCGATCATGACCGCTCTGGCCCTTGGCGGCTCATTTCTGTCTTACATTTACTCTGCCCCTCCGTTGAAGCTGAAAAAGAACGGATGGTTGGGGAATTATGCACTCGGAGCCAGCTATATTGCACTGCCGTGGTGGGCAGGCCAAGCTTTATTCGGTACACTCACCTGGCCGATTGTCATCTTGACGTTGTTCTATAGTCTGGCAGGCTTAGGAATTGCCGTTGTGAATGACTTCAAAAGCGTGGAGGGCGATCGCCAACTTGGGCTCCAGTCTCTTCCCGTCATGTTTGGTATTCAGACGGCATCATGGATTTGTGTGTTGATGATTGACATTTTCCAGGCCGGAGTTGCTCTCTACCTCATCAGCATTGGTCAACATCTCTACGCCACAATCCTGATTTTGTTTATCGTTCCGCAGATCACGTTTCAAGACATGTATTTCCTGCGCGATCCCCTAGAAAACGATGTGAAATATCAGGCCAGTGCTCAGCCCTTCTTGGTGTTTGGAATGTTAGTCACAGGATTGGCGTTGGGCAGCGTCGTCGTATAAACATCTTGAGTAAATCTGGCTTTACGAGGCCATTAGGGCATCCATCAGAGGTTCAACGCTGTAGCGAATAGCATCCGTGCAAGGGAGTCCAATTTCATCTTGAGTGCGGGCGATCGCTCGTTTTGCTTCTTCATCCGATAATCCAAAGGTATTGAGTGCAACTCCCGCCACTTTTGCGGGAGTAAATGTACCTGCCCCAGAAGCTACCATTTCACAGAGCTGAATGGCATCTGATAACGGCGGAATTTTGAAATCCGAGAAGTTCCAGACATGGGTTTGTCCAACTCGATGCACCATGATGAGGTGCGTCGGCTGGCTCCCTCGCATCAAGGGCAATGTCGCCGTAGATGCAGGATTCATCAATGACCCTTGGCCTTCGATGTGAACAATGTCGCTGCTTGCCCCCTGACGCATGACGGCTTGTTCTACTGCTCCTGCTGCAAAGTCAATGCGAACCGCATCAAGAGGGATGCCGTCATGGCCAAGCATCAGTCCCGTTTGCCCGGTCGCCACAAACGTCGATCGTAATCCTCTTTCTTTCGAGGCTCGATATAGCTCAAGGCTTGTAGACATTTTGCCGACGCTCATATCAGTTGCGACTGTCAGCACTCGCTTACAAGCCAGCGATCGCGCCTTTCCACTACCAACACTTAATCCTGATGGTTCTTGCCGGACATCCCAAATCCACTGATCGTCTCGCAATAGTTCAGTGAGTTGTGGATCACCAGCCATTGACGTGTGCAACCCATTGACAACAGAGAGTCCAGAAGCAACTCCTTGTTTGAGTTCTTGAAACCATGCATCGGGCAAGGCTCCACCTGAAGGAGCAATGCCAATGGCTAATACATCAGGCTCATAGACTAATGCACTGGTAACAGAATCGACAATTGGGACGTCTCGTTGAATTCCGGTGACGTCAAACACTGACGTCCCAACACAACTGTGGTCAATCACCGCGACAATAGGCAGCTCGCTGTAGCGCAGCAGCGAAATGCCTGTCTTTCCTTTCGAACCAGAGAGTCCTTCGTGCAGGAGAATCGCGATCTTGTGATGCGGTTTCAGATGCATAATGTCAACGCCAAGCGCAATGGGATAAAGCAAAGTTAACCAACTGTATCGCTTAGAGAATGTGGTAAATGCTACAGTGGCTCTACAGATTAACCGTCATCCTATAGTAAAGCGCTCAGTCATAGCAGAGTCGTAGAGTATTTGGGCGTGCGAGCTAGCCTAGACGCTCATGTATTGGTTTTTCTCAGAATAACCAAACTTTCAATTCCCCTTTAAAGTTGCTCACGAACAACCTTATGGTACAACCTGCGCTGAATTCGTCTGACCTGAGTGTTCCTGAGCCATCGTCCAATAAGCGATACCTGAGGCCTTCTGTATTTTGGAGCATCCGACAAGGATTTCCCAAATGGCTTTCAATTGCAATTGTTTCGTTCTCGCTAGCCGTACCGATGGTCTTGTGGGCACTCTTCAGCTACACCGGCTGGGTCGAGCCCATTTTTCTGCCAACACCAACAGCAGTTATCCAATCAGGTTGGGAGCTATTCACAGAAGATCACTTGGCAATAGATGTTTTAGCAAGCTGTGGTCGTGTGGCAGGTGGTTTTCTTCTTGCGGCTCTGATTGGAGTACCGATGGGGATTATGATGGGCACCTTTAGCAGCATGGATAGCTTATTTGCACCCATTGTTGGAACCATTCGCTACATGCCAGTTATGGCTTTTGTTCCACTTATCATTATTTGGGTCGGGTTGGGCGAAGGAGCAAAAATTCTCATCATCTGCTTGGGTGTCGTTTTGTACAACGCCATCATGGTTGCAGATGCAGTAAAGTTCATTCCTAACGAGATGATTAATGTGGCCTATACGCTTGGGGCTAATCGCCGTGATGTGTTGACGAAGGTGATTATTCCTGCCACGTTTCCTAATGTGCTTGATACGCTAAGAGTCAATATTTCAGGAGCTTGGAATTTTTTAGTCATTGCTGAATTGGTTGCGGCTCAGACAGGACTAGGATTCAAAATTGTCCAAGCTCAGCGGTTTTTACAAACTGAAAAAGTTTTATTTTGCATTGTGGTGATTGGCCTCATCGGGCTACTGCTTGATTACGGGCTGAGATGGATCTCTAGATTTCTCACTCCATGGGCTGATCAAGCTCAAGGATAGCTGCGTCGCATCGGCAGTACAAACGGTCACGAACAAGACTATGTAAGTCTGACACCAGAATTTAAGTCCTGTTGGTAGGTAGTACTTATGGTCCTTTCCGTTGATTACAAATCAACCGCTTTATTAGTTATCGATTTCCAGGAGGACGTATTTACTGGAGGACCACTACCAACTGTTGGGGCAGCAGATGTGCTTCCACGAGCAAAGCAAGTTTTAAGCGCTGTCCGTCACACTGGGTTACCTATCATTCATACAAAAGAAGTTCATCGAAAGGAAATGGTGGATTTTGGGCGTGAGTTAGATGGCGCAGAACCGGTTCACTGTTTGGAAACATGGTCTGGGACGGATTTTCATCCATCGCTATGTCCCCTCGATGGAGAACATGTCATTGTTAAACGACGATACAGTGCTTTTTTTGCAACCGATCTCGACTTATTACTACGCGGATTGGGTGTCAAGACGTTACTTATCATGGGTGCTCTGACCAACGTGTGTGTTCACTACACTGCATTGGATGCTCATCAAAACGATTACTTTTTTCACGTTATTGAAGACTGCTGCATTGGCTCAGATTGGGACGCACACTGGGCAGCCCTAAAAGCGATGGCTTACCTACAGCGAACATCCCGCATAAGTCATACAGATGCGATCGCAGCCTCGAGGTCCATGACCTTAACATGATGCGCGATGAGCAAATTGGCAAAGTCGTAGAGATGTAAAAAATATTACTCCCACTCGTCAGTACACATACTCATTCAACACCTACAGCATGGGTTACACAGCTTAGCCAGCTTCTCAAAGCCATAACGCAAAAATAGGGAGATGGGTGTGCCTTACGCACCCAATCTCCCTATTTCTGAGCAAACCTTGCCAAGTCGCGTAATTTACCGTGTGATTTATTTGGGCTAATACAGATGACTTACCGAAGAACAGCTGGGCGAAGTTGAGTAAGCGGGTAAGCGCGATCGCATCCTTCTAAAAATCCCCATTTAAAGCCAGGTCGATCAAGGCGGCCAATGGTTCCATCAGGGGCAACGACTAGGTCTCCGCCTCGAAGCCCATGAGGATTGAGTTCATGCTTCGTCTTACCGTTGTACAGTCCCCAATAATCTATCATTCTGGTTTTCCCTTTTGGCTCTGCACTTAGCTCGTGAACCTACGTAAGCTAAGCAAGTATTGCTATGTCGCTATTTACCCATCTACATCCGTATTCGCGCTTCACTACAACTACGTAACTCTGATCCATGTTGAAAACAGACACCGGTAAATGTACGGACACTCTGAAATGAGTTAAACATACATCGGGCGAATGACCTGCTCAATTTAGCCCACCCAAGCTCACGTAGTACTTCAGCACGATTGACTGCAACAGCTCAGAGCCTCCCTTGTTTCAAATAATACAGCTCCACCCAACGTTCGACAGGGGAGCTTTAAGGGCTTGCACCAATCTTCATTGAATGTAATCCGGATATTAAGAAATGGTCATCTTCCCTAGGATATTGGTCTAGATAGCTCAACACAGCGTCTGTCTTTAAACTGCCTTTGTATCATTTCCAAAATAGATTCACCCAATGATTGCGATGGAGTCTAACCATTGGACAGACCTCACAGCGATCACCCTTATACACAGCGATCAAATTTTTACAACGATCAAATTATGTGCCAATCCGAAAATACACATTAGGACTTCTGTACAGGATTGGTACACGTTTCTCCGGATGTAGCGAATGTTTGTTCAAAAGGCGTTGAGATCATCACCCCTACTTAATCCCACCCAATTCATTCGGCTCTCCCTACTAGCGGGGTCTTGTACAAATCGTTACTCTATATAAAGAGTTACAAAATATTAAGTGCGTTCTCACAAAAAAGTAGATATCTGTTCAACGGCACATATGAGCCTGGCGTTTCACCAACAGTGCTGCTGACATTGAGAACGCTCCATTACATATCCCCGAGCAATCTGAGGAGAGCAACTCATAATGTTTGAATACTTTAACGATAAATCGATTGCAGTTGTCATGTCAGCTCAACAAGAGGCTCGACGCTTGGGGCACAGCTTTGTTGGAACAGAGCAGATATTGCTTGGGCTACTTAATGAAGGAACGAGTCAAGCCGCTAGGGTATTAGAAGATTTGGGGATGTCTCTCGGCCAAGCAAGGCAGACGGTCGAGTCAATTATTGGACGCGGAAATGGACGCCTCTCTACTGATATTCCGCTCACACCCAAAACGAAGCGAGTATTGGAACTTTCACTTGAAATTGCTCGCAAATCAGCGGCTTCGGCAGTTCAGCCAGAGCACATTTTAGCTGCCATCACTCAAAACAAAACTAGTGTGGCCTACCGAGTGCTAGAGCGTTCTGAGGTGAAGCCTGACGATATTCTTGAACGACTCCAATCGTTTGGATTGACTGACTTAGATGATACGGGGTCTGATGTCGAGTCCACGCCAGTTTTAGCCGGTAGTATGGAGGCATCTAGTGGACCGTCTAAAGGGCGTGGCGCACGGTCAAACGTTTTAGATGAGTTTGGAACCGATCTGACGGTCAAAGCTACTGAAGGACTACTTGATCCGGTCATAGGGCGTGATCGAGAGATTGAGCGTGTAGTTCAAATCTTGGGTCGCCGCCGAAAGAACAATCCAATTCTCTTGGGTGATCCGGGCGTTGGTAAAACGGCGATCGCAGAAGGATTGGCCCAGCGCATTGCTAACAGAGATGTTCCAGGTGGGTTAGAAGACCAGAGAGTCATCAGTTTAGACATGGGGTCTCTAGTAAGTGGCACTCGATTTCGAGGTGATTTCGAGGAGCGCCTCAACGCCATCATTAATGAAGTTACAAAAGCTGGAAACATCATCCTCGTTATCGATGAAATTCATACCCTAGTTGGCGGTGGGATGATGGACGGTGGCATGGATGCGGCAAACTTACTTAAGCCTGCTCTGGCAAGAGGTGTGCTTCAGTGCATTGGAGCAACAACACTCGATGAATACCGAAAATATGTCGAGAAAGATGCTGCCCTTGAGCGACGCTTTCAACCTATTCAAGTGAATGCTCCGTCCGTGGATGAGAGCGTCGAAATTTTGCATGGGTTACGCCATCGATACGAGGAGCATCACCAGCTTACTTTTAGCGATGATGCTTTGAAGGCTGCAGTTGTGCTCTCTGATCGGTACATTGCTGATCGACACTTGCCCGATAAGGCGATTGATCTAATGGATGAAGCTGGCTCACGTGTTCGCCTGCGGAACAGTAAGCAGTCAGGGGTTCAAGAGTTGAAAAAAGAACTCCGTACAATCCGTCAGGAAAAGCAAGAAGCCGTAGCAAATCAGGACTTTGATTTAGCGACTCAAAAGCGTGACCAAGAGCTTCAAATGGAGTCAGACATCCAGAAGAAGCTGGATACCCTCGCTGGAGAGGATAGCAGCACAGTGGAAGTGGTATCGCCCATCGTCACTGAGGAAGATATTGCCCAAGTCGTTGCAGCATGGACAGGAGTTCCTGTTCAGCGATTGACCGAATCTGAATCTGCCTTGTTTATGCATCTAGAGGACACTCTCCATGAGCGCGTGATTGGTCAGAACGATGCAGTAACTGCTGTCGCTCGTGCAATTCGGCGATCGCGCTCTGGACTCAAAAACCCAAATCGGCCGATTGCTAGTCTGCTGTTTGCAGGTCCTACAGGTGTCGGTAAGACAGAACTCGCGAAGGCGATTGCTGATACGGTGTTTGGCTCTGAGGATGCGATGATTCGCTTGGATATGTCTGAGTTCATGGAGCGGCAAACCGTTTCTAAGCTTATTGGTTCACCTCCAGGATATGTGGGATTTGATGAGGGTGGTCAACTGACAGAGGCCGTTCGTCGTAAGCCCTATGCTGTCGTACTGATGGACGAAATTGAAAAGGCTCATCCTGATGTTTTCAACATGCTGCTGCAAATTTTAGAAGACGGTCGCTTGACTGATGCAAAAGGTCGGACGGTTAGCTTCAAGAATGTGCTGATTATTATGACGTCGAACATTGGTTCGAACGTGATTGAAAAAGGCGGCAGCAGCATGGGATTTGAGTTCAGCGAACAAGGCGTAGGCGCATCACACTTCAATCGGATTCAATCATTAGTTCAAGACCAGATGAAGGAATACTTCAGACCTGAACTTATCAATCGAATTGACGAAATCATTGTGTTTCGTCCATTGGTTCGTGAAGAGGTCATGGACATTGCTGATGTACAGCTGCGCCAAATCAATGCTCGACTGTCTGAGCAAAACATTCGCCTCTCATTTACCGGAGCGTTCAAACAACATTTGGTCAATGAAGGGTTTGATCCAAGTTATGGCGCAAGGCCACTCCGTCGGGCGATCGCCCGCTTAGTCGAAGATGCCCTTGCTGAAGCAATGCTGTTAGGTACGGTTCAATCTGGTGATGAGGTTGTTATTGACGTTGACGACGATCATCAAGTTGCGGTTCGACCGTCGAAGCAGCTTGTGGAGTGCACTGCCTCTTCCTGATTCATCAAGTCGCTAGACGTGTAGTCCAAACCAGTATTTTTGAGAGAGCCGCGTGGAACGTGGCTCTCTCAAAAATATAGCGCTGTACATATTGATTAAGTACAGCGCTATATCTGTTCTCGTGTACACACGACTATGTAATCGACCAACTGAGTATGGTCACACTGGTGTGCATACTCAGTTGGTCGATGGGTTTCAACGAACACGGATACCATTTAGTGCTAGCTCTGCTTGCGTCGCAATAGGGAGCCAAGTCCAACAACTCCAAGTGCTGCTACCGCACCAGGTTCAGGGACATCGACTGTATCGGACTTAGAAATTGACGAAATCACTGCAACGGCATCAATATCTGCGCCTGACTTTGCTCCGCCATATCCATTCCTTCCATTATCAGTCAAGCGAACAAAAGAGAATAAGGAATTGGTATCTAAATCTGCATGACTGTCGAGCAGAGAATCGATATCAATTCCGATACCGGTATCGATGGCGTAATCTTGCTTGTCTGCAAGTCCTGCGCTGTACCAGGTGTCGCCATCGCTGCTAATTTCGACTAACACATCTTCTGGATCTAAACCAATTTCAAAGATCCATAAATCAGAGTCCGTATTACCGCTGCCTGTTAGATAGTTGTCTGTAAAGCCTAAGGTTAGGGAACCCTCTCTACCCAAGGACACGCCAATATCTTCTTTCCACGCCCCAAGCGCACCTCCACTCACCATTTCTGATGTCCAATTTGCTTCGCCAAGCGCTGTTTCAGGGTTGTTAAAACGATTACGTCCCCAATTTCGGCTCTCTCCCATTTCATAAGAAATGACAGTATCGGCATAACTTTCTGAACTCAAAGAAACGGCAACTGCAGCGGATGAGTCCAATTCAAGGACACCTACGGCAGCACCTAAAGCACCCAATAGAATCAAAGATTGACGATTAAGCATGAACATTGCAACTCCAGTGACTAGCAATAATGAATTTAGACAGACGCCAAATCCATAAATAAAAACAGTTTTCAATTTTGTGACCTTCTCTCAATGAGAGAAGGTCACAAAAACTAATCTCTAAATCTTCCAAAACTCGGCTCAGACTAATACCTATTCCTTAAATTGGCGCACGCTAATACCTGTGGAACTCGCTCAGTAAAGAGGATCCACACAAGATTTAAAGCATCCATTTCTGGAACTGGTTTGACTGTCGTTTAAGATTGATGGTGAAACTCAACCTGGTCAAACTCCAGACTTTTTAAGTAGCGAAAGTTTCTTGGAGGAACATTGAATCTAGGCCAGAAAACCTAGATCAAAGAAAACTTAAATACTTAAAACAGTTATCGTGAGAAATCTTTGACGCTATAACGTCAAACAAATCAAACCGCTTACATTAGGGGCACTGAAGCATCACCATATTTGAAGTATAAATATTAACCAAAGCTAATAAATGAGTAGAAGTAAGGCTTTTTCTATGATGTTTCCTTAAAGCTATCTGTACATCTATCAAATTTTCGCCAGAGAAGCGTGAAAGCTATCGTTCTTATGCTTGAAGCAAAAGGTTTATTTGGTGTGGTGATCTGGCATCGCATTCGCTGAATCGTTCCAGCTTAAAATAGAGTGCTGTTTCGTTGATGGCACAATCTAGGAACGTTCACAACAGAATGAAGGTTCTGGAAAAATTCTGGAAAACCCATACGAAAAAGGGCAACGTGGATCATCACGTTGCCCTTTTTAAGGTTGCAATCAAGTATTGGTAGTTACGCAATTTTTTGCATTGTTGGAACGGGGACATTTTGAATAAATGCATCTTGATTTTCGAAGACATCAAACGCTTTATACATACCGGAAATCTCCAGGGTCATGCGCGCTTGAGGATTGAGGCCACAAAGTGCTAGACGGCAATCATTTTCACGGACCATCTTGAGAGCGATCGCCAGCGCACCCAAACCGCTGCTGTTGATGAACTGGACATCCCGAAAATCAATCAGGAGGTCTTTTGAACCAGATGCCAGGCTTTGCTTGACCCAGTCTCGGATCTCCTGAGCATTAACCTCGGTTACGAATTGGGAGGGTTGAAAGACATTTAGCATAGGTCAATGAATTCCATAGCATTCAACTGTTATAAATTGCCCTAACTGGATACTTTAATATCTTAGTTAGAACTGCACATTAAACAAACAAAAGACATTACCAACATAGCCGCCGTAGGTGAATAAGACGAGTGTTCTTGCGTTGAATTGTTAAAGACTTTCGACCTAGAGCGTAAAGAGTGCATGAAGCTCAGTTCGTGTTGGCATGGCAGATTGAGCGCCCTTACGGCTTACAGCTACTGTAGCAGTCGCTGTGGCCCACTTCAGGGAATTCCGAAGAGATTGTTGATTGGCAAGGGCAGCAGCCAATCCTCCATTAAATGCATCCCCCGCTGCAACAGTATCGACCACCTCAGTTGGATAACAGGGGGTATGAATCATCTCATCTGGCCCTGCAACACATAGAGAACCTTGTTCTCCCATCGTAATAACGACAATATCTGGGCCGTGGCTGCGAAGACGATCAGCTGCGCGCTTGGCATCATCTAGGTTGTTGATCGGAAACCCAACCCATTGAGCTGCTTCAAGTTGATTAGGGGTGAGAATTGTAATGTGTTTGAGTAAGCCCTCTGGAATGTCGGCTGAGGCAGGAGCCGGATCGAGCATGACTGTCACTCCATGCTTGGCCGCAAGCTCAGCCGCTGCAATCACCGTTGGAATCGGAATTTCTAGCTGAAGCATTAGAATTTTTGCCCCAGACAAACAGTCATTCAGGTGACCCAGATTGTCTGCCCCAACCAGTTCATTAGCCCCTGGAACAACGATGATCCGGTTATTTCCTTCGATATCGACTTCGATAGCTGCAATTCCAGATGAGGTTCCGATTGTAGTCATGATGCGATCGCAGTCGACTGCTGAGTTACGTAAGCTTTGAATCAAATGCGATCCAAATACATCGTCTCCGACACGGCCAATCATAGATACTGAGGCGCCTAATTGGGCAGCTGCAACTGCCTGGTTCGCCCCTTTTCCACCCGGTACAGTTTCAAACGATTGTCCGATAATTGTTTCCCCTACAACAGGTAGTCGGTCGACACGGGTGACCAAATCCATGTTGATGCTACCGAATACGACGATATCCATCATTTCTGCCCCAAGCGATTGGTTCGTTCATGCGCACCTTATGCCATCGTTAGCTGAATCAGTCTATATCTGAGTCAGTCCACTAGAGAGCGTTAAGGTTGCGGATGCAGCGATCGATTCTCCTAAGCCCCTTGTAGACAGCAGAATAACCGTCCATTTTTTTTGATAAATACCGAGTACTCAACCTACGATACATCTCAGTCGATTGATCATCTCTAAACCTGACCTATTTTATTTTCATCTTGCGTCGAACAGTCTGTTTGCAGCTTGTTTACGATGTCCACGAACAATCCTGATTAAGCACAGGATGAATTGCAGTCGTTACATACGTACAACGACGCGTTCACACCAGCATATGGACGCGATCGCTAACCGTTTTGAAGTTGTCTAGATGCTGGTCTTTCGTTTAACCCTTTCCCACGAAATGAATCGTTTCTGGTAAAGTCTTGTATTAATGACAATTGTAAGGTCGTCTTTTGTAAACTCTGTTTTAGTTCAGCTAGGTCGCTTCCCTATGGTTTTAAGCAAAAAGTTTCGCCGTATTTTATCTGCGATTGCCGCTTCAGGTTGCATCGTTCTTGCAAGTGCGACTTCTGGCATCACTCAGGGGCTCCCTGGCCTGACGATTTTTGGTGGTGTCGATCGCGAAAACGAGCTTGGGTTTCGTCTTCAAAACGAGGGGATCTTGAATCGCAGAGATCGCTACTATCTGCGTATCCCAGCAGAGAAGCTTGAACTGGCATCAGATCTGTTCATCATCACTTATCCTGAAGCATACGATGCAGATTTCGATCCAGAGGAAATTGAGCTCCGCATTAGCGGTGACGCGATCCCTGTTGATGAAGTCATTTGGGATGCAGAAAACTATTTTGTTGAGATTTATCCATCACAACCGGTTCCAGCACGGAGCCGAGTTGAGATTGTGTTTTCTAACGTAAACAATCCACGACGCACTGGGACTCACTACTTCAATGCGCTGGTCCGTGCACCTGGCGATGTGATTGGACCTCAATATGTTGGGACATGGATTCTTAGCTTTGGTCGCTTCTAAGGTTTGCCATCTCTAGCTTCCCTAAGTGCTTGATGACATGAGTGATGGGAGGTGGAGCGGACTGCGTTCGTTCCGCCTCCCATCACTCATTTAGGGTTTCTATGGATTCAATGATGCCCGATAGCCACAATTGGAATTGCTGTTGAGTGAGATAGGCTCAGCTCCTATTCCTCTCTGGCCAATTCCCATGTTCACGTTGAAGATATCATCGCAGGTACATACATTGAATCAATGGAGCGGTCACTGTTGACTGTCACCACCCAATCAACTAAATCTGATCGCTGAAGCATGGGCTCAATAAATAAGGCTGGATGAAGCGATCGCCAAAAATAGCTGACGAACTCTTGAATTTCATCGTTCGACATGCCTGACTTTCCAAGTGCTTTCATTTTGTCTTCAGCTTGCTGACGCCATCGTTGGCTCAGACGATAGTCAGTCGGGTAGAGGACCATCAGCTGATCCAGCTCCTTCCAAAGCGGAAGGTAATCGGCTAACTGATTGTTCATATCTTGGGCGAATTGTCGATCGGCTTCAGTACTAATCGGTGGCGGGGCAGAGGCAAAGGCCGATGGATCAATCGGACGGACGCCCACAAACCAACCTTCGAACAAAACGATATCAGCTCCTTCAATCGTTTCAGGCTGGATGCGATCGCCTGATCCATCATGTAAGGATTTATCAAATCGAGGAATCGAAATCGGTCTATCTGGCTCAGGCTTTTTCAACGCGTTTAAAACCTCAAGCCCCAGAGCCGTGTCGTGAGTCCCCGGCGGGCCGCGCCAACGCAACCGCGAATCTGCTGTCCGCATTGCCTGACGCTCTCGGTGGGTTTTGTAAAGGTCGTCAAGGGATAGGCTACAAACCCGATATCCTAGATGGCTAACTAAGCTTTCTACAACATGGGCTAGGGTTGTTTTACCGGTACCTTGTCCACCCAAAATGCCCTGAATAACTGGACGGTTTATTTGTTGATGTTGCTGGATTAGGCGAGTAGCTAAGGGAAGCCAGAGCATCCACAGCAGGGCAGAGGGGTGTGGCGAAATGCAAAGTGTATCGTTACATAGCTGGCAGAACACTGGCCAATAGTCTTGATAAACCTCAAACTGCCTTGAGATCCACGAATGACACTGCTCATGATTGTGAGGATTGAGTCCATAAACCGCAGACTGTTGAGGAGTTACCTGTAAACATTCCGTCAGTTGTGCAATCGCTGTGTCGACGGACGTTTTGCCCGCATGATAAGCATCGAGCACTGTTGCAACTGTTGTATAAGCAGGCTTGTTATCAATCATGGTGCATGGATATCTCAGATCCGGATAGGCAGAACACAAATCGCAGCTTTTCTAACGATTGTCATTAGCGATTCTGCCGCAGCGTTCAGTTTTGTGCAAATCTGTTCAATGTTCCTCAAGAAGTAGGACTGACGCATTTTTATGAATGGTACTGTCACCATTCACAAAAATGCGTCAGTCCTGAAGAGGCTAACCCGTTAGGATGTGCAGATGACTCAAGACCTCGTTAAGGTATTTGTTTACGGAACTCTTAAGCCTGGAGAGTTTTACTACAGTCAATATTGTGAAGGGCATGTTGTAGAAACG
>JBCBLF010000200.1:0-9212 GCA_038520475.1 Cyanobacteria bacterium J06627_8
AATCCATCATATGCGTTGCGTTGAACTATTACACTCCCCATCAACATTCAGCCCAACCCCAACACGCCAAAATCTCTCGTTATGGGTGGGGGCGAGATTATCATCGAGTGATGACCAAAAAACTCAAGGTCTTTGCCCAGTGGCTTAGCGATCAGCAGCCCGAGGGTCAGGTCCGCTTTTATGTTGATACAGGTCCTGTGCAAGATAAGGTATGGGCAGAGCAGGCCGGCATTGGATGGATTTCGAAGAATAGTAACGTCATTACCCGTGACTATGGATCTTGGGTATTTTTAGGAACCATGCTAACGACCGTGTCGCTCGAACCTGATCGCCCACACACCCAGCATTGCGGAACCTGTACCCGTTGCATTGACGCATGCCCAACCGGAGCGATCGCCCATCCCTTTATTGTTGATGCCAATCGCTGCATTGCTTACCACACCATTGAGAATCGAGATCCTGAACTTCCAGAGGCGATCGCCCAACAGCTCAACGGATGGGTGGCAGGGTGCGACATCTGCCAAGACGTTTGTCCTTGGAACCAGAGATTTGCTCAAGACAGTGATGTTGAGGACTTCCAACCCTATCCCTGGAATGTGACGCCAACACTCAGTGAACTTGCCAATCTCTCAGACGAAGACTACAACCGCCGATTTCCAGCTTCTGCCCTCCGTCGGATTAAGCCCGCTATGCTTCGTCGAAACGCCAAAGCCAACTTGGAAAATGTCTCAAATTCATAGGCTCAAGCTATAAATCAAGTCGGTAAATCAAGAATAAGTCGCACTTCGTTATCACCCGACTCTGCCCAAACGGTGGCTCCAAGAGATGCAGCTAATTTTTTGACTAGGGCTAGCCCAAGCCCCATGCCGCGATATTTCCAAGGGTTGGCATTAGGGATGCGATAAAACTTCTCAAACATGCGATCGCATTCATCAGCAGGCAGCTCAACTCCAGAATTACTAACCATAAATCGAATATGAGAAGACTCGTCTACCTGATCGTCTAAAGCAATAGACTCATAAGTGGGTTCATGGGTGGATGGGTAAATATCAGCCGATATTGTAATTTGCTCACCAGCAGGAGTGTATTTAACAGCGTTGTCGAGCAATTCCATTAAAATCCGTTCCAGATAAGATAAGTCAGTATAAATGGCGATACCAGCTGGAATATCGATAATTAAGTCGTGCTCATGGTTAGGCGTTCGGTCTAAAAATGTTTTTGAAATGTATTCGACCCAAATATGAAGCTGAATCGAGGTTTTTACGATGGGTTGATCAGCATCATCAAGTCGAGTCAGATCCAACAGATCATTGATCAATACGGTTTCGCGATCGCACTCTTGTTTGAGAATATTGAAATATTTGCCCAGAGGCGCTGCCTCATCTTCAATAAGATCCGTCCGCTCAAAATAAATTTCGAACATTTGTAAGGCCATTTTGATATTTGCCATCGGTGTTCGAAGCTCATGGGATACGGTGCTGAGAAAATCATCTTTAAGCGTATTGAGCCGTTCGAGTTCTTTGACTTGTAATTGGGCTGCTTGAAACAACCGTGCCTGACGAATGGCGATCGCACATTGATTGGCAACTTGCTGAACAAGTCGCACTTCTTGAAACGAAAACACGAAATTTGATGGTCGGAACAGCCAGATGTCGCCCAAAATATCTTGGTCATCAAAAATTGGAATCGACAACACCGTCGGCTGATAAGGAAGTTTTCTAAACGACAACTGACCAACGACACAAAATTGAGCATGCTGCTTCCTTGTGATTCCAGAATTTAGCCGATTAGGAAGTGAAAACGATTGTCCGATTGCTGATTCCCAATTTTTTGTGAATTCACAGGTAATGCTTGCCTTAGTCTTTTTGGCATTGAATAATGCTGTGTCACAGCAATCTACGTTCAATCCCAACGCCAGCTCTTTTACAGCGGTTTGTAGAATCTGAACTTCATCTAAGCTGTCGCGAACTTTATCGGTGATGCGCTTGAGGAGTGATTCAAATGCCAAGGCTTGTTCAAGCTCAGTGGTGCGATCGCGAACCTGAGATTCCAAATTTGTATTGAGCGACTGCACCCGCTCATACAGTTCTGCTTGTTGAATCGCAATCGCTAGCTGATTCGCAACTTTTTTGATTAACGTTTGCTCAGTGTCTGTCCACTGTCGTTGGCGATCGCACTGTTGAACGGAGACAACACCTTTGACTTGACCTTCTGCCCGAATACCCACAGCTAGCAAGGATTTGACCTGATGGTCATAGAGCTTTGGATGCATCTGGTCAAACAGTGAGTCGCTGAACACATCATGAACCGCCAGCACAGGTTCTTGCTCCAAGATCGCAAAGACAGGAGATTCACATTGAAGTAAGATATCTTTCTCATCAATATCTGAAACCCCATAAGCCACTGCTGTCTTCGAGAGTTCGACCCGATTGGTAGGAATCGAATGCAACGTGACAATGGCACGGCTGGCTTGAAAAGCACTAAGCAGCTGATGAACTGTCTGCTGAAGAATATTGTCCAGGTTGAGGCTATCTCGAACAGAGGTCACGATTTGATTGAGCAGAGCCTCCTGTCGAGCTCGTAACGCCGCTTGTTCATAGAGTTGACTCTGGTTAATGGCGATCGCCAATTGGTCATTGAGCTGCTTAAGCAGCTCAATTTCGTCGGGTTTCCACTCTCGTGGTCCAGCACAGTGATGGGCCACGAGCAATCCCCAGGCTTGCTTATTTTGCAGAATAGGAACAGCTAAGTTTGCGCGAACACCGCACTGCTCCATCATTTCAATAGCGTTCTGGTGTATGTCAGCTTGATAGATATCAGACACACAATGTACATGATCTGGGGCGTCAGAAATGAGGCATTGGTTTGCCCCAAACGCAGGGTTAGGATAAACTCGCCCCCAAATCGAGGGATAGCCTTGCTTGATGGCTTCAGCAATGACCACGCCAGTTGTATCATCGACAAATTCATAGATGAGGACCCGATCGGTGTTGAGATACGTGCGTACTTCAGCAACCGTAATATCTAAAATCGTTTGTAGATTCAGCGTTTGCCGAATGCGATTTGTAATACTCGCCAGTAAACGTTCCTGCTCTGCTTGCTGGTGAATCGTAATTTCGACCTTTTTCAGGCCAGTAATATCGCGCATCACCACCGCAACGCCCGTTACCGTTCCATTCGCGTCAAAATACGGTGCATATGTGACGCTCACAAATTGTCGGCCCACTCCGGCAAAGTGAAACCAATCCTGAAAACGAACGATATTGCCAGCTAGAGCCTCGTCTAAATAAGGTTTGAGCGTCTGCTGAAACCACTCAGCATCAAACAACTCGTATGCAGTGCGACCCACAACGTCATGTTCGCGACGATCATGCCAAGTCAGATAAGCTTGATTCGCAATCACATACCGGTAGTCTGACTCGATCAGTGCGATCGCATCTGGTGCTGCCGAGACAACCCGCTTATATTGGCGAAGCTGTTCCTCTCGATGCTTTTCTTCGGTGATATTGATGAGCACACCCTGAAGACTCACAGGCTTGCCATTTTTGGTGGTGACATTAACAATATCTCGAACCCAAACAACAGTTCCATCAGCCCGGATCATGCGATAGTCAACTTCATGGTTTCGAGCCTGCTGTGACTCAGCAAAACAGAGGTTGACCGCTTGCTCTTGGTCAGCAGGGTGAATGTGACGTGACCAAAATGTTGGGGCATTCAGCCATGACTCTAATGGATAACCGAGTAATTTCTCCGCCTGTGGGCTAACAAAAGTGAACGCTAAGGTTTCGAGATCAACTTCCCAAACGACGCTATTGACCGAATCAACTAATGCCTGATATTGATACTGCCGCTGCGATCGCTCAGTAGCTTGTTCAGGTTGTTTGCGATAGCTGATATCTCTCACCGCACATTGATACTCAACGCCTGTTTGAGCATCGATAATCGCTTCAGTATTCTGTTCACCACCGTGATGTTGCATAAGATTTGTGATGATTCGAACTGATTAATGTAGGGCTTTTACAACCTATGTATTTTCATCATTCGACACCATTAAGACCAGCATCAACGCCTTGGCAGACGAAATGGCTAGATAACGGTCGTCATTTTGTCCAATCAGCAACCAAGGCACTAATTGAATACATCGTTCGTCATTCATTGCTGTCGCCAGCTCAGTTCGGACATCCACCTTAGTTCGGATATAGAGCGCTATAGGCTCAAGTTAAACCAACTATCTTGGGACGGATCGCTTAGCAAGGTTTTCCACATATGTCTTAACCCGTGTGTGTACGGCCATAGACATCATTGTGGATGCGCTCAACCCATCCACAATGATGTCTATGGTTTAAGGCTACGGCTGTAGCCATATCTTGAATTTCCTCACTCGATCGAACCCATCAGATTAAATTGCACTTAGAATTAACAAAACGCTATATCCCTTATTATTCTCTCGCCCATTAATTTTCTGAGAGAATCTTTATCTGAGGTGGCGATAAAGTGAAATATTTCATCGTGTTGTACAGAGTTTTTAAAATTCGGATATAGGCAGGGGAATACTATCAAATAGCCTATTATGCTCTAGAAGATAACAATAAAAACTCGCTGGTTAGCCATTGCAATGGTCATAGGGGTTTGATGGTTCTACCTAAACTTTTCCTCACAAGGTAAAGTTGGAAGACTGCGGGCTGGCGAGTGACGAAAGACTAGTTCATTGAAGAGTCTCGACCTAGGTTCCAAATGGAGGAATACTCGTTGCTATGCAACAGGATTCAGATGCATCCGCTTCAACTCCAATAGCTGTCGACCGATTTCGGTTGCTTCTGGATCACTCATCAGACGCGATCGCCGAATTTGACAGCTCACTCCGCTATGTTTCTGCCAATAAAGCCTGGGCAAGCTTGATGGGGCTGACGGTTGTTCAACTGCTCAATCAAACCAACGATGCTCTAGTGAAACAGTTTGGCGATCGCCGTCCTAAGGTCAATTTAGGTATCGCTATTCACAAAAGCCTACAGCATGTACGTGCTCAGAAAAATTCGCATCGCGTGACACACGATCTCCCTCAGGGAGCAGTGGACATGGTGTACGCCTCCAGTGATGAGCCCATGGCAGAAACCGATCGCATATTTGCTATCGGACGCATCTACACTTCTCCCTCACATCTACAACAGGCTTCGACTCAGTCGTCCAATGGGGGTTCGGCAGCACAACCACCGACTAGTGGCGAGACTCCAGTAATTGTTGGGGCCGAGATGCCCGATATGGAAGAAGCCGTTCCCAATGAGGTTTTGGCAGGCTCGACCAATGCATCATCCGGTCTGGCTGATGGCCATCCAAGAGCTAAGCGACCACTAGCAACCCTGGAGAGAGTCCACAACCCCACCGATTACGCTAAACAGCGCGCAAATCAGTTGTTGAGTAATGCTGAGTTTCTTCAGCTGGTGCTAGATAGCATCCCTCAATATATTTTTTGGAAAGACCAGCATTCAGTGTATCTAGGATCCAATCGTCGCTGGGCCGAAATGGCCGGTATTGGTGATCCTGCTGACGTGGTTGGACTAACCGAAACCGACTTGCCGTGGACGGAAGAACAACAAGAATGGTACCTCCAGTGCGATCGCCAAGTTATTGAGAGTGGCGTCCCCATGGTGGGAATCAAACAATCTCAACGACAGGCCGATGGAAAATTTACCTGGAGAGAGACGAGCAAAATTCCGATTCGAAAGGCAGACGGAACGATCATCGGAGTCCTCGGTACGATTGAAGATGTGACTGAGCGCAAGCAAGCAGAAGACTTGCTCCAACACTCGAAAGAGAAATACAAAAAACTGGCAAAGCGGGAAGAACTGCTCAATCGACTGTCATCTCACATCCGAGACTCCCTTGAGCTAGAAACGATTTTTCAAACGGTTGTGCGCGAAGTCCGCCAACTTCTCGACACCGATCGAGTCGTGATTTATCAGTTTGCTCCCGACTGGACGGGCAAAGTTATTGTCGAAGATGTGATATCTCCATGGACATCCACTCTCAACGAGATAGGAGCCGACAACTGTTTTCCAGAAGGGTTTGCATCCCTCTACCTGCAAGGTCGAATTCGATCAATTCCAGATATTCAAACGGCCGATTTAGATGAATGTCATCGAGATTACTTAGCTGGTTTACAGATTAAGGCAAATCTCATCGTCCCCATCCGGATCAATCAAAACTTATGGGGATTAATCATTGCTCACCACTGCCGAGCAACCCGTGAATGGCAAGAAACAGAAATTGACTTGTTGAAATACTTGGCCGAACAAATTGGCGTAGCGATTCGACAGGGAGAGCTGTACGCACAGGCAAAGGAAAACGCCGAGCAGGCGCGGATGCAAACGAAGCAGCTTGAGCAAGCCTTTCAGGAACTAAAGCAAGCTCAAGCACAACTTATTCAAACTGAAAAAATGTCAAGCTTGGGGCAATTGGTGGCAGGTGTTGCCCATGAAATTAACAATCCGGTTAATTTCATCTACGGCAACATTGACTATATGGATGAATATGTCTCAAGCTTACTTAAGCTGGTTAATCTCTATCAGACTCAGTATCCCAGCCCAGGCCGCGACATCGACAAGGCCCTGAAAGAGATTGACTTAGATTTTCTCATCACAGATGTATCGAAAGTTCTCCAATCCCTAAAGATAGGGGCTCAGCGTATTCGCAACATTGTGTTGTCACTCCGCAATTTTTCACGGCTAGACGAAGCCGAAATGAAGCGGGTCAACGTCCATGAAGGCATCGACAGCACTCTGCTGATTTTGCAACATCGTTTGAAAGCCTACAACACTCGCGACAGCATTCATCTCGTCAAAAACTATGGCGTGTTACCGGAGGTTGAATGTTATCCAAGTCAGCTAAATCAGGTGTTTATGAATATTCTCAGCAATGCCATTGATGCCCTTGAAAGTTGGGCAGCCTCTTTAAAAGACCCCACAGAGGCGATGACCATCACCATTACAACTGAGCCCATTAGCGATCGCAACAGCATCAAAGTGTCCATTCACAACAACGGCATCCATATCCCTGAACACATTCGCAAGCACCTGTTTGTCCCCTTCTTTACCACCAAGCCCATTGGCCAAGGGACGGGACTCGGTCTGTCAATTAGTCAGCAAATTGTTGTTCAAAAACATCACGGACAACTCGGCTGCGACTCGGAATCCGATAAGGGAACTAAATTTTGGATTGAGATTCCCGCGACACAACATCGTGCCGCAGGCGATCGACACCCCAACGAATGAACGAATCACGAGGGCTGACTCTTAGCACTGAGTGATTAGAAGCTAAGTCACTGTCGCCTACGTCGTCTCAAACCAGCCTTCAAACAAGTTGTTCAATATTCGTGAACTACGACCAGCGACATAGTTGATAGAGCGCTTGACCAATCGCTTCCGCTTCCACAACTGATACCGGCGTTCGAAGCTATCTCCTTCAGTTTGCAGCGCAGACAACCCATCCAGCAGTAGAGCAATGGTCCAAACAAAGAAAAACACGCCAGGGCCAACAGAAAGAAGAATAAGCCCCCATGCTGGCGTACCCAGCTGAAACAAAACCCCAAGGCTAAGGATGGCAAAGCTTCCCATAAGTGCATAGCGAATCGCATGTTGCCGAAACTGTACTCGACGATAGCGACAGAAAGCTTCACGGTCGCGGGGTTCATTTCGCATCAGCCGCCACTCATCCTCAGCCCGCTGGATCTCTTGTGTGCTCAAACCTAGCTCATCGGCAATTTCAAATAGCTGTTGACGCGTCAATTCTCCTGCCTCAGCTTGGCGGGCGATCGCCAGATTCAAGATCCCTTGAACGTCTTCATTGCTGTATAGCTGAGTCATAGAGCACATGTCCGATAACGAACCATCAAAAATAAATTGAGAAGCCGCATACACTTCATAGTAGATCGAATCCTCATCAGGTGAGGTGAATGAAACCGAACTCAATTGTTAGGGAAATTCCCGCTATCCCCAACAAACACCGTAAATCCCTTGTCCTTTTACACTGGTTACGGTCTACATCGACGAGTATCGAGCCTGCAACGCATAGCGAGCTTGTTCGCGATCATCAAAATGAATTTTTTCGGTTCCTAAAATTTGGTAATCCTCATGCCCTTTGCCTGCGATGAGCACACCATCACCGGGCTTTGCCGAAGCGATCGCCGCTTGAATGGCCTCGGCTCGATCGCCTAAAACAATGGTATCGGTGTCTGCCGGAATACCCGCTACAATATCGTCCAAAATTTGCTGCGGATCTTCAGTTCGAGGATTGTCAGAGGTGACAATTGATTGATCCGCTAACCGTGCAGAGATGGCCCCCATTTGAGGTCGCTTTGTGCGATCGCGATCGCCGCCACAGCCAAACACGCAAATCATTCGGCCTGAAATAAAGGGACGAGCCGCTTTGAGTAAACTCTCTAAACCGTCTGGCGTATGGGCGTAATCCACAATGACGCTGATATCTTGAGCCGGACTCACAGTAATTTTCTCCACCCGTCCCGGCACTCCCGAAAAGTGCGGCAACTCAGCCACGATCTGTTCTAAATCAACGCCAAGAGACAGCACAACACCAACGGCTGCCAACAGGTTTGCCAAGTTAAATTGCCCCACCAGTGGCGACGTAAACGGTTGCTGTCCATTTGGGGTATGCAAAATTCCACTGACGCCCTCAGGCTGATATGACAAGTCAGTCGTGTAAATATCAGCCGATGGTTCTGCATGGGTGACTGCGCTATATGACCAGACCTTGGCTCCAGTTGGCTGTTGGCTCAGAGCCTCTATGAGGTTCTGCCCATAGGGGTCGTCCTGATTGATAACGGCTCGCCCCTTGAGATAAGACGGTTGAAACAGCTGAGCTTTCGCAGCAAAATAGTCATCAATATCTTTATGGAAATCGAGGTGATCTTGAGTCAGGTTTGTAAATGCAGCGGCTTCAAACGGGCAACCAAAGACTCGCTTTTGAGCCAGCGCATGAGAACTCACCTCCATCACACCCACTTGACACGCTGCATCAACGGCTGACCTGAGGCGATGGTGCAGCTCAACAGCAAACGGAGTCGTATGTCGTGCGGTTTCTTCATGCCCAGGCCATCGGGTATAGAGCGTACCGAATAAAGCTGTCTTTTGATGGGCTCGATTCAGCAAGAACTCAATCAGGTGCGTCGTTGTTGTTTTTCCGTTTGTGCCGGTAACCCC
>JBCBLF010000201.1:0-9123 GCA_038520475.1 Cyanobacteria bacterium J06627_8
AAATCATTACCGCGGCCACCATTGACGCGATCGTCGTCCTGATTTCCTTGGACCGTATCTGCTCCAGCACCGCCACGTACTTGGTCGTTGCCAAAACCACCATTAACGCTATCGGCACCTCCATTGCCACCAATGATGTCTTCGCCTGCCCTACCCTGAACGACGTCATTGCCACTGCCGCCAAATCCAGAGTCATTTCCTCGGCCAAGCAGTAGGCGATCGCTGCCATTATTGCCTCGTACCGTATCGTCTCCAACACCACCACGAGCAACATCATCACCAGGTCCAGCAATCACTTTGTCATCGTTTTGGTTTCCTTGAAGTGTATCCCCTCCGCGAGACCCTCTTACGCTGTCGTCACCGATTCCGCCACTTGCAGTGTCATTACCAAAGCCAGCATTGATGGTGTCGTCACCCCGACGGCCAAAGATATCATCGTTGCCCTTGTTGCCAAACGCTTCATCATCTCCAAGGCCGGCTACGATGGTATCTCCACCAGCACCACCCACTGCACGATCATCTCCTGGGCCTGCTTGAACAAAATCTGCACCGACACCGCCCCGAGTCACATCATTGCCTAGGCCACCAAAGACGCGATCTTCTCCACTGTTCCCCCGAACAATGTCGTTGCCATCGTCACCTCTAATGCGATCGTCACCTTGATTACCATCAATCTCATCGTCGCCTCTGCGGCCACGAGCCCGGTCATCTTGGCTACCCGCCTTAACTGAATCATTTCCTAGACCACCGTTGATGACGTCAGGTCCCGTGCCGCCTCTAACATCATCATCGCCTTGGTTGGCCTGAATGACATCACGCTGTTGATTACCGAAAAGGGTATCGCTTCCTTGCCCGCCAAAGATATCATCGGGACATTCGAGACCCCGCAACACGTCGTCGTCACCAAAGCCGGTAATCTGGTCGATGCCTGATGTCCCCGTGATGCGGTCGATGTTGTCATCACCATCCAATGACATCCCGTCTTCGCAGTCATCAGGCGATGGAGTAGCGTCTTCGACAATTCGCGTTCGATCAGAACGGGTATTATCCTCTGGATTGCTATCCGTTATGCCAGATGGTGGTGTTGCCGTTACCGTATTAACAATCGCCTCACCAACAGTAGCGCCATTCGCAACTCGCCCTTGAATGGTAATCGTAGCGGTTGCACCTGGCTCCAGGTTGACTTCGATATCGATATCACCACTTCCAGATGCATCGTTGGGATCGACCAATGAACCCGTTCCGTCTGGAATACTGACTTCGTACGTTGCGCGACGAATTTGACGCGGAATCTCATCTTGGATGCGAATGTTTTGAACCGGTTCCGAGGAATTATTCCTCACCTGAATCGTATACGTGGTGTCGTCACCAGGGCTAATTTCTCGTGCCTGATCGGTGTTGGTAATAACAGCAATATCGACTTCTGCTCCACCACCACCACCTCCTGGAGAGCCGACGACCGTATCGTTATCTACATCTGTGTCGGTAACCAGTGGCGTCCGTGGAACAGCATTATCTGGATTAACTAGATCTTCAACGATAGTTGCGGTTGCAGTGTTATTGATCGTCGTACCGTCCGTCGCGTTTGGATCAACCGTTCCGGTGAGTTCAATCGTGAACGATGAACCCGCAAAGAGCTGTGCTTCAACCGTATCAACATTACCTGTGCCAGACTGATCACCGGGATCAGCTAAAAAACCGGATGTTTCTGGAATGTTAACCGTAAAGCTGGGGTTTTGAAGGATCGGTGGAACAATGTTTTGAACTTGAACCGGAACTGCAACATTATTGGGATTCGTAACTGTAATCGTATAGGTGATTGAATCTCCTTGATTAACAGTTGTCAGTCCATCATCAACCTCGACGTCGATCGCTAGTTCATCAGGCGGTGGTGGTTGGACAGGTAAGGTTGCAAAGTCAGTTATGCTAATCCCTTCACCACTCGTATCCTCAATTTCATTAATGAACGTTGCAGTGATTGTTCCTGTGGGAATGGTGCCGTTCGCAACCGGAATCTGGAACAACGCATCGTTCGGATCAGCTGTTGTACCGTTGTCCCTTGAGGTGACGTAGAGATTTCCGTCTTGACCGAATGCAAGGGTACCTGACCCTGCTCCAGGCGTTAATGGGTTACCTGCCTCATTAACAACATTGCCCAGGAGAGTCGCATTGAGGTTATTGGTGTCACTGATGTCAACTGAATACAGAGCGTAGACATCGGTTGGATCGGTTTGAGTAACCAGGACAATTAATTCATTCGGATTGTTGGGGTTGAAGGCAATATCGCCACTACTCGGCGGAAGGTTGGCGATCGCCCCTAAATCTGTACCTGCCCCAGTATCACGGTCAAAAACGATGAGATCAGAATCGTTATCTCGAATGCCGAATAGTCTTCCATCTTCGGCCTGAGCAAGCTTAAAGAAAGTACCGCCTAACCCCGTATCTCCAACCGGTGCACTTGTTTGAGTTACTGGGTCAAATGTGCTGACTAAATCGTTGTTGGAATTATTCCCAACCGAAAAAATCAGCCCTGTTTCTGCGTCTCTGGCAAGGGCAAACGTGCCAGGAACGGTACCAATCAGTTCTGATACGCCATTCGTAATATTGACTTCATAGATGTTGCCGTTAACGTCAGAGCCATACAGTAGGTTATCTGGAAACGCGCCTTGATAAATTCTTCGGGTATCCGGCTGTATTGCATTCTCAGTCAGAATAGGGCCTGTTCTATAGTTTAATTCCCAGGTCCCACCGAATTGGGCTGAGCCAACTCGCTGAGTCGATGCTGCAACCTGAACGCCTAGCCATGACGATAGGGTTTGGACAAAAGATGCGCCACGCTGACCTGCGGCAACGCTGCAACCATAGAGTATTAGCTCTGCCCCTTCGACCAATGATGTTGACCAAGACTTCAGGGTATTGACAGTGGCTTCTAAATTACTGATGCCGAGATGAGTTGCTCCAAGGCGCAGAGCACCGGGTTTGCCGTGGGAAATGATATGAACGGCATGAATATCTGATTCGATGGCCAATGATTGAGTGATGCGCTCAATTCCGTTCTCATTGGCACCGATAAGAACTGCTTTTACCCCTGGTCGTAACCCGCTTCTGATGACTTCATGTTCTTGGATAGATGCATCAATGAACACTAGTTCGCGGGCACCCTTCATTCTTTCCATAACAAAACCCAATTTATTTACGTGTGATTGTTGACTAGAATTTCAGTCGAAATTTCAGCACCCTAGATCAAACCCATCTTTACTAACGACTCAGCCGTAATTTATAGCCTAGTTCTGAACTTTTTTGTAATTTACGTAGAATTACCGTTACGTTGGTTGCAAACCGTGCAATCCTCAATCAGGAAAAGTGTTCAGTTATTTATTGTCAACATACAGGGAGAGACACATGATTATTCGACTACAAGATTGAAATGTCAATGACTTCGGTAATGTGACTGTCAATCTTTCCTTGAAGGAATAGACACGATCACTGACCTGAGTTACATTGCCTCAAATCTAAATTTTAAGTATTTCCACTGACAATCTCTAAAGAAATTGCATGAAAGTACGCATGTTTGTGAGAACTAGTATGTAATACTAACACCCGTGTGCCAACTATCTCTCAGTGACTTGTTGTCTTCTTTAAATTGACACTTGAAATATAATCGTGTAGCCTTTGTCACTACGGGTGTTCTAGAGATTTAAATTTTATGAAGAATATGTAAATTTGACGTCATGTCGCTGCCTGTTAGGCTTTGGAGGCCATTTTCAATCAGTAAGAGGTAGCCATGTATTGTTCGATACATGGTGTATCTTCGAACAACCAGAATAGAGTCGTCGTAAGTGTACGGCGCATAACTATTACGGCACATAACTATAACGACTCTGCTATTCGATTTCTCTAAAAAACAACAAGTGCTTGCTAGACAAGCGTTGACTTCAATTGCCGTTGGTTTTGAAGAATTGATATAGCAATCCTAAATGAGTTGTGGGAAAGCGATAGTAGGGCAAGACAGCTATATGAGCTGAGTCTAAGTATATTAACCTGAATGGTTAAAGCGATAATTCAAGTTATTGCTGATGCCTCAGCGATCAATGTGTCTAACGCTGACTGCATTTGAGTTTCAACGGTCGTGTAGCAATGGTCAATGTAGTCTAAATCAGTAAGAAAGTTTCGTCCATAGCGCTCGAAGGTAATCATTGGACACACTCGCGTGTGAATTTGGACAGGGAGCGGGATATTGGGTAAGGCTCCAAATGAGATTCCCCATGGGAGCCCAAGATAAATAGGAAACAGCTCCGGATCAATATCAAGTAGCCAAGGCATGCCCCATTGATGGAGCTGGCGCATTTGTTCGTAGCAATCTCCTAGAACGATGAGTGTATCGTGTGCTCCCCAAGAAATGAGCGGCACGATAGGAACACCTTCTCGCAGCGCCAACTTAATAAATCCTTTGTGATTAGAAAAGTAGATCCGATCGCGCAGTTGATGAGGACGAAACGCATCATAAGCACCGCCTGGGTAGACCAACACACTGGCATTACGACGAAGAGCGGCGATCGCCATCTTCGGGTGAGCTTGAACGGCCCCTATCTTCGTGGCCATCTCTGCCAGCTGAGGAAAGACCGTCCATGCTTTAGGATGCATCAGTCCATAGACTAACCGGTCAGTACCAAACCGTCGAAACCAGTCATACATAAACATGTGCATGTCTGGAGCAATCAGCCCTCCATTGTGAGAGCCGACAAGTAAAACGGGTTTGTCTTTGGGAATGTGCTCCCAGCCACTAGTCTGAACTCGAAAATAATAGCGATAGAGCCAGTCGTAAAGGGGCAGTATTGATTGAATTGCTTTGGGGTCGCGGTCATCTAGCGACCAGCCTTGATTGGATTTAGGGTCTGACACAGCGGTTATTAATAGAGGTTCAGCGTATTGTGACTCAGCCAACTTGTGACTCAGCCAACGCTTAAAAATCAAAGTAGATATAAGGTAAGCGATCGGTAGGTGCCAACAACCACGAAAGATACAGGAATATCGGAACCAATCCAATTTTTAACGGCCAATTGAGTTGAAGCTTCAGGCCGCGCTGGATGGCATATAGCATCGCCATGACGAGCACAATGCCGATTAACAGCCACAACAACTCGCCTCGTGTGAGGCTCAAGGTTTCGACGTAAATCCTCTGAGTAAATTGGACATCTGCCGTTCGTCCAAAGAGCCGCTGCATGGCGAGTGTGAATTCAAACGGATTCGGTAAGCGGAAGAAAATCCAGGAGAAAAAGACGGTCAGTTGAGTAATTATCCACGCCACAGCCGTTCCTAGAAAGCTTCGCCACCACGTCTGTAGTCGAGGCGATCGCTTCGAAGCATGGTCGACAAGACGGTGAACGGCAAGTGCGAGTCCGTGGATGCCTCCCCAAATAATGAAGCCCCAGCCTGGATTGTGCCAAAGTCCGGCGATCAGCATCACAATTACAAGGTTGATGCAGGTTCGCCACAATCCTTTGCGAGATCCGCCAAGGGGAAAATATAGATAGTTCCGCAACCAATCTCCAAGGGTCATGTGCCAGCGTCGCCAAAAATCGGCAATGTTGGTCGTGAGATATGGAAAGTTAAAGTTGTCAGGTAAGTTAAACCCAAGTAAAGTTGCACTGCCTCGGGCAACATCGACATAACCGCTGAAGTCAAGATAAAGCTGTAACCCATAGGCGAAGGTTGCTAACCATACATCGCCACTACCGGCCCGCTCGATGTTATCAAAGCTTAGATTGACATAGGTTGCGAGATGATCGGCAAGCAGTAGCTTTTTCACTGCGCCACAAGCAATCAGCCATAACCCATCAATGACCTGATCCAAACGTGGCGATCGCAAGGCCTGAAATTGACTTCCCAAATAGTGAAATCGCGTAATTGGACCCGACAATAGCTTTGGGAAAAACAATTTGTACGTGCAGAATTGAAGCAAATTTGAGCTTGCAGGTTCGCCTCGATAGACGTCAATCAGATAGGCCATGCACTCAAACACAAAATAGCTGAGTCCAAGTGGAGCAATCAGGTTTTGTGCCACCCAGTCTGCACCAACTGTCGCTTGAGCATTACCCGTCAATTCTCCGGTTGTCGTCAGCAAAAAGGGCACATATTTGAACACCAGCAGCATAATGATGTTCAAGATGATGCTGATCCACAGCAGTCTCAATCGCCGTTGATTCCAATCTTGTTGAGCAAACTGCCACTCAATTGCCGCATCAGAATTTTCTGAGGGAGCCGGTGCACCAATGGCCAGTCCCATCACGTAGGTGATCAGGGAAATGAGTACGAGTAACGGGACATAGTAAATTTGCAGCGAGCCATAAAACACGAGACTGGCTGCCAGCAAAATACCAAGTCGGAGCGATCGCTCTTCCCGTATCCAGTAAATCCCTAGAACACTGAAGAGGAAGATGCCATAAGTAATGGAAAGCAGCGTCATAAAGCGCAGGTTAAAAAATAAATCGTTGAATCCAACCGTCAAAATTCCCTAAAGTCTACGCGACTCTGTCCGGCTCCTCCAATGTCAATGGATGAATGTAACAATCTTAGATCCCGCGGAAGTTCCCTGTATTTTGTGCATGGCCTCGGCATCTCGTCGATTGATATGGGCAGTCACGTATAAACCCACTGCTCCTCACAATTAATGTGTCAATGGGGGTGAGCACAAAAATGTCTCGAAAATATATTGAATATTGGACACAACGTTAGTGACCCAGCTAGAAGAGAAAACTAGATATCAGAACGAGAACCAGCTCAAATATAGATATCACGAGGAAATCAATACCATGGACACACTCAGCTTCATCTTCCTAGAAAAAGCACCCATATCCTGAGTGATTGCATCATTTCCTTAAAATAGGCACAACATCAAAATAGATGATTGTTGTGTGATCCGTGATGGAAAGCCTTTGCAGGGTAACCGTTACACGGTAGAGTGCTGGTAATGTCAAGAGTCAGTAGTAGAGTAGCGAAATTGTATGTGCTACTTTTCTAGCTGCATAGAGTGATGAACGATTAGCTGTTTAATTAATTCATGTGTTTTGGCCCATTGCTAGGCGTAGAACAGGTTTCTAGCCGTGGGTCACAAGAGGGAACTTTAGGAGGGAATAGTTAGAATGACGCTTACTGCAAGCTTTCCAATTGATTTGGGTTCATACAAGGCCGTTACTCTTGATCCATCTGTTTCGACATTGACGGATGAACAGCGCGAGGCGCTAAAGTTCAATATTCAGCTCTGCCGTGATGCGATCGTTTTCTTCACAGCAACAGGCGCGGCTCGCGGCGTCGGCGGTCACACAGGTGGCCCCTACGATACGGTCCCTGAGGTCATGATTCTAGACGCTCTATTTAAGAGTCAGCCGGAGAAGTTTGTTCCCACATTCTTTGATGAGGCCGGTCATCGCGTTGGCACCCAGTACCTCATGGCAGCACTAAATGGCGATCTCCCTGCTGAGCAGCTCATGCGTTATCGTGAAGCGCACCAAAAGCTTCCCGGACACCCTGAGCTTGGCCTCACTCCTGGCGTAAAGTTCAGTTCTGGCCGTTTGGGGCACATGTGGCCCTACGTCAACGGCGTTGCCATGGCAAACCCTGGAAAAACAGTGTTTTGCTTGGGTTCCGATGGTTCTCAACAAGAAGGAAACGACGCTGAAGCGGCTCGTCTTTCGGTTGCCCAGCACATTAACGTCAAGCTCATCATCGACGACAACGATGTCACTATTGCTGGAAATCCCTCCAAGTATCTCGGTGGGTACAGCGTGAAGAAGACTTTAGAGGGACATGGCTTGACCGTTCTTGAGTGTGACGGTGAAGATATCGACGCGCTCTATGCAAGTATCTGTCAAGCGATTAACACTCCTGGCCCCATTGCAGTGATTTGTAAGCGTCCGATGTGTCCAGGGATTGAAGGACTGGAAGGCTCAAACCACGGTCACGACGTGATTTCTGTGGATGGTGCGCTGAAATACCTGGAATCTAAGGGACACACCGCTGCCGTTGAGATTCTCAAGGGCATTGAGAAACCCAAGAATACCTACACGTTCATTGGCTCCAGTGAGAAAGTTGGCTCAAACCGTAACGTTTTTGGTGAGGCCATGGTTGAAGTGCTCGGAGCCATGAGCGAAGAAGACCGCAAGAATAACGTTCTTGTGGTTGATAGCGACTTGGAAGGGTCCTGTGGTCTGAAGCAAATCCGTGCAGCTCACCCCGAAATCTTTATCAGTGGTGGTATCCAAGAGCGCGGAAATCTCTCAGCCGCAGCGGGTTTCGGTATGGAGAAAGGCAAGCAGGGCGTCTTCGCGACCTTCAGTGCCTTCTTGGAAATGTGTATTTCCGAGATCACCATGGCACGGCTCAACTACTCCAATCTGCTCTGCCACTTTTCCCACGCAGGGATTGACGACATGGCCGATAACACCTGCCACTTCGGCATCAACAACATGTTTGCCGACAATGGCTTGGATGATGGCTACGAGACTCGCCTCTACTTCCCTGCCGATGCGAACCAAATGCGGGCTGTAGTCAAGAAGATTTTCAACGATTCCGGTATGCGTTTTATCTTCTCCACTCGTTCCAAAGTACCGATGATTTTGGATGGTGACGGTAACGAGATGTTTGCAGGCGACTACACCTTCACCTCTGGCAAAGATGACCTCATCCGCGACGGCTCTGCTGGATATATCGTTACCTTTGGTGATTCCGTCTACCGTGCACTGGATGCCGTTGAGCGCTTGAAGCAAGAAGGCATTGACGTTGGCTTGATCAACAAGTCCACCCTCAATGTCGTGGATGAAGACATGATGGCGAAAGTCGGCAAAGCTCCCTTCGTTCTCGTGACCGAAGCCTTCAACCGCCGCACGGGATTGGGAAGCCGCTTTGGCTCTTGGTTGCTAGAGCGTGGCTATTCTCCTAAGTTCGCTTTCTTGGGAACTCACGAAGAAGGTTGTGGTGGCCTCTGGGAGCAATATCCGTATCAAGGCATTGACCCTGAGGGCATCATGAAGAAGGTGAAGGAACTGGTTGGTTAGATTCCTTCATTTCTGAATTTAGGTGATGGTTTGAATCAGCTCAGCGCTCCTTCGAGTGCTGAGCTCTTTA
>JBCBLF010000202.1:0-9119 GCA_038520475.1 Cyanobacteria bacterium J06627_8
TGCCTAAAAGCATTCATGTCTAACCAATATTGATATCTGCACACAGTGATGCTCGAAACTTGTGAGCATTTGAGAACTGTGCCAAATTGTATGGATTCGTCAGGTGGATCACGTCATCGGTAAGAAACCCATTTGGAAAAATTGACAATGTTATGCAGCAAAGGTCATAGCAACCCTCCAGACAGCATATTCTGCCGATTATGCGGAGAACAACTTGTCGCTCGTAGGCAACCTGACGTAGCATCTTCAGACCCCACAATTCCGCCACAGTCAAGCGGTCCGCAAGTTGGGCTACGCTATTGCATTACACGCCAATTGGGCCATGGCGGATTTGGTCGGACTTATCTAGCTGAAGATGACCAGCGATTTCGAGAACCATGCGTGCTCAAAGAGTTTGCTCCGCGAGTGGACGATCCTGACGCGCTTCAGAAAGCCGAGCAGCTATTTGAACGAGAAGCAGGGGTTCTATATCGCCTCAACCATCCACAAATTCCTCAATTTCGAGAATTGTTGAGGGCTGAATTCGAGGGACGCGATCGCCTATTCCTGGTTCAGGATTATGTCGCAGGTTCAACCTATCAAGACGAATTGGATGCGCGTATTCAACAGGGAAAATCGTTTACCGAGCCAGAAATTCTTGAGTTTCTCAGCCAAATTCTGCCCGTACTCGACTACATCCATAACATGGGTGTCATTCATCGCGACATTGCGCCAGACAACCTCATTCTTCGAGATTCAGACCAATATCCCGTACTGATTGATTTTGGCGGGGTCAAGCAAGCTGCCACAACCATTGAGTCAGAGCTGAGGCGATCGCAACATCCAGCACCGGAGGTTACCCTTGTGGGCAAACAAGGCTTTGCACCAAAGGAGCAGATGCAAGACGGGAAAGTCTCTCCACACTGCGATTTATACGCCCTGGCAGTCACGGTATTGGTGCTGATGACGGGGCAATCTCCCCGAGATCTTCTCAACTCATCCTCACCAACTTACTGGATGGAGCAGCTCGTCAAACCCGGAAAAATTGGATCAAGCCTCAGTTCTGTCCTCAGTCGAATGTTGAGCGATCGCCCCTCCGATCGATACGCATCGGCGCAACAGGTTATGAAAGCGCTAGGTTTCTTACGGGTGCAGGCACAAGCCTCAGTACCTCCCGCAAATCAGGCCAGCGTAAATCAAGCGGGTCAGGTGCATCCTAACGCCGCGAATCATCCCCCTAACGCTCAGCAGGAGCAGAATCCAGCACCGCCTCAACGCGCGCTAAAGCCCATCGCTACAGCCCATACCATTGCTGTTTCACCTGCAAAATCTGCATCTGCAGCTCAACCTCGAACGCGACCTGCACCGCCCCCACCTCCTCAAGCTCCATCGCCTCAACCGCTGCCACCACCTTCCTCAAAACCGACTCAATCGGCATCTTCGTCTCAAGCCGACACGCTCACGCACGGGGTCCTAGCGTTTCTGATTATCGTACTGCTCGCAGGTGTCGGAGGCTGGGTCGGATATCGATGGATTCCTCAATGGCTTAACATTGGTCAATCTGAGACAGCAACTAATAGGACCTCTGACGAATCTGGGCAAGACCTCGATGAACCCTCAACTCAGATTCCCCCTGAAGAACAATCTCGCAAAACATCACTGCGATCGCGCCGTGATGATCTCGGCGTCAACACAGCATTTTTGGTAGGCCTCACAGACGCTCAGTTCTATGCCACCTATCCACGTCAACAGGGTCGACAGCTCACCGACAATCCAGACGATGCGATTTGGCGAGAGCGCTGGGATGCGATCGCTGCGGACTGGTTAGATCAGCTCGAATCAAGCTTAAGTCTACAAGCCCGACGGCAACTGGGTAGTTACGACGAATCTGATCGAGCCGAGTGGAGGCAAATTGTTAACCGATTGTTTGTCAGCAGCGCCGCTCTCAACGATTTGGTAGATGCTCGATTTTTCCATCAGTTTCCAGAGCAGCGGAATCAGACCTTTATTGAACAACCCATCGGACAAATCTGGCATGGCATGGCCGACGATCAGGTGAGGTCAATACAGGCGGGCAATACGCTCACTAACATTCAATTTGCACCAGGCGGAACAAGCTATGAGGTTTCAGGCGAACTAGCGCCAGGAGAAGGAGCCATCTACACCCTAGATTTGAGAGAAGATCAACGCATAGACGTAGCCGTTGACGCTTCTCAAAACAGTGCACGGCTATCCCTCTATGTGCCACAACCGACCGACACCATTCCAGCGCTGCTAGAGGATTCGCGATCGCTTAACTGGTCGGGGGCACTGCCTCAATCAGGCTATTACGAAATTACCCTTGTCTCAGTATCTGAAAAGCCCACTCGCTTCCGCATGATTGTCTCGGTGGAATGACAATCTTAGCGAACTAAAATATTAAAAGTTTTCGTTTTCAACTTAGAAGTGCTCAACTCGAGCATCTAAATTAAACCCTCTTAAACGAAGCGCGATATCCTGTGCCTGACTGTAGCTTGGATACGCTCCAGGTGTCGTAAACGACCCTCGACCTGAGCGAGTTAAGAAACCACTACCAATTTCTCGCTGGATAATACTGAGGTTTTGAGAACTGCTACCCGGAACCACAACCACATATCGACCATTCGCCAGAATAGTCTCAAGTGGAGTGATGGTTCCTTCTTGACCAACAACCGGAAAGTTGGAGGTTACAGGTAACGGTGGCAACGAGGTGAGATCAGGTGGAGGAAGCGGATCCAAGGTTGGAAATGTAGGAGGTTGAGCAATTAAAGACGGGGTCGTGGTAACACCTAGCGCACTCCATGTTGCTGATCCCACAACACCGTCAACCGTCAATCCTCGAGTACTTTGAAAGCTTTCAACCGCAGCTTGTGTCGTGGGGCCAAAGACACCATCAGCTGTCCCAGCATTAAATCCTGAATTATTTAGGAGCTGTTGTAGCTCAGTCACGTCAGATCCGCGATCGCCAAGCCTAACCGTTCGGCTACCCGCAGTTACGCTCGAAAAGTCAGAAAACGTCACGGGTGTTGTAGGCGCAGTCGTGTTAAATAAAGCGATATCTGTGGATAACCCATAAATCCCGTCAACCACCAGACCCTGATCGATTTGAAATTGACGAACAGCTGCCTCAGTCTGGGGGCCAAACACACCATCGACTGTTCCCACAAAAACCCCGCGAGCCCGTAGAGCTTCCTGTAATTGAGTCACTTCAGGCCCTCGATCGCCGACTCTCAGTACCCTAAGTGTGTCAGTCAAGATTTGTGCAGAAACGGGTTCTAGATATGGAACCGTAACAACGGTGCAAGCAATAACCGGGACCAAGCAGGCTAGCTTCAAAGATCGCCACATCATTCGCAACATTGCACCCGTCCGATCGGAGCCGCGCTGCCGTGGCAAGCTCCGATGTCTAGACCATTTGTTAGGCTTCGTGAGAGTGAGTAAATCTGAGGTTTTCATAGTGCTCAACAAGGGTTACGGTATGGCAGCATCGATACTGTATCCTATTTCACTTCAGAAGCGCTAAATTCTTTAAATTTTCGTTGACGATTTGCTTCAAAAATGACTAGTGATGCGGCGATCGCCACATTTAAGGACTCAACATGGGTTGCCGTTGGGATACACGCCCGCACATCACAGGCAGAGAGAATTGTCTCAGATAACCCTGCACCCTCATTTCCAGCCACAATAATCGTTGGAATGCTCAAATCAACGTCCCAGTAAGCTTGAGGTGCAGAGGGAACTGTTGCAACAACTTGAATTCCAGACTCTTGGGCCTCCATTAGATCGACGTAAAGCGACGAACGGACAGTCATCGCCAATCGAAACCACTGCCCAGCGGACGCACGCAGTACTTTTGGGTGGTCAACATCGACGCTATCCCTGCTCAGCCAGAGTTGATCAACGCCCCCCGCCGTGGCTGAGCGAATAATTGTTCCCACATTTCCGGGATCTTGAATCGTTTCCAGCGCCACGCCAAGCTGAAGGGTTGATCGATCAGCACGTCGAGTATCAGACGAACCAGTGGTCTGATCAATGGACTGCCGTGCAGCGATCGCAACAACCCCTTCTGGACTAACGGTCGTGGCGATCGCTGCCATCAGATCATCCGTTACCACCTCACATCGAGGCACTACATCCTGGAGCCGATGCCAAAGCGTTTCATTGCGTTCCTGCCAGAGTGCTGTATGGCAAATAGATAGAAGCGGCCATCCTGCGGCGATCGCCTCCTCGATAAGATGAGTGCCTTCCACCAAAAAACAGCCTTGTCGGTGTCGCTCTTTAGGTCGATGTAGCTTTCGAAATTGTTTGACAAGTGGATTCTGAATACTGCTGATCACCATCACGATTTCACGGGCCTCAGCCTATTCTCCAAGGAAAATGCAAACCAGGCGAGCCCCTTAGTGCGCTATGAATCGAACAGTAGCTAAATAATGCGGAACCCGGGACTTGAACCCGGATGTCCTTTAAATCAGACACTAGAACCTGAATCTAGCGCGTCTACCAATTCCGCCAGTTCCGCATAGAACTAAGATTTAATCACGGACTAATTATAGTGACGTAAGACTGAATATCAGTCAATAGTCTGGATCACCCTTTTATCGGCATTTATGCAACCGGTGTTGTCGTCTTATTTGTATGGATATGTAGACATTCAACGTCTTTCAGGTAGAATCAATTGCAAATGTCTCTTTGCATAACTTATTAACTATTTCTACTGCTATCGTATCGGAGGATATGCTTATCAACCCCTCATCTAGTTCTGAAACACTACAGGGCGTCTCAGAGACAACCTCCCAAGTCCTCCAGATCGAAGGCGGTCACTCCCTCCAAGGGCACGTTCGCATTAGTGGGGCAAAGAATTCTGCACTCGCTATTATGGCGGCGACGTTGTTATGCTCACAGGACTGTAAAGTTCGCAACATCCCGCACTTGGTCGATATTCAACGGATGAGCGATGTACTAGAGTCGCTCGGCGTCACCATTAAGCGCGATGAAGACTGCCTAGAGGTTAGCTCATCAAAACTCAGTCAGTGCAGCCCACCCTATGAACTTGTCAGCAAGCTCAGAGCCAGCTTTTTTGTCATTGGCCCAATGCTTGCAAGAATGGGCACCGCTGAAGTTCCCTTACCAGGCGGATGTGCAATTGGTGCTCGCCCCGTCAATTTGCACGTGCAAGGGTTGCGGGCAATGGGAGCGACGGTTCACATCGATCATGGAACCGTCCACGCTCATGTGCCTGGACCGAGTAAACGGTTGAAGGGGGCAAGGATTTGCCTCGACTACCCTAGTGTTGGTGCAACTGAGACATTATTAATGGCAGCAACGCTGGCAGAAGGCGAAACGATTATTGAGAATGCGGCTGAAGAACCTGAGGTTATTGATTTAGCTGGATTCTGCACGGCAATGGGAGCCCATATTCGAGGAGCAGGCACAAAAACCATTGTGATTTCTGGGGTTCCGAGTTTGCACTCTACTGATTATTCTGTCATTCCCGATCGAGTGGAGGCTGGAACATTCCTTGCGGCGTCAGCGATTACGAATTCGCCATTGACATTATCGCCCGTCGTACCGGAACATCTCACGTCTGTGTTGTCAAAGCTAAAAGCGATTGGCGTAGATGTTAGTGTTGAGCACTTCAACCAACTTCGCGTCACCCCGAGTGGATTACTCCATGCGTGTGACATTGAGACGCTTCCATTCCCAGGGTTTCCGACAGATATGCAAGCCCAGTTTATGGCGATATTGACGGTTGCAGAGGGGAGCAGCGTCATTACAGAGACCGTTTTCGAAAATCGTCTCCGACATGTATCTGAGTTCAATCGTATGGGCGCAGATATCCGATTGAAAGGGAATGTCGCGATCGTTCAAGGGGTTCCAAAACTTTCTGGGGCACCGGTTGTCGGCAGCGATCTCAGAGCATCAGCTGCCCTTGTGGTGGCTGGATTAGCAGCCGATGGGGTGACCACGATTCAAGGGCTTCAGCATTTGGATCGCGGATATGAAAATATCGAAGGTAAGCTTAGAGGACTGGGAGCCCGAATTCAACGAGTCGAGGCAAATAGCCTAGATGAAAAGCTAGCCCCAGCGGATTCAATCACTCATTAGTTGATCTGAATCAGTATCTATCGGGTCTCAATCAAAACGGTCATTCTGGATTAAGCAAAGTGTCTGGCATCTACGCCATTGATTTTGGCACAAGTAATACGGTCGTTAGTCGGTGGAACGCAGGAACGCAGTCTGCCGATGTTCTCTCATTTCCAAACCTGTCGTATCAGTTAGGAAATGGCGTATCCGTCGTGCCGAGCATTCTGTATGTTGAGGACGTTATTCATTCGTCTGTTGTGGTCGGGCAAGCGGTGCGCGATCGCGGCCTTGACATTGCTACTGATCCTCGATTTTTTCGAAATATTAAACGAGGAATTGGCACTCAATCCGTAGGGATACTGCCAACTCTTGACGATCAGTCAGTCTCGTTTGAACAACTCGGTCAGTGGTTTTTGCAGTCGGTGATTCAATCCGTTCAAACTCTTGATTCAGCGATTGAATCACTCACTCTAACTGTTCCAGTTAACAGCTTTGAGCAATACCGAAACTGGCTCACGACGATGATGACGTCTGCGGATATCCCGCAGATCCGGCTGCTGGATGAGCCCACAGCGGCTGCATTAGCGTACAACATACCCAATAGCAACACGATTCTAGTCGTGGACTGTGGAGGCGGCACATTGGATGTCTCTTTGGTTCAGCTATCGTCCTCAAAACGAGCATCAGGGACACAGCCGTTAGGCTATTTCCTCAAATTTGGAGGTAAAAGTTTCGCTCAATCATCTGCACAAAAAATTGATACTGCAAAGGTTCTAGCAAAAACAGGGCAAACCCTGGGTGGAGCTGACATTGATCAGTGGCTAATTGAACGCTTTGCAGAAACAAACGGGGTGCCCATCAGTCCGCTCACGCTTCGTCTGGTTGAGAAGTTGAAAATTACTCTTTCCTCCCAACCCACGGCGACAGAAGCCTTCTTTAACGATGAAACCCTGGAGACCTATGAGCTTTCAATGAATCGAGAACAGTTCGATGAATTGCTAACGACAAAGGGTTTTTTTGAGCAGTTGGATCTTGCAATGACTCAGGTGTTACGCCAAGGTCGTCAACAGGGAATTGATCGCGATGATATCGACGCAGTATTGCTCGTTGGAGGAACTGCACAAATTCCATCCATGCGAGATTGGGCGTCTACTTATTTTCCATCTGACAAAATCCGAGCTGACAATCCATTTGGGGCTGTTGCACAGGGAGCCCTGGCGCTGAATCAAGATATCGAGTTAAGCGATTTTCTCTATCACGGTTACGGTATTCGCTATTGGAACCGGAGAGAAAAGCGGCATGACTGGCATCCAATTATCCTTGAAGGGCAAGCCTATCCAATGGAAACGCCTGTTGAGCTCGTGCTCGGTGCATCGGTTGATAATCAGCCCAGTATTGAGCTAATCGTGGGAGAGCTTGGCTCAGCTCAAACCTTAACAGAGGTTTACTTTGATGGCGATCGCCTCATCACTCGTACTCGCTCTGACCAAAGCACTCAGGTTCAACCCTTAAACGACAAGGACGGTGCCCGAAACTTAGCCACCCTGAATCCCCCCGGATCTCCAGGGAGCGATCGCATTAAGCTGCTGTTTAAGGTGGATCGCGATCGCTTTCTGCGGGTAACGGTTGAAGATTTGCTGACCAATGAACGCTTGCTAGACAATCGAGTTGTGGTTCAGTTGTCTTAGCGATGATCTGGTTGGCATCATCGCATCAGCATCCTTCGATCAAACGAACAACAATGCTTCAGCATTGACCTTAAGTACCATCACAGAATTGGCTCGAACGATGGAAATTATTGTTTTAATGGGACTATGACATCTTCAGCGAGTGGTGATACCAATTCTTCAAATTGGCGCATAACTGAATTGATGTGGAGCCCATACACTGAGGCGACTGGTTCGTGCATCTATTTCGGGAAATGGTATGACGGGAGCAAGTGGTTACAGAGTGCCCCTGAGTGTCGTTATGATAATGACAGATAATAAGTTTCAATAGCAGGGGACAGGGATAGTCCCCTGCTCTAGTCTCCTTATAGTGATACAGCACCATTTCCTTGTTGGCTCAGTATACGCTGACTTGCCCATGGAGCGGGGTATTGATTGCTTATAGAAAACCCAATTGGTCAATATTACGACGCTCGCACCAATCAGGCAGGCTAGGGGTTGAAACACATGTTCTGATGTAATCAGCGACGTTGTTGCTGACGGCCCTCATTTGCGCCGAAAGTTAAAGGCGCTTCGTTCATAGCAGTTAGACTCAGCGGATTAGTGTATTAATGGTCGGCTATCCACCTCGAACAGCCATTTTGCGATATCTTCAGCCTGACGGGCTAGCCAGCCTAGAGTTTTATCCTTTGTCATTTGACAACGATGTCAAACTGGGTCGCGAGCCGACATGCCATATCGTTCTTGACTCTAGTAAGCACACTGGGGTGTCTCGTACTCATGCCCGCATTTTCCCGCTGCCAGACGTGCCCTATTGCTGGGTCATTGATGATTTAGAAAGTTCAAATGGTACGTATGTTAACAATCAAAGATTGCATGGCCAGCGAGTACTGCAAGAGGGCGATCGCATCAGTCTTGGACGGCACGGTCCCCGGTTTATCTTTGAGTGCCTCTCCCTTGTCCGTCCACAATCGACCCTGAACGATGCATCATCATTAATGACAGGCGATTCAATGGCAATGCTGCCAGACGCGACCCAACACAATTTATCGCCTTCTGAACTTCCAGGGATCACCGAGAAGGGCTGGTACCGACCACCAAGCCACAGTGATAGTAATCATCATTCTCCAACAGCGTCGGTTACCTTGAGCCAGCTCTTCCCCATTGTGTCTACGGGACGCGATCTCACTCGGAAGGCCTTCCTTGTTCCCGGAATCATCACCATTTCCTTTGTCGTTTTGTTGTTCATTACGGTAGGGAAATCAGATTGGTTTAACGTCGTTGTTGCGGCTTATATTGCGATCGCAGCCTATTACTTTGTCTATCGGCTATGTGGCCGTCATAAGCACTGGCTGGTCATTTTTGGATCAG
>JBCBLF010000203.1:0-9107 GCA_038520475.1 Cyanobacteria bacterium J06627_8
GGACATGTATTGTTGAGGAAAGCCCCGCCGAGCGGGGCTTTCCTCAACAATACTGGTTTGGATTAAGCGCGTAGCGCCATATCTGATAAATACATAGAGCATGGATTTACATGCATTTAGTTTATGAAAATCAGCAACACTATCTATCGATGACGATGGTTGAATCGATAAAGATTCCGATTCCATTGTGAACTCGTGCCCCATTTGAGGACACAGGAACGAGACGTTGTCCTCCAAGATATAGAGAAGATGAGTTGCCACCATCTAGATTTAATGCATCAGTTGCTCCTAATTCGAACAAAATTTGTGCTGTTTCTTGAAGAGTGGCACCGGGACGGTTGAGCGCATTGGGAATCGTAACCATCAAGATTGAGCCAGAAGACGTCTGAGCGATCGCACTTCTGGGTGCGCGTTGCTGAATAAATGCCTCTGAGAATCCTTCTGATGCAGCATCTAAAACAATACGTCCCTGACTGATCAGCAAAGGGCCTGCGCCCAGCGTATGGGTGTATGTCTCAAACGATGATGGCTCGGCGATCGCTTGGATCTGGATTGAGTCACTGGATTGCAGAACGTTGACTGCGGTTTGATATGAGCGCGCGGTCAGAAGGTATCCATCTGTCGGAATTGATATGGATTGAGAACCCGCGCTATCAACCTGTTGCCGTTCAATCACACGATTGTTGACAACCGTCATCATCGTCTCAAAATCCGTCAAGGGCGTGTAGTGAGTTCCCCAGAGGGAGGTGTAGCGAGACAAACCAGCTTGAACATAGCCACTATTGAGATGAAGACTAGGCAGGCTTTGTCCATTTGGCAAACGAACGATTTCTCGAAGACGCAACCGAGCGATTTGCAATTCTCCAAGAGTATTCCAGCCAATTGCTCCCCGGTCGAGAATAGGTCCTGAATGCCATTGTCCATCCTGCCGAATCGCGCCTAATGGCAAGTGATTATTTCGGTTAAAAAATCCACCGTTAATAGCGGCGATCGCCCCCCACTGCTGGACTGTCGTCGATAGTGGAGCTATTCCCTGCATCCCCGAGGGATTGCTCCACATTGGCCTGAGCGAGAGAGTTGGTGCGCCTTCCGGAATAATTTCCAGATAAATCACAGGAAAATCTCTGTTTCCCACTGACACAAGGGTTTGGTGCCACCATAATCCGGGGAACCAGTGAATATGCTTCTCCGGGAAACTCTCAGATCCAATATCGATGATGATTCGAGGAGGCGATGACGCAGTCCAAATTCTGGTGTACTTTTGAGCAGCGAGATCAAGATTCAAGACCGTACCGCGTCCATTGGTATCAGCCTGAATCGTCGTTAGGTGGTGAGTTTGATCAACCACTGGAAGCGTGACATCCGACGGTAAGGAAGCAGCGAGATCAATTGAGAGGTGTCCTGGACGGATAACGGGTTGAAAAGGCGTTGGACGATCGAGATCAATCACAAGGCGATCGCCCCAGGACTGACGTCCATGTCGAATGGATAGAACATTAGCAAGCGGAGTCTGAACAAGAAGCGTCTGCCCCTGAGACTGAATAGCCCAACGGTGATAGTCAGCGAAGCCAGTGATGTCCAGATAGCGAGTCTGACCGTCAATGTTCGTTGCAGAGATAGGAAGTGAGGCGGATGAATCGGAGAACCACTGAACGGGTTGCTGCTGTGGATCGTCGGAACTGAGCAAATCTAGCCCAACGCTATGGAGCAGATGTGCCTCAGACAGCCACCATCGACCGTCTTGTCGTTTCCACGGAGCATCAACAGTGCGGCCATTGATCACTAGGCGATCGCCCTGAGCATCACCTTGACGTTGGGCAAGCCACCGTTGAGTGGTGGTCAGAGGAGGAAGTCCTAATATCCAGCACGGTAAGGACTGCGTTGAAGTCAACGTTTTTGAGGATGATTTTGAATGAGATGAAACATTTTGTTGAAACGAAAGACACGGTTGCACATGTCCAACACCAGCATGTCGATTCGTGAGATCAAGTATCACGAGAAGAGTAAAAAATCCTAATGATGCGACAAGTCGCCACCGTGGAACTGAGTGTTTCTGCATCTAACATCGTGTGGGCTGATTGAATCACGAATGAGTTGGGCGTGATTCGACGTTGACGCGGTTCGATTGTCAACAGGCTTTTATTCTCGTACAATCACTGAGCGATTCATGTTTGAAGAAACAAAGTCGCATTCATTCTAAGCAATCGCACAAGCAATCTGAGTAGCTTCTCTCTAAGCATTGTGATTTGATGCGATAGAACGACAAGCACGGTTGCTATCTGTGAGTAATTTTGGATTCAGGGCGAGGGGTTTCGAAAACTTGATGGGTTTTGGGTTTGATGAGTTTTGGGATTGAGGCGCACACCAGTGAGCATACGGTCACCTTCTCAGGTGGTTCTGTAGTATTCGCTCCAGCATCTATAGGGTTGTCCTTTATATAATTCCAAAAAAACTACATAATTTTAAAAGAACTACATCGTTGGGTTTGTCAAAACATGCATCTGCGGAAGTATCCAACATCGTCAGCAGCGCAATGGGCACCCTACTAAAAACAAAACATCATATTGAGCAGGCAGACGACATGAAATCTGTCTGTGATTTGGCAGTTACGGGTTGAGCAGGTATCTATGAGCATGAGCATGAATCACAAACAGGGTATGGCTTCAGAATCTCTTGCGACCTATGGTGGTCAGAGATGGCTGGTTGAGGAGCGAGATGCTTGTGGCGTTGGTTTTATTGCTAGTGTGCGATCGCAGAACAGTCACGATCTTGTTCAAAAAGCACTCTCGGCATTAACCTGCCTCGAACATCGGGGAGGATGCAACGCCGATAGAGATTCAGGAGATGGTGCTGGCATTCTCACAGCTCTACCCTTCAAATTGCTGACAGACTGGCTCAACAGTCAAGGGCTTGAAGCCCCAATTAATGGGGCATTGGGAGTCGGAATGATGTTCCTCCCTCAAGACGCTAGTTCAGCAGAGAAAGCTCGTCACGAAGTGAATCGAGTCCTTCGGGAGTCAGGATTTACGCTGCTAGGTTGGCGACCCGTTCCCGTTAAACCCGATGTTTTGGGTACACTAGCGCGCCAAAATCAGCCAACGATTGAACAGGTTTTAGTCAAAGCCCCGCTGCGGGATGGCCAGCCGTTGACCGGTGACGATTTAGAGCGAGACCTCTACCTGGCACGACGTAATATCAACCGAGCAGTTGAGCATGCGCTTGGCACATCCGAGGATATTGCAGAGGAACTTGAGGAATTCTACGTTTGCTCGTTTTCAAGTCGCACCATTATCTACAAGGGGATGGTGCGTTCAGCGATATTGGGCGAGTTTTACACGGATTTGATGAATCCAGCCTATGAAAGCGCATTTGCCTTCTACCATCGCCGCTTCAGTACGAATACGATGCCTCGCTGGCCCCTGGCTCAACCCATGCGCTTGTTAGGGCACAACGGAGAGATCAACACCTTGCTGGGTAATATCAACTGGATGAGGGCACGAGAAGCGGATCTTGAGCATCCCGTCTGGGGCGATCGCCTAAGTGTCTTGACGCCAACCGTTCGGCCCGAAAACAGTGATTCTGCCAATCTCGACAATGTGCTAGAGCTGCTGGTTCGTTCGGGCCGGACCCCGCTGGAGTCCGTCATGCTCATGGTTCCTGAAGCCTATCGCAATCAACCAGAGTTAGAGGACTACCCTGAAATTGTTGATTTCTACAACTACTACAGCGGATTGCAGGAGCCGTGGGACGGCCCAGCGCTGCTAGTGTTTAGTGATGGAAAAATGGTTGGTGCGGCCCTCGACCGAAACGGCCTCCGCCCTGCACGCTTTGTGATTACGCGAGACGACTATGTCGTTGTCTCATCTGAGGCTGGGGTCGTACCTATTGCAGAAGACAATATTCTTGAGAAGGGTCGCCTAGGTCCAGGTCAGACCATTGCGGTTGACCTAGAGAATCATGAGGTCTTAAGAAATTGGGACATCAAGCAGCGCATTGCCCACGCTCAGCCCTATGGTCAGTGGCTTAAAGACCATCAGCATGAGCTAGCCACTCAGAGCTTTGGAATAGAGACTCAACTGGATGGAACAGAGCTGTTGAGGCAGCAGTCAGCGTTTGGCTATACCAGCGAAGACGTTGAGATGATTATCGAAGCGATGGCAGCCCAGGGCAAAGAGCCAACGTTTTGCATGGGCGACGATATTCCTCTAGCCATTCTGTCTAGCAAGCCTCGATTGCTCTACGACTATTTCAAGCAGCGATTTGCACAGGTAACGAATCCAGCAATTGACCCATTGCGCGAAAGCCTGGTGATGTCTTTATCGATGACGCTAGGGGCGCGGGGCAATCTGCTTGAAGCAAAACCAGAGTACGCTCGACAAATTAAGCTCGACAACCCCGTGCTGAATGATACAGAGCTTGCTCAAATTCATAACGCAGGTTTTCAAACCGCTACCTTGTCAACCCTGTACTCAGTTGAAGCCGGTCCAACGGGCTTGAATCAGGCAATCGCCGCGCTGTGTCAGCAAGCCGACGATGCCGTTCAGCAAGGAACAACGGTGTTAGTGTTGAGCGATCGCTGTCGTCCGGATGGAACCGCAGGCGGAGCCAGTGATGCCTTCACCTACTTACCGCCCCTTGCTGTAGTTGGAGCCGTGCACCATCACCTCATTCGTCAAGGATTGCGGATGAAGGTGTCCTTAGTCGTCGACACCGCTCAATGCTGGAGCACCCACCACTTCGCCTGCCTAATTGGATACGGTGCAAGTGCCGTGTGTCCATATCTGGCACTCGAAACAGTTCGCCATTGGTGGCGATCGCCCAAGACTCAGACACTCATGGAGAAGGGGCGCTTGGAGTCGATGGACATCGAGATGGCTCAACAGAACTACCGAAAAGCAGTAAAAGCCGGACTCCTCAAGATTCTGTCTAAGATGGGCATTTCGCTACTGTCGAGCTATCACGGAGCGCAAATTTTCGAAGCGATTGGTATTGGGGGTGATCTTCTGGAAACGGCATTCCGGGGAACAGCATCTCGCGTCGGCGGTCTCACCCTTGAGGATTTAGCACAAGAAACGAGTGCTATTCACAGTCGTGCATTCCCTGAACTAACCGTCAAGAAACTCCAGAATTTGGGCTTTGTGCAATATCGTCCTGGCGGCGAATATCACATGAATAGCCCTGAAATGTCGAAGGCGCTGCACAAAGCGGTCGCAGACAACGCCTATGACCACTACGATGTCTACAAAACCCATCTGGCTGAGCGTCCTCTGACCGCGCTGCGTGACTTGCTCGACTTTGAGAGCGATCTCCCTTCTGTTCCAGTCGATGAGGTTGAACCCGTTGAAGACATCGTTCGACGGTTTTGTACGGGAGGAATGTCGCTGGGAGCCTTGTCACGGGAAGCCCACGAGACCCTAGCGATCGCCATGAATCGTATTGGAGGCAAGTCGAACTCTGGTGAGGGCGGCGAAGACCCAGCACGATACAGCCCCTTTGATGATGTCAATGAAGCAGGTAAGTCGAAGTCCATGCCTCACCTGCACGGGTTAAAAAATGGGGACACCGCCAATTCAGCTATCAAGCAGATTGCCTCGGGTCGATTTGGTGTCACCCCCGAATACTTGATGAGTGGCCAGCAGCTAGAAATTAAAGTTGCTCAGGGAGCCAAGCCTGGAGAGGGTGGCCAGCTTCCAGGAAAGAAGGTGAGCTCGTACATTGCAATGCTGCGACGCTCAAAAGCTGGGGTCCCTCTCATTTCGCCGCCGCCGCATCACGACATCTATTCCATTGAGGATTTAGCACAGCTGATCTTCGATTTGCACCAGATCAACCCTGAAGCAAAGGTGTCTGTAAAGCTGGTGGCTGAGATTGGAATCGGCACCATTGCAGCGGGGGTCGCAAAAGCCAACGCCGATGTCATTCAGATTTCAGGCCACGACGGTGGAACAGGAGCTTCTCCGCTCAGCTCTATCAAGCATGCAGGAACCCCGTGGGAACTGGGCGTAACCGAAGTGCATCGCGTGCTACTGGAAAACGGCCTACGCGATCGCGTCCTGTTGAGGGCTGATGGTGGCCTCAAAACGGGATGGGACGTCATGATGGCAGCACTGATGGGAGCTGAAGAATATGGGTTTGGCTCCATTGCGATGATTGCAGAAGGCTGCATCATGGCCCGCATCTGTCACACCAACAACTGTCCAGTCGGCGTCGCAACTCAGCAAGAAAAGCTCCGTAAGCGCTTCTCTGGAACTCCAGAACACGTCGTTAATTTCTTCTATTTCATTGCAGAAGAAGTGCGATCGCTTCTAGCTCGATTGGGCTATCGGTCACTCAATGAGGTGATTGGTCGATCGGATCTATTGAAAATGCGTGAGGATGCCAAACTCACCAAAACCCAAGCGCTGAACTTGGATTGTCTTTTGCATCTACCGGATGTGCGCACCGATCGTAGCTGGCTTCAGCATGAAGGCGTTCATAGCAATGGTCCTGTTTTGGACGATGAATTGCTGCGCGATCCAGAGATTCAAGCAGCGATCGCGAATCAAGGCAGCGTAAGCAAATCACTCGCCGTGGTAAACACTGACCGTACGATTGGAGCTCGCCTGTCAGGGGCGATCGCCAAAAAGTACGGAAACTCAGGTTTTGAAGGTCAAATCACGTTGCATCTTTCAGGCAGCGCCGGCCAGAGCTTTGGAGCCTTTATTCTCCCAGGCATGACCCTTCGATTAACAGGCGAATCCAACGACTACGTTGGCAAGGGAATGCACGGTGGCGAAATTATCATCATGCCTCCTTCCGATGCACCATACGATTTTGCCGAAAACGTCGTCATTGGCAATACCTGTTTATACGGAGCCACGGGTGGCGTTCTGTTTGCCAATGGTCAAGCTGGAGAAAGATTCGCAGTGCGAAACTCAAAGGGACAAGCCGTAATTGAAGGGGCTGGCGACCACTGCTGCGAATACATGACTGGGGGCATCGTTGTAGTTCTCGGGCATGCTGGACGAAACGTAGGCGCAGGAATGACGGGCGGATTGGCCTACTTCTTTGATGAAGACGGCAGCTTCCCAGATAAAGTGAATCGCGAAATCGTCAAGATTCAGCGAGTCTCGACGGCTGCTGGAGAGTCTCAACTCAAGTCATTGATTGAAGCTCACTTGGAACGGACAAACAGTGCAAAGGCCAAAGATATCTTGGATCATTGGTCAACGTCATTGTCCAAGTTCTGGCAGGTTGTTCCTCCGTCCGAAGCCATGACGCCTGAAGCAAATGCTGAAACAAGCACTCAGGAAGAAAAAGTACTGACTCCAACAACTTAAGCATTCTCCAGCGCACATCCTCACTATTCTGAATAAGCTGGAACTATTGAAAGAGCGATCGCCAGGCGATTGCTCTTTTTATTGTTTCTATGTTGCGGTAGATGTAGCCCAACAAACTTGAATAAATCCTGGAAACGTAAAACCTGATGTTCATACCAGGTCTTCAAACCCAGCCAGCCATGAGGCGATCGCACGAGCATAACGTTAAGAAAGAATTTACAATTCTAAACAGATGGTTTGATTGATTCTGGCTGATGGGAAAACGAACACCACAATCTGGACTCGACGATTGGGATGAGGCAAACAATTTAGATGAGATTGTTGTGGATAAACGCCAAACGAAACGAGCAAGCAAAGCCAAGGCCAAACGCCGCGATCGCCGTTACGAAAACCGCTTGCTGCGTTCAGCGGTAGACGATTTAGATGGCACGCCTTAAGCAGGTCCCACGCTGGAATGCTCCAGCGCTGAATAGATGCTTTTCAATGCGCTATCTTCATCTGAACTAATCTTGTTGTCTATCAGCGCAATGCTAATCGCCTGAGAAAGAGCAAACGCAGTTACTTCTGGCTCTAGTTTCTCTAAAATCGAGTCAATCTGTTGCGGCACTTTAAGCGCAGCTCGAATATTTTGCAACAGCTTCGCACTCATCGACAGTTCTGAAAGATGTTGCTCTAAGCCCTCCCATTGCTCAAGGGCATCAGCATTTCCAACTTGAATAATGTGAGCTAAGAGTCGAGCAGCCTGGCGTTGCTGAGATTCACTCATCCTGTCATAAGTCTTTTCCACACTTGCAGGTGGAACTGTCCCAGTCGTACCGAGATTTTCTAAAATTCGCTGCCACTCATCCTCGCTGCATTGCTCCGGCTTACCAACCAGTAGTGAAACCTGGATCCGGTTTTTCTGCGCTTGCAGTTGCTTAACCTCTGCATGAACACCCAAGTATCCAAGCCAGTTAGAGATGGTGTTAACCAGCTTTCCACTAGCTACTTTTGAATTAGCAAGCGTTTGAATCTGAGAACGAACCAGTGGACGAACGAGTTGGGTCAGCATTGTTAAGAAATGTATGTCAACCGATTGGTCCTATTATTCCATGGGTCCCTAGATTTGGCGATCGCCGTTCAGAGGACTCCACGTCATGCTTTTCCAGACATACACGTCATAATAGAATTCACTCAAACCCTATCCTGACACAACTTAGAAAATTGCCTTAATGATGTGTCGTGTGATGTGAAATCCTTATGCGAAACCCTATCCTCAATCGTCCCAATTCAGAATCTCAAGGTCCGGGTGAACCCTTACACCCTCAGACCATTCCACATCGATCATCATCTGAGCTCGATGACAAAGCCTTTTTCGATTCATTTCAGAAAAACGGACATCCGGTTGTTGTAACCGACGCTCTATCGTCTACCCCCGAATGGAACCTAGACTTTCTACGCCAGAAAATTGGAGACGAGGTATTTCTCATCCGTCAGTTTGGACGAGACCGTTACCAACACGACAAACGCAGCTGGACGAGCATGGGCAGTGGAGTTGAATCAGCAAGCCTGACATTTAACGCATACGCTGATGCAATCCAAAGCGGAGAGGCTCATGCTGATGACCTTTACTTGGCTAAGTTTCCAATCACTCAAACAGGATTAGCCAGAAATGATCAGCTTGAAACGATTTCGACCCTACTGCCATTGCGCTGGCCCGTGACAGATTGGAATCTGTGGATTGGCCCAGGCGGACATACCACTTGCTTACACTACGATCCATTTGATGGTGTTCTGGTGCAGCTTCAC
>JBCBLF010000204.1:0-9041 GCA_038520475.1 Cyanobacteria bacterium J06627_8
TGAATAATAATTTGCCCACTTTTGTTGTCATCGGTAACTAACACAAATTGGCTTTTAGGCCATAGTGACCATCGCATCATACAAATTTGTTGATTCGTTGGCTGAAAATACTCAACTTCTCCAAAACCGCTGACAATATGGCCTGATATTCCAGAAAAAATATCTGTAGAAGGCCATTCTAATTGTTGATTTGAATATAAATAAGCAGGTTCTGGCAGAGTGTGTGGCGAAATAGAAAACCTCAAATTTGGTTTAAGAGAAAGCTGTTCTAACTGCTTTGCTTTGCTCAGCGCTTGAATGAAGCTGTGATAACTAGCTTCAAGCGAGAAATGACTAGCAATGTGTAAAGGTGCAGTTGCGCTAATTCGAAGCCGCTGCTGTTGATCGTAATAAAGTTCTCGAATAACATTGCCTAACGCCTGAGGTGTTGTTTCATGCACTAGGCGACCAGAAATATGATCGGCGATTGCATCAGGGACGCCCCCGACAGCAAATCCTACAGCGGGTGTGCCGCAGGCTGCTGCTTCAATGAAGGTCTGGCCGAATGCTTCTTCTAAACTTGGGCCGACAAAGAGATCGGCCGCCGCATAGTAGTGAGCTAGAAGCTGTTGATTCCTGACGTAACCGATACTGTCACTCGCAAAGGCTGAATTCGTTAATTTTCCATGTCCAAAACTTATTAGTAGGATGTTCGCTAGGTTCTCTATTTCCAGCGCTTCCACAAGATAAGCAACGCCCTTACGTTTTTCATCAATAGCTTGGCTTCCAGTTATGACGATAAATGAGTCTTTTGGCAAATCTAAGATTTCCCGACATAATGCCTTGTCTCTAGGATAGAAAATACGGGTGTCCAGTCCATAGTGGATAGTCTGGAATTTGTCTACTATCTTCGAATCGACGTCTGAGTGACTGGCAGACACGAGAGCTGATTTTGCCCACTGAGTCATCCACTGACTGTTTCCGAATACAGCTAAGGCGGTGTGTTGAATGACGGAACGTTTGCGCTCAAAGACTGAGGCTATGGCATCTGAAGATAGGGCTGGGTACTGAGTGCGAGTTGGGCAATCAGCATTACATTGACTGCCGTATTGTTCGCAACTGCCGGTATATGCACATCGTCCAGTCAGAAGCCATTGGTCATGCATCACAAAAATAGTCGGAAACCGGGCACTCAAACGTTCTAAAATTTCAACACTTTGATTGAGGTCGTGCAGATTTCCTAAAACGAGTAAGTCGGGATTGAGGGTGCTAATTAGGGCTTCAATAGTCTCAGGATCAGAAGTTTGTGGTTCTTTAGCCCAGGTGGAATGTCCCGCGATCGGAATAACATGATGTCCAGCTAATGCTAACGACGAGGCGATCCGCTGATGAGCAATACCTGCTCCTCCATAGAAGCCGACATCGTTAAACATGACGATGCGTAATCGACTTTTCTGGGGTTGGCTCTGATAAATTGACGTAAAAAAGTTTTGAAATTTTTTCTGTAGGGCATCCCGTGTTGCATATAGCTCGGGTTTGTACTGATCAGGGGTGCTAGTTTTTTGTTGGGGATGCATGCGATATTGAGCGATTGGCACACCTGTAACATGAAGCACAGCTTTCATTGAAGCAAACCTTACCCATAGCTCGTAGTCCATACTGTAATACAACGATTCATCGATATAGCCACCGACTCGCTGCCAGATGTCACGTGTGAAAAATACTTCAGGTTGATAGAAAAATTGTCCGTTTAACCAGCATCTTTCTAAGTCCAATAGATCACTAAGTGGCAATGTATTGTTGTCGCAAGCTGTTAGATGTTGCATGTCAAGCGATTGATGGGTCATGACTTGACATGCGCCTGTGACAAGGTCGGCTTTGCTGGTATGAAAGGCTAAGGCGATCGCAAAAAGAGCACCAGGAGCTAACCGATCATCACTGTTTAACCACCCTAAAATATCGCCTGTGGCATGACGAAATCCTTTGTTCAGAGCATGGCTTTGCCCATCATCTGGTTCACTCAGGATGAAATGGATGTGATCGCGATATTGATATATAACTGCAAGTGTTTCATCCGTCGAGTTTCCGTCAATCACAATGTACTCAAGGTTAGGGTAATCCTGATGGATAACAGACAGAATAGTTTCTTCGATAAACTGTCCCTGGTTATAAGAAGGAGTCACGATGGAAATCTTTGGCCAGGGTTGCCCGTTTGGCAAAGTTGTAGGCCAGAGGCGATCGCTCTCGATCTCATATGGCCAGCCTCGACGGGAAGGATTGAGAGACAGAGCATCTTCTGTTTGAACCGGGGCTTGAACGGCTTCAAACGAGACAACGAGAACACTCGCGATATGCGCGCTGTCAGTCGCATTGACTTCTAGTTCTAAAGTATTGACTCCTTCAAGGAGTAGGGCTGATGCTATGACTTTGCAAAATCGCTCATGGCGAGTAATAGGCAGGATTTTAGAGAAAATGACAGATTGTCTGAGGCGAAGTGTAACAAATACTGGATAAAAGGTTTGGCAACTAAGCGTTAAGGTGTATTGACCCGCTCTAACAGCATTCAAGTTCATTAGATTGATGCGTTGTTGAGTCCAACGAATGCCTGCAGGAAGCCGTTTTGTGGGATAGGGGCCTTCTGCGGCGCCAAACCCTGATCCGAAGCTGGCGTCAATCGCAACACCTTCATCGGTTGGTGATGAAAAGAATGCAGGCTGCAAATTGAGCGTAGGAGCAATTGTGGACAATTGCCATATCTGGCGTTCTCGATCAAATTGCAGAAGAGGACTCCCAAAGCCCTGCTGCATCATTTCAACAGCTGAAGACGTATTAAATGCGTCCCAGGCGTTTTGATATTCTTGGCGATCGAATTCAGTGAATGACTGATCGATTTCCTGATGATAAGGTTCAAAGTTGCGAGAAAGCTGTTTATTGTGCCGACGATGACTCGCGAGTACAGAGTCCACAAATGCCAGATCAGCATAGATTGCGAACCGTCTCCATAGATCATAATCCCCAGCTAAGCGAAAGGTATTGTTTAACCCACCTGCTTTATTCCACAATTCCGCTCGCCAAAAGCTTCCCTCTTGCATAACAAAGGATAGCTTTCGTCCGTCATGGAGACCTGCTTTGAGCGCCTGACGGCTATATGGAATAGGCTCAAAAATTTTGGTTGTAATGCCCTGTTCATTCATCAGAGAAATTCGGCCTCCAATCCATTGGACGATGTCAAATGAACCAAAGATACTGGCAACCGTAGACAGGGAACCCGGGGCTAGTCGATCATCGGCATTCAGCCATGTCATATAGTCTCCCGGCTTTAAACCAATGGCCTGAAACCCTTGATTGATGGCGTCATACATTCCTTTGTCAGTCTGACTCTCATAGCTGAACTCAATTCCTTGACAGAGAATGACAAAGTCTGGACTTCGCAGTCGGTTTTCCCATGCTTTAATCTTTTCTAAGGTTCGATCGGTCGATTGTCCATCTTGAACGTGATAGCGAAGCACGAAGTCACCAGCTTGAGTAACGATGCTGTATATCGTGTCATCAATGTATTGTTCACCGTTGTAAACCGGTGTCACGATGCAAAATCGTGGAAGGGTTGCGGGTAGTGTTGGAACACCGGAGGACAGTTGGATGCGACTATCTTTCTTCGATAGGGTCTCGCTGATCTTTTGATGAATGGTTTTGGACTTCTCTGGAGAGCATTCTAATGCCTGATGGTACTGAGTGATGGCGTCATCCCAACACGCAAGCTGAGCAAGAGCATCTCCTAAGTAACAATGGGCATCAGAAAAACCGGGTTCGCGTTCAATGACCTCTTGATAGGATGCGATCGCCGATTCCCACTGTGCAACTTTTGAGAGGGCATTACCCCGGTTGTAGTACGACCAATACCAGTCTGGATTAATCATAATCGCTTGGTCATAGGCAGCAATCGCCTCATTCCAGCGTTCAAGCTTAAACAAAGCGTCTCCCAAGTTTTGCCATGACCAGTGGAAGTTTGGATTGAGGTGCGTGGCTTGCGTGAAGGCATCGATCGCTTCATCCCAGCGTTGCTGCTTGATCAATACATCGCCTAGATTGTTGTAAGACCAAGAGACAGAAGAGTTGTGCTCAATCGCACAACGATAGGATGCGATCGCTTCATCCCACTGTCTCAACTTCAACAATGCATCTCCGAGTTGATGGGCTGTTTGTGCGATTGCGTCGCGTCGGTTAGACGCAATGCCTAAATATCCCTGTTCAAGGATAATGGGGATTTTTGCCTCGGACTGTAGAAGAGCCAGAGTAGTGTGATATTGAGCAACGGCTGCATCGACATCCTCTTGGTCCATGAAACATTGAGCCAGTCGATAATGTAGGCTTGCGCTGTTGGGTTGGAGTGTCAATGCTTTTTGATAAGCTTGTGGGTTGCTTGGATCTTGTTGAATTATTCGCTGCGTCATTTCCTGCAGATAAGCTGCTGCTTCATCTGCGTCAGCTTGCGATCGCTCTCGCAAGGCAATCGCAAGCTGGTGAGTAACATATGAGTGATCGGGCGTGATCGATAGGGCTTGACGATAAGCCAGAATTGCATCGTCGAATTGATTGAGTGCTGTATACACATCACCTAAATTGACATAGGCCTGATAGTCATCAGGAGCAAGTACAATCGCCTGCTTAATGTGCTCAATCCCTTCACTTGAGTTTCCCTGTTGAGCACATGCATGTCCCAACTTACGATGGGCATCGGGCAAATTCGGATTGATGTGAATTGCTCGCCTGAATGCCTTGATTGCCCATTCCCATTGTCTAAGACTTAGTAGAGCATCTCCAAGATGATGGTGCCAAGGCAACTGATTCGACGGATATTTGGTAAGAGCTTCATAGCAATTGACGGCGTCCTGGGGATTCCCATATTCAATCAGCGCATTTTTTAAGTTCATCAGACTGGGCAAATCTTCAGGCTCTAACTCGATGCTGCGTTGGAGGCAGTGAATTGCTTGTTTCCAATGCTTTTGCTGGCTAAAGAGTTGACCTAAACAGCGATAGGCATCATTAGAATCTGGATGCTCTTGAATGGCCTGACTAAGATGGGCGATCGCTTTTTGTGTTTCACCTTGCTGAGCTAGTACTGTGCCGAGATGGTAGTGAATCCTAGGGAATGACGGATCAAGAGTGAGTACCTGTTCAAAGCAGGATTGAGCCCATTGCCATCGCTTTTGTTGGGCTAGCGCTTTGCCCAACATGCAATAGTCATTAATACTGGCCCAATGAGGATCTAATGAAAAAGCGTGGTACCAGCATTCAGAAGCAGCTTCAGCGTTGTTTACTTTTTCCCAGACCTTCGCGAGGTTTCGGTACGCACCCGCAAATTCAGCATCTAGGGCGATCGCCTGTTGATAGGCGGAAATGGCTTGTTTCCATTGCTGCTGGGTTGCGTATAAACTGCCTAGATTTGCAAAGACAGTGGATGATTCAGGTTGAATCATCGCAAGCTTGCGATAGCACTGAATGGCTTCCTGATGGCGGCCTTCGGCACGTAGCCCCTCAGCCATGGCTTGATAAAGGGGGGCAGCCTCAGCTTCAATCGATTGAAGCTCTCTGCTTGAAAGAGAAATGGCCTCGTGCCACCGTTTCGCCTGAATGTGGGTTTTTGCACGTTGAGCGTGTTGCGATCGCCTCAGATGCTGGCTGTGTTCAGTGGTGGTTGGTGAGATCGAGGTTAGAGTATCGGTTGAACGATGGATGGTACTTTTTCCGTTTGTGCTCGTTCCATTTGTTGTGGGTTTAGTTCCGTTTGCTGGATGACTATCCTCAGAAGATGTAGTCGGACCTGTTCCGTTACCTAATCCCTGCATTGAGAGCGAATGATTTTCTAAGGTGTTGGGCTGGACAATGGCCTGTCGATAGGCAGCGATCGCCTCTTGCCACTGCTCATTTTGTGCAAGTGCTTCAGCAAGGTTGATGTATCCGCCTGGGAATGATGAATCGCGCTCAATGATGCGCTGATAGCAATCGATTGCTTGTTTTGTCTGACCTTGTTTCAGCAGATTGTTGCCGAGCATCAACAGCTCGTTCAAATTGATCGAATTGGGCTCGATTTGCATGGCGTGATATTGGCATTCCGCCGCCAGCCGGAAATGCCCTTTCCGAGTCCACACCTTGGCTAGATTTCGATAAGCGCCTGCAAAGTCTGGCTTTAAAGTGATGGCCTGTTGATAGTTTTGGATGGCCTCATCCCACTGTTGTTGACGAGCGTGTAAATTTCCCACATTGACATACACTTCAGCCCAGTTGGGTTGGAGTTGGAGTGCTATTTGGTAATGCTCTTCTGCGTGTTTGAGGTCTTTTGTGGCCTGATAGGCTGTTCCTAAAAGCTTATGAGCTGGGGCGAGGGTCGGATTATGATCGAGTAGCGCTACACATTGGGCGATCGCTTCAGTCCAGTTTTGCTGCTGACAGAGAGCTTCAGCACGATCGAGATCAGCTTCGGTAGCAGCGGAGAGCGGCGGTTGCAATACTGTGGCGCTTGCTAGTTCAGGTGATGGCTGTGCGGATTGGGATGTGAATGAACGGGATAAATGAGGCGATAGTTCTAGGGTTCGTCGATAGTGAACGACGGCTTCATTCCAAAGCCCTTGCTGCTCCAACCGCTCAGCTAATGTTTGATGGGCGATCGCCATCGTCGGTGCGAGGTGTACAGCCTGTCGATAGTGTTCCAACGCCTTTTCATATTTGCCCTGATTCCACAAATCATCGGCGATCGCCATCACTGATTCTGGAGTGTGCTGACCCTCAAGATTGGAAGAAGGACGCAGGCCGTTAGTGTGTGATGAGTGGTCAGAGTCAGTAACTGGGGCGCGATGATGGGGGGGTAATGCAGCACTCTTCATAGACACCGCTGTAGAATCATCCGAAACTTGGTGAGGCGATCGGCTGGGTGAGAATGCTGAAGAATCCTCTAACCGTGAATCAGGATGACCGAACAGATACTGTCGAAGTTTATTTAACATGGCGATGGAGACCCTTTTTTCGCAATGATCTGATAGCCGCGATGGACAATTTGAACGTGAGACCGAACTGTTTCTAAGAAAGCATCAATTCCCAGCTTTGGATCTTGCCCTGGATATTGAGGGTCTGTCCAAAGATAATCATCAAAAATCAGTAGTCCGCCAGGTTTGACGAGTGACCACGATAGTATGCCATCTTGCTCTACATGGGACGCTAGATGACACCCGTCAATGTAAACAAAGTCATAGGTTTCTGGCGGTAGGGTGGGTAACACATCATGAGAGCTACCTGCCTTTTGGATGACTTTTGAAGGTGCCTCGGTTTTCTCAAGATTGATATAAAACTCGGGTTGAACCGCAGGGTCGATACTGGTGAGCTGAGCATTGGGATGAGTGAGCACATGATCGAGTAGCCAACACATGGACATGCCCTGAAAGCTTCCGATTTCAATCGCACGCACATGGGGCTGATCCATCCATTCCTTCAACAGGTTTTCCCAAAGTGGAATATTGTGTGTAAACCAATCCTGGGTGAATTGATAATCGCGTTGTTTACAGGTGTGCCAGCCTCGGAGTTCACTGGCAATTTGATGATGGGCGATCGCCTCTTTTCGTTTTCCAAGGCTGGCAAGAGCGCGCCCCATTTGGCTGTGAGCCCAGGGAAATGCATCAATTTCGATCGCGTCATGGCACCAGTGAATCGCCTCTTGCCAACGAGAAAGACTCAGGAGTAATTCAATTGCATCATGGTGCGACCATGGAAAGTTGGGCGCATGAGTTTTCGCCTGAGTAAATGCTGTCAGGGCTTCATCGAGCTGTCCGTTTTGTTTCAATGCAGTTCCAAGCCGGTAGAATGCCCAGCCTGCTTCTGGGAGTTGTTCGGTTGCATATTGATAGACGGCGATCGCCTCAGTCAAACGTCCAGCCTGACTCAGCATCTCAGCTAGGGCTTGGTATCCATCCGGTTGGTTCGGGCTGAGTCGAATGGCGCGTCGATAGCAGGCAGTGGCGTGGTCGATTTCACGAACTTTCTGAAAGGCATGGCCTAATCTGATGTGTCCTTCGACTGTTGCTTTTTGTGGTTCCAGTGCTAATGCGTGATACCAAAAGTGCAGGGCTTGCACGCGCTGATCTTGTTTGAAGGCGATCGCACCTAACTTCCAGTAGGCATCGGCGTAATTGCGGTTGTGCTGAAGTGATTGCCGATAGGCGTGTTCAGCTGCTGGCCAATGTTGCTGGAGAACGTAAATATGACCCACCCCGGCATACACTTCGGCAAAATCGGGCTGTAGGGCGATCGCCTGAGTGTGCCACCGTGTTGCTTCTTCAAATCGACCCATGCCTTGCAGAATATTACCGAGCTTATGACAAGCCGCACCAAATTCCGATGCCTGGAAGACAGGGGTCAAAGCCTGCTCACAGGCGTGCAACGCCCGTCCAAGATTTGGAGAAATTAACGATGGGTCGATGGAGGGCAAAGGGTCAAACATAAGATCTAGGAAAATGCTGACGGCTCGATCGATAGAATCAGTTTGAAATGTCGGTTGGGTGTACTCCTTGATGAATGCTGGATCAGAGAAAAACGGCGAACTAGACGTTAACAGGGTGCAATTGATCGGGATGCTGCAGGCTGTGCATTCCACTTTAGATGCTGAATCATGGATTGGAGCGCTGCGATAGGAATCTCTATGTCTTCGGCAAGGGGGCCCTGATACATCATCTGACGCAGTGCATCAGCATCGAACGGCTGTCCTCGAATAACGTAATGATGGAGCCCAAGATGGTGGCTCACAATCCAATAGTCCGTCCGCATGTAGTGGGGTGAAACAAGCTCAACGACTTGAGTGCCAGGCTGACAGAAGGAGAGATTAGTGAGTCCAGCTCCATGGGGAGCCACAATTCGTTCTGCCTGGGCGAACAGAGAAGCTTGCTGTGAAACAGAGAAGTCTTCAAGTTCTATGGCAATGAAACCCAACGGTTGCAGCTGTAGCAGGAGTTCTGATTCATTGATGACGTGGCGATAGCGAGCGCGTCTACGGCTAATGTAAATGTATCGCTGATTGG
>JBCBLF010000205.1:0-9024 GCA_038520475.1 Cyanobacteria bacterium J06627_8
GGGAATAATTCTTACGCTTGACTGGCATATATCTGCTGACTCCTTGTGATCTGTCCCCAATCTTAACTTTTAACTTTACTAGCCCCTCAGCAACATCCAAGGGACACCCTTGCTAGAAACTGGAGCCGCATGACTGCAGTTTCAGTGTCAAAACTGCTAGACATAGCGGTATGCAAGTTGATTAAGTAAATTCATGCGTACTATTTTCCGCCATCACGAGGTCTGAGCAATAGCAGCAATGGGTAAACCATTGACGAATATCGAGGGAACAAATGGTGTTGAGTTCGTCGGCAATGGCCTGATGGAGCGATTCTTTTGTCCGAGCTTCAATCGAACGAAGATACTGCTTTAACGTCGACCACAGATGCTCAATCGGGTTGAAGTCAGGCGAATAGGGAGACAGGTAGACAATGTGAGCACCGACTGCCTTGATGGCAGCACGGACTCCCTTAACTTTGTGAGCCTATCCATAACAACCACTGCCCCTGGCCATAACTTCGGGCAGAGGAGGGTTTCAATAAACCAAAGAAATACCTCTCCGGTGATGCCTCCCTCCAGACTTAAGCCATCGAGCAATCCCTCAGCTAATGTCATCACCCCCAGCAGACTGATATTCTTCCCTTTTGCTTTGGGGCGTTTCCCATAGGCGCGTTGGCTTTTGAGCGCACGTCCATAAAGCGAGACCATCGCCAGATTCACTCCCGTTTCATCTAAAAACACGAGATTGACCGGGTGATGTCTCGCATGACCTCCCAGAAGGCGTGTCGTTGAGCTTGTTTCGACCCACGATAGACTTCAGTGGCTTTGAAACTCTTTTTTCCCGTGATAGATTCAGTCGACCGGTAATGCTTGAGCAATCGACGTACACAATCGGGGCTGACTTGAAATCGTTTGGCTAATTGACGGATCGACCCACCTCACAGGCACTCGCTTCAGGAACACGCAACACGGTTCCACTAACTGGAGCCGCAATTGTAGTGCGGCGGGCTTCGTCGGCAAAATTGGCAAGTTCGGCTTCGACCCTTGCAATCTGAGCACGGTAGACATCCATGAGATAGTCGGGATCTCGTTGTTCAGCTCGAAGAAGGGGGACTTCTTCAGCAGCGGCGACAGCGGCGATCGCCCGTGATGATGTCTTAATCATTGCCTGTTCTTGAGCAAAATGAAGCTCGCAAACCAAGTAAGTTAACGCTGCTCTACTTTTCTGCATAGCAAGTAGTTTGTGATGCTCAGTGTTAAGCCCGGTTGCGGCGATCGCCCCACCAGCCACGAGATTACAGTGCGGAAGCATTATAGACACGCTCTAACAGGTGCTGGCAAAGGCTACCGATAATCCCCTTCAACCTGCTTTATGCCGAGTGTATCGCACTGCATGAGCTCAAACGCTAACTCCAAGGTGTTCGAAATTGCCTGGTTTAGAATGGGGTGTGATTGCTAAATATCGTTGGCTGTTCTAGTTACTATTTCAGGTCAAACCCATGAACATTCCTATAGTCGACATGACCCAGTTTTCTATGGATAATGCTCAGGACCCTGAAACCTCGGCTCGGAAAATTGCCCGATCGATCATTGCTGCCCTCCGCACCTACCCTTACTGTCTAGTGGTACACGGCTACTCCTCCAAGCTAGACAAACGCAATCTGCTCGATCTGGCCGAGGCTATCCGTCTTGAAGGGAACGACTCTGCTGGTGTCCTATCTACTATAGAAACAAGGAAGTCAGCTCAACAGAAAATTTCCTTTACTAAAGTTCGGATTAATCCCGAAAAGGCCAACGCGGAAAAAAACGTTACACAATATAGTCGGACGCACCTGCCCTTACCTCCACATACCGACTCATCCTACATGTTGCGTCCCCATGAGGTGGTTGCATTTCAGTGCATCGTCCCAGCTGAATCGGGGGGAGAATCAATCCTGATTCCGATCGAAGACTTAATACAACGGCTCGATCCTGAAACGATAAAGCACTTGCAAGAACCGGTTTACCCTTTCGGCGCTCACCATTATCCAATTTTGACCGGTGAATCCGGCTCAGCCTGCATTCGGTATTATCAAGCGCAAATTGAGCGTACCCAGTCCATGGGAAACATGGATAACTTGCCTCTGCCTCAGCACTGCCTTGCCGCCCTGGAAACCCTAGATGTCGTCTTGGCACAAACAGAGCAATTTAGCCAGTTTAAGCTGGAAGCCGGGCACATTGTCTTTCTGCATAACCAAAAGGTTTTGCATGGACGGGGTGGTTTTGCGCCAGATAGCGAGCGTTTGCTCTATCGAATTCGCTTTCATATGGATACTCTCGCAGTACTCAACCCACCCCAAACTCCTGCCGAAGCCTCAGACTCGTCGGTTTCGGTTTCAATAAATTCAGCTTCCAGTGACGATGGGCTCACCTTCCAGCCCACGACTGAGTCGTATTCAAACTCCATTCTGACCCCTAGCCCTTTTACGCTAGACTCGTCTGACTCAGACCCTGCATTGCCTTTTCTAAACATCGATCCACAAGAACAGGCTCCCATCGCACTCAGCCGCGTTGGTCACGGTCATGATGATGACGTGAGGCGCGCTGGAATTCATTCAAACCTCAAGTTGGAGGAAAAAGGTAAACCGGAGAGTGACCAGCCGACAGAAATAACCCCTCCATCCTCCGATTGGAAGCAGGCGCAGGTACAGTTAGCCAAAGCGAGAAAACTGAAACGTTCAGAGCAGATGCAGGAGGCACTGATCCACTGTCGTCATGCCAGTCAATTGGCTGGAGATAATGTTGAGCTTCTCAATGCCTGTGGCAAGTTCTTTTTGCGTGCCGGGAAATTTGCTGAAGCAATCTATATCTTTCGCCATTGTCTAAACCTTGAGCCAACCCACTATGACAGTAGCCTGGCCCTATCCAGCTTGATGGATACGGCCAAGAACAAACAAGAAGCTCAAACCATTCTCAGACAAGTGGTTCAACATCATCCCTATGTCTGGAAAAAGCCGCCTGATCCGGCAAAAAAAACGATCCTGAGAACGCGTGGCATCGATGGCTCAGCCTATACAATTATTCGGCGGAAAAACGGTTCCTACAAGCACATTCTGCGAGGTGGCCATTTCTCAATTCGAAACTTGGTTGAGAAGCAGGATTACAATCTTGCTATCTTTAACGTTTTAAATGACACGATCGATACCCTGACGGATTTGCCGCAAGCGGATCTGATTATCAACACCATTGCTTGCCCAGACTTGAAACGCTTATCTCTCCTGGCCGCCGCTCGATTGGTCGATCGTTACCCTCAGATTCCTGTCATTAATGATCCCCGGCAGGTGTTGACAACGACTCGGGAACGCAATGCTCTGCGCCTCAATTTAATTCCAGGGGTAACGTTTCCTCGAACAGAGCGCTTATTTTGGGACGGGACGTTGGTCGAGGCCATGGTCAAGGAAATTTTGGGTCTAGGGTTTAAATTTCCTATCATTGTTCGTCAAGCGGGGTCACAAACAGGTAAGAGTGTTGCCTTTGTGAAGGATGAAACAGGTTTGCGGGAGTATTTTCAGAACAGCGAAGTCAATCAAAGTTACTATGTTATTCAGTTTCAGGATTGCAGGAATTCCCAAGGAGTATTCAACAAAACCCGCATGTTTTTTGTTGATGGCACACTTTATCCCGTTGCAAACCTATTCCATGATTCATGGAATGTTCACTCTGGCGATCGATATCAGATCATGGATAAACAGCAATGGACTCAAGAGCAGGAAAAATTGTTTCTGAATGATCCAGGCAATTACCTGGGTCACACCAATATTGAAAAGCTCTATCACGTTCGTGACATTGTCAATCTAGACTTCTTTGGAATTGATTTTACGTTGCTTGAAGATGGGACGTTGTTCATTTTTGAACTCAACGCAGCGATGCGTCATAATTTTGATCACGCCAGTAACTTTCCTTATACCAGACCTTATCTAGAGGAAATCTCCCATGCCTTCAACAGAATGATTCAAAGCCGCCTAGAGGCGTAATAGTCAAGCCTAGGCATAGAGAGCACATTCCGCACTACATTTTGGGGAGCCACGGTATTTGTCCGAGCTAGAAGCGAATAAATACCGTGGCTTGAGTCGGTTTTGATAGAGTTCAAGGACAAGTATCGTCTTGCTACGATACCAAGCAGCGTGGCACGGATCGACGGCAGTGAGGGGAGCGATCGCCAACGACATCGTGATTCGATACGGGCATTTTGTAGTGAAATCGCCATGATTTAGAGTCCAGCGACAGGCCCATTTGAGAGGAGAGAGTGTTTTGTAGGGCTGGGGTTTCGGGGCTGATAGTTCGAGGAGACGAGCTGTTGGAGAAGCGATCGCCGTGAGCGCTCATTTATCAGGGAGCGATCGCCAGGCCCAGATGCGTTTCAATGAAAGGATAAATCTAGGCAAAACTGCTTCACCTGATAACGTACTTGGATGAGCTAAGACCTCAACGTCCTGACTCGAGCAATAAATCTCTACCTGCTTCTACTGAGGATTGATCAACCATCTTAAAAGCGCCCTTACTATTTGTATCTCTGGTGACAAGTTAGGGATTTATGTTCTGTTGTAATTATTCCGTCAGGCACACTTAAGTAAATTATAAATATCTACAGAATAAATATCTACGGATCTACGGGGCATGTAAGGTCTCAAACAAGCTGCATTATTTAGAGAAAGGTCGATATGAGTCTTTTCCGTTTCAAAAACTCACAAACGAATCCTGAAACCATTCATCAAATAAAAAGTTGGGTTTACGATTCGCTTCAACTCGATCACGAGATCCCCATCTCAATTAGTCAGCTTCGCTGTAGTGAACCTGGTTGTCCTCCTATCGAAACTGTCATTTCGGTGATGCACCAGCCGCCCCAAACGTACAAAATTCACAAACCCGCGACAAAAATTGAGCATCGTGACATCCTCAACATGCTCAATCCATAAGGATGGAGATTTCCAATGTGCAACGATTTAGGTCGCTAATTGTTCATGGCAAACTTTTTGGTACCTGCTTTACTCTCCATAATTCTTGGGGATTCGAACATATCTAAAGGATACGTCGCCACATGGTAACTACAGCTGCGAACTCTGTCCCCGTTACAGTCCTGACTGGATACTTGGGTGCAGGAAAAACAACGCTACTCAATCGCATCTTGACTCACGAGCATGGCAAGAAAGTTGCAGTGATTGTCAATGAGTTTGGAGAGGTCGGCATTGATAATCAGCTGGTCATCGATGCCGATGAAGAAATCTTCGAGATGAATAATGGCTGTATCTGCTGTACAGTCCGAGGTGACCTCATCCGCATTATTGGAAACTTGATGCAGCGGCGCGATCGCTTTGACCACTTGGTCATTGAAACGACTGGGCTTGCTGATCCGGCTCCCGTTATTCAAACCTTCTTTGTCGATGAAGACATGCAAACCCAGTTGAACCTGGATGCGGTGGTGACGGTAGTTGATTCACGGCACATTCATCAGCATTGGGACAGCGACGAAGCTCAAGAGCAGATTGCTTTTGCGGATGTGATTTTGCTGAACAAAACCGACCTCGTCAGTGAAGACGAACTCGCCGATCTTGAACAGCGTATTAAAGACATGAATGCTCTGGTAAAGATCTATCGTACTCGTGATTCAGTCGTGGAAATGGATGCGATCTTGGGAGTGAATGCCTTTGATTTAGATCGGGCACTTGAAATCGATCCCGAGTTTTTGAGTGAAGACGCTCATGAACATGATGAATCAGTCTATTCAACGGCGATCGTGGAATCAGGGGCAGTAGACATGGAAAAGCTCGACACCTGGATGAGTAATCTGCTAGAAACCCAGGGACCAGATATTTTCCGCATGAAGGGCATTTTGAATATTGACGGAGAAGATCAGCGCTTCGTGTTCCAGGGAGTTCACATGATTTTTGATGGACGTCCCGATCGCCCCTGGAAATCAGATGCTGAGCGCAAGAATGAACTGGTCTTTATTGGCCGTAATTTAGATGAAGAAAAGCTACGGGAAGGATTTCGGGCATGTCTCGCGTGAATCCTTCCCCACGGACCTCTCAGCGCATTGAATTTGAACGATCGCACTCGTTTACCTTAGCGGATTACATTACGGGACTTTCCTGGTCAGCAGATGGCTCCATCATGGTGGTGACATCATCATCGGGGGAAACCGTCATTTGGAGTGGAGACGATTTCACTCGTGAAGTGTCCAACACTAGTCGCAAGAGCGGTGAACCCTCATCCGATTCCTCGACATTCCTTTTAGACGCATCGATCAATCATGCGATAAGCTGCTTGGAGATTTCCAGTACTCATCTGGTTGCAGCGGCAGGTCAAGATGGCACGGTGTCGGTCTGGGATGGTCGAGGGTTGAATTATCCAAAGATCGCTCAGCTGGGTGATGGGCAACATTGGATCACCCAGTTGACCTGGCATCCGTCGGGAAACCAACTCGCCTTTGCCATGGGGCATCAAGTTCAAATCTGGGACATCCCTAAAAATCAGCAGCTTGCTGAGTTACATTACGAGACCTCGTCAGTGTTGGCGTTAGCATGGCATCCAGCGGGCAATACGTTGGCAATGAGTGGACATGGGGGTGTCACGTTCTGGAATGGTGAGACTTGGGAGCAAGAGAGCTATCAGCTTAAAGTGCCGGGAGCCAGCATTAGTGTCGCTTGGTCACCGGATGGCGAGTATCTAGCATCGGGGAATCTCGATCGCACCCTTTCTGTATTGCGGTGGGGGAGTCCCCCACCGTGGCTGATGCAAGGATTTCCGGGTAAGGTTCGGCATGTTGAGTGGGTGCCGATGGAACTGTCCCCATCCCCCCAAATCATTGCTGTTTGTGCCAATGGCATTACGGTTTGGAGCCAAAAAACAGGGAACAAAGATTGGCAAAACTTAGTTTTGCAGGGGCACGAGGGAACGGTGCAGGCGATCGCCCACCATCCAGCTCTCCCCCTTCTTGCATCTGGATCAGCCGATGGGCACGGGTGTTTGTGGAAGCAGTCGAAGAAACTCGGTCAGCGACTTAAAGTGCGTTCGCGAAGCGACTCCTCTGGAGTATTGCCCGGAGCCTCGTGCTTAGCATGGCATCCAACTGGAAAACATTTAGCCATCGGATGCAGTGACGGACGGATCGAAATTTGGTCACCCTCCCAACGGGGACGAGGGTTTTTATGACGAATATTTTAGGAGCGAACGACCGTTCACCCCTAAGATAATGTGACTTTCGATATGTTATTTATTGTTGAATTGAGGCAACGATAGGTAAGAAGACGCGAAATGTCGTTCCCTGCCCTGGTTCGCTTTCGATTTCGATCTTCCCCTGCTGTAAATCCACAAAGCGTTTTACAATATTAAGCCCTAATCCAGTACCAGGAATGTTGCTAACATTCTTACCTCGTTGAAAAGGCTCAAAGATGGAGGGGCGATCACCTTGCAAAATACCGATGCCTTGGTCTGTCACCTGAAATACCACGTAATGCTTGTGGCAGGAAAGCTTAAGAGTGATGGGGCTGTTATCAGGCGAATAATGAATGGCGTTGGTGAGAATGTTGGTGAGAATCGACCGCAACAGTTGTTCATCCAGATCAACCAGGAGGGACTTTCGTCGGCACTGAAGGGCGATCGTCCGGTTAAACGTCACCGAGAGTTCATCAATCAAGTTCTGGCAAAAGGCTACGGTATCTAGTCGCGAGTGTTGGACTTCTAAGCGTCGAGCCTCAATTTTACTTATGACTAGAATGTCATCAATCATTTGGGTCATGCGATCGACATTCCCGGCAATTCCATTAAGATAATCATGTTTTTGTTCAAGAGAAAGCTGAGCTTCATAGCGCTTGAACGACGATAACGAGAGACTAATGTTGTTCAACGGATTACGAAACTCGTGGCACACCATCGCTACAAATCTCGATTTCAATTCATTCAGTTCCTTCAACTGACTATTCAAATCCCGTAGCTCAGAGGTTCGTTCTTGAACCTTTTGCTCCAGTTCTTCATTGGCTTGCTGAAGCACCGACTCAGCCCACTTGCGTTGGGTAATATCACGAAAAGCAACCACTGCTCCAATTAACTGACCCTGTTCATCACGCATGGGGGTGCTGATATATTCCACCGGAAACTGAGTGCCATCCTTGCGCCAGAACACTTCATCCGTCACGCGATGAATCACCCCGTCATGAAACGCCGCATAGATCGGACATTCCTCACGGGGATACGTGCAACCATTGGGATGAGAATGGTGCAGTACCGCATGCATCGATTTGCCAATCAAATCATCAGCATCCCACCCAATCATGGCTGCCGCTGCAGGGTTTACAAAAGTTGCATTGCCTTCTAGATCCAGTCCATATACCCCCTCACCCACTGCATGCAAAATCTGTTGATATTGGCGGCGAAGTTTCTTAAGTTCTGCGCTCTTCAGTTGATCATCATGATTACTCATGGAGATCAGGATAATATGCTTCGGGACAGGTCGGGCGATCGCCTTTGTTGCAATCTAGGTCAGTCATTCTGGCAAGTCGTTCTCGGCAACGGCACCTTTCTTGCATAGAAACTCAGACATGGCTTCGTGACTGATGAAATGTTGCGAGAGAGTTTTGCTAGTCGAAGCTGTTTTGACGTTCGAGAACGAATCGTCCACGAAGAGTGCATTGGATTCTTGAACATTAGCGCGCTGAAGTGCAGCCTTGAAGGATTCTGGGGACGGCTTTGTTGCGCCTAATTCACTTGAGTTGGCGAGTGCGTAGAAGCGATTGGCGAGTCTGAGTCAGCGGAGATCGATACCGCTTCATCATTCTTCCAGCTGCGAAGGACACGGTCAAAATCCAAGAGTAATGCAATGGAATGGGGCGCACAATGCACTCTAATCTCTAGTCAGTATTCTCCTTAGTTCACGTCATGTAGCAATCCCAAATAAAAGGTGAGAGGTGGGGGGGGTGGGGCCCCCCCCCCCGCGCCCCGTTTTTTTGGGTTTTCGGGAAGACGTGGACTAAGGAGGATAAAGACGGGAGGGTAGAGTGGATTGTGGGC
>JBCBLF010000206.1:0-8929 GCA_038520475.1 Cyanobacteria bacterium J06627_8
GAACATCTACACATTGTGTTGGCGTTGATGGGAGGGCTCGGAATTGGCTGGATTGCCGTACTCTATCCGGCGACACTCTTCTTTAGTGAGCAGCAAATTGAAACGGAGCTTCTCTCTCAAGCCGCATCGTTCGGTGTGATGACGCTACTCGGCATTTGTTTCACAAAGATGCTGGCTATTTGCTTCACGATTCATGGTGGCTTTCGAGGCGGCTTTATCTTTCCGCTCTTTTTTACAGGAGCAAGTCTTGGCTTGGCGATCGCCTTTGGCATTCCAGCAATTCATCCGACGATTGCAGTGCTCTGTTGCATGGCCGCGATTAATGTGGCTATCACCAAAACTCCCATCAGCACTACCATCATCTTGACCGTGTTATCTGATACGGCAATTCTTCCAGTGATTGCTATCGCAAGTTTCACAAGCTTTCTGCTGACTAGCAACATCGGTCTATTGAAAACCCAGCGAGCCAGAGCCACTGAGACCCTATCTGGATTAGATGCTCAAGACACAGAAACCATTTCTGAGCCTGCTTCAGAGCTGACACCCGCAACGACACCTTAAGAATCTGAATGTTTTGGTTCAATCGGTCACGTCTGATGACTATGAACCAGAGGCACTATCAAGTGGGTCAAGACACCGGATCGTAAACGAAAACTTTGCCCCGCCATGCGGCAGACTTGTTGCCCAGCACTGTCCTTGATGATCCAGCACAATCTTCTTAACAACCGATAAGCCGATGCCAGTCCCTCCCTCCCGGCGAGAATGAAACGATTCAAATATCTTGGGAAGGTCAGCATCTGCGATGCCGGGTCCCTCATCCGATAGCTCAATCAACACCTCTTCCTGAAAGCGTTGCCATTGACAGGTTAAGGTTCCCTCAACGGGGCTAAAGTGAATCGCATTCTGAAGTAAATTATTGAACACCTGAATCATCTGCCAGCGATCACACCACAGCTCGGTTGGTTGGGATGGATTCTTGATGCAAATACGTTTTTCATCCAGCCATGGACGAACGTGACTTAGGCTCTCCGTCCAGATCTCATGGAGAGAATGCTGATTCATAGAGAGTCGAGCACGGGTTTGATAGTCTGTGAGGTCATGAATGTGACGGTCTAAGTCAGCGATCGCATCACGAATTGGAAGAAGATGCGATCGCATAGGGTCGTCAATTGCCGAGCTCAGCACCACATCTGTATAGAGTTCGATGAGTGCAAGCGGTTGTCGAGCTTGATGAGCCGTATGCTGAATAACTTGTTCTAGCAACGCTGCTTTAGAACGCTGACGCTGAACTTCTTGCTCCAAGGCCATGCTGTGCCTGAGCATATCCATCCAAACCGTTAGAACATTACTCTGCTGCTGAGTCAGTGATTGGCGCAATTCAAGCAGCAAGACATCCACACTGTCGGCCTGATCGGTCACAATAGCGCCATATCGATGAACCGACGGGCATGAATCTAGAGATGATAGCGGGCCTTCGCTCTGGAGATTTGCCAATTGTCCTGCAGTCGGCAATCGTTGAATCATGTTGTCAGGATGGGCGATCGCACCAGTTTGGATACGATCGATTAGTCCTGTTAGATTGCTCTCAATCAACTCTAGAGGGAGTTCAGGAACAGCAGCCAAACAATCGATACATCCAGATATCGCCTCTTGACGGAGTAAAACGATTGCACGAGCATCAACGACATCAGCAATTTGATTCAAATGACTGATTGAGTTGAATGATGCTGGGACACCCGAAGCAGACGATGTTGACCACTGAGTGACATCAACGTGACTCTGAACCACCCTCATCCCTCGTCCTAACGCAGTGAACAGGCAACAACAGTACATGGGTCACGCTTCTGTCGGTCATACAGTGTTGTAAGAAATCACAGTGTTAGAGACTCACTATTAAGTGTGCGTCTCCAACCCACATTCACTCACTGTCTTCATGCAAGGGGGTGGCGCAGGCACCCTACTAAAGCTAAGACCCATGCTCTAACGATAATCATCTGCACTTTTTTGGGTCTATTTTTTTAGATTTCCTACACGATTGAGCAATCGTTTTAAACCTACGATTGAGCTCATTAATTACTTTGCCGAGGGGTTGATCGCGCTAAAGTTTAAGACTGTGAAAATCGTAAGACAGTTACTGACTATAGCTAAGATTCAAGATTGTCTCCCAGACGCACTTCGGTCAACCCGGCTTAGAGTGGCGATCGCTAACACCCTAGATTGTTAAGATGAATGGGAAAGATAACCCATAAAAGTATGGGAAAGTCTTGCCTAATTTAAGCTCAACACAGTATAGTGGTAGACCGTGCTGAGTGAGAACAATCATGCCTAAACTGAAAACACGTAAGGCTGCTGCAAAGCGATTTCGACGCAGTGGTTCGGGAAAAATCATGCGACGCAAGGCGTTTCGCAATCACTTGTTAGAACACAAGAAGACATCTCGTAAGAGCCGACTCTCTAAGATTGCTGTTCTCCACGAAAGCGATGTAGAAAATGTTGAGTTGATGATGCCATACCTCTAGTTTTGGAAGTGGAAGCTGTAAAAAACCTTACTCAACAATAGGGTTCAAGTATCATCATCTCTTTCATGCGAAAGAGCACTGCTCGAAAAGTACGGATTGAAAACTAGCTGTTAGCAAAATAAAGACGAAGGAAGTTACATAACATGGCACGTGTTAAGCGCGGTAATGTAGCCCGCAAGCGCCGCAAGAAAATTCTTAAGCTTGCAAAAGGGTTTCGAGGTTCTCACTCAAAATTATTTAGGACTGCTAATCAGCAGGTCATGAAGGCGCTACGCAGTGCCTATCGCGATCGCCGTAGACGCAAGCGTGATTTTCGCCGTCTTTGGATTGCACGCATCAATGCAGCTGCTCGTCAGAATGGCATGAGCTACAGCCAATTGATTGGTAGTCTCAAAAAAGCGGATATTCAGCTCAACCGTAAGATGCTGGCTCAAATGGCTGTCCTTGATCCCAGCGGATTCACGAAGGTGGTTGAAACGGCAGCTCGTCCTAAGTAGGGGCGCCAAATAGGAGCCATAGATAAAGGAATAGGGTAGAATCGATACGCATTAAAACGCCTATCTATGATGCGCCTGATGCCTACTATGGTTCGTTGTAATCGCACAGTCCAATCGATTATTTCCACAACTCTGTCAATACTTGCTACAGCTAGCTTTTTGGGATTAGGAGAGGCGATCGCCTCTCCTTTTCTGTTGTCAGCCACTGCTGCTGAGCTAGAAGATATTCAAGAAAGAGGCTTTTTGATTGTCGCAGTCAAAGATAATGTCAGACCTTTAGGCTTTCGAACCGACCAGGGTGAGCTGACTGGGTTTGAAATCGATATCGCTCGACAGCTCGCCATTGAATTATTCGGTACCCCTGATGCCCTAATGCTTCGGCCGGTTAACAATCGCGATCGCTTATCAGTGCTGCTCGATGAAGAGGTGGATATGGTCATTGCCCAGCTTAATCGAACGGATGCTCGCTCCCGTCTTGTAGATTTCAGCACGCCTTATTATCTGGATGGCGTCGGATTCATTACGCAAGACAGCCGAATTCAAAGCTTTCCTGACTTAGCAGACTCAACGATTGCCGTCCTCAACAATTCAACGACAATTGCCGTGGTGCGATCGCTCCTCCCAGACGTTAACCTTATTGGGGCTGACTCTTATCAAGATGCCCTTGGCATTTTAGAGTCAGGCGAAGCCAATGTGTTTGCCTCAGACGCGACGATCCTAGCTGGCTGGAGTCAGGAGTATCCCAACTATCGAGTGTTGACCTCGTTAATATCGGCAGACGCGCTGGCGATCGCCATGCCCCGTGGCTTGCAATACGAAGATCTGCGGCAAACCATCAACACAGCCATTGAGCGTTGGCATCAAGACGGATGGCTACAAGAGAGGGAAACCCATTGGGGATTACCATAAATGAACCAAACGCCTCAAGTTCATAGGATTCAGGTAAGCTAAAAATTGCTTTAGCACATTCACTTCTATCACCTTTTTTCAGCAAGCCACTCTTTTTAATCGTTGATCCCATTTCCTTGTGTTTTCGCGTGGATGGATCAAATTACGAAGAAACGCCTTTAATCATGAACGATTTTTCTTTACCCTCTGTTTATCTAGGACTGCTCGTTGTATTACTACTCATTGCAGCTGTAGTTCTCTTTCGCCAAGTCTTCAAAACTCGTCGCACTGAAAGCACCTTTTCTCGACTGCAAAGCAAATTGACCAAGCAAAAAGGAACGGCTCAAGAATATTACGAGCTTGCGAGTATCTACCTCGATAAGAAGCTATATGCTCAGGCGGCAACACTGCTCAAAAAAGCGCTCAAGGCAAAGGACTTGGAAGGCAATGAAAACGTTGCTCTAATTCAAAATGCACTGGGATACTCCTATGCGTGTCAAGAGCAATATGATTCTGCTATTCGACAGTACAAAGAAGCCCTAGAACAATCCCCAGACTATGTTGTAGCCCTCAACAACTTGGGGTTTGCCTATGAAAAGAAGCAACTCATTACCCAAGCCCTTGAAGCCTACGAAAAAGCATCTTCGATTGACCCCAAAAATGGCACGGCCAAACGACGTTCAGAATCCTTGAGAAAACGCGTTGCTCCCTCCACCAATGGGAAATAAGGCAGCGAAAATTTGAAGGAGTCAGGACTGATGCAATTGAAGGGTGTTTCGTGTGCCGCACTCGCGAAGCACCCTTCAATTAAGCCGATCCTAAGAAATTTAATAATTTTCGTCAGTCAGCGCCTCACTGGGACCTTCGCCCCATTGGTCGATCCACTCCAACACATTTGACGGAACTGGACATCGACGTCGCTGGGTTGGCTCAATCGCCACATGTCGAGTCAACACCCAAGCCGCACGCTTGGGTTGGGAAGAATCCGCTTCTGCCCCCTCTGCCATCAAGGCTAGATGATACACAATCGAAAATTCAGTTAATGAGATGAGTTGTGGAGTCAGCGAAATCTGCACGCGATCGCCACATCGCAACGGATAAAAGAATTTGGACTGACTTTCTACAATTGGAATCGCGCAGGATGAATTGTTAAAAAACTCGCGGAGTGAGATGCCAGACGCAATTAATGATGTCTCGTACGCTTCGTGACACATCGAACAGACATTCGCAAAGAACACAACGCCTGCGGCATCCGTATCGCTGAAATGAATTCGTCGATGATAGGTGAATGCCATTCATCAGCTATCCGTGAACAACGTGCAAGGGAATCAGATACCAAATTCGCAACGGCTGTGACGACTATCCTGCCGAATCGTGAGCTTTGGCCTCGCTAATCTGGTCTGCATAGCGGATATGGTCATCCAGTGTAAGAACGACACGCTTGTAATAGCCTTCGTTAATATCCAGAACAAGAAAGTTAGACCGCTGGGTCACATACCAAAATTCTCGTCCTCGTTTTGCATAGTACGTTCCTACAGTAAATCTTCCAGGAACAGCAGTTCCTGGTGCACGGAGGGCATACCATTCCATCTCTGGTTGTTGGGTTGAGACGACACCAATCGTTTGAATTGGAATCGTGATTGTTTCCCCAACGTGGAAAGCCCACAACCGCTCTTGCCAATTCAACTGGATGTTTAATTCAGTGTTAGTAATATGCAGTTCCATTAAGGATTCTCAAAAGCCAGATTTAGTAAGTCGGTAGTCACAATTAACTATAGAATCCATAAAACCCTGCTGAGCAGGGTTTTATGGATTCTATAGTTAATTGTGCTGGGATACTCATGATACAAATTCCTCATTTAGATATACTGTGGCTTGCGTAATTTTTGTGGAGGGCGATCGCCCTCCACAAAAATGCACAGGCTACAGAGAACTTGCTTAAGGTTATATTGCTAAATCTGAACGCTTAGATGACTATTGATTGGCACCGTCGAGTCTTTTATCTGTTGTGTAGTCTGACCTGTGTGTCAGTCATTTCTTGCACTGAGCTCCAGCAAGCCATTGAGAACTCCGACTCGATCGGCACACAAATCGATACATGGCTAGAAGAGTTTTTAGATGAGCCAGCTACGTTTAATGGTGAACCGACTGAATTAACGGTTGTCGGATACAACGTTGAATCTGGGGGTGCGAATCCGATGGTCATTGCAGAGCAATATGTGGGCTCACTGGCTGGGGTAGATGTGTGGGGCTTTTCTGAGGTGCAAAATGCCGAGTGGCTACGGTTACTTGAGCAAGGTGCTGAACTGGGTGAAGAGACGGATTTTCGCTCGATTCTTGGACAATCTGGTGGAGGCGATCGCTTAGCTGTCGTGTACGATTCGAGTCTCCTCAGACTCATCAATTACGAAGAGCTTGATGCCCTTAGTTTCGGTGGGCGAGTGCGGGCTGCCCTTATCACTCACTTCCAGGTTCGGACCAATGGGCAAGAATTTCTATTTGTGGTCAACCACCTCTACCGGACTAAAGACGATCTCCGTCACGAACAGGCTCAAATGCTAAATGCTTGGGCACAGCGCCAACAGCTTCCAATTGTGGCAGTCGGAGACTACAACTTCGATTTTGATGTGATAGACGGTGACAGCGGCGATCGCGATCGCGGATTCGATTTGCTAACGGAAAATGATGTATTCCAGTGGGTTCGCCCAGATGTACTCGTCAAAAGTTACTGTAGCGATCGCTATAACAGCATCCTTGACTTCACCTTTGTAGGCAATCAAGCACTGACTTGGCCTGTCAAAGACTCAACGATTCTGTTTGCATCGCCCGACAGTGACTACTGCCCAGATGACGAGATCAAGAGCGACCATCGCCCCGTGAGCACCACATTTGAGGTTCCCCCTCTCGGTAACTGACATAACTTTGCAAAGTCTACGAAAAAATAGGGGGTTGAGAAATTTGCCAAGGTTAAGTGATGCATTCTCTAATGGGCTCTAAACTCATAAAACCATTAAGAATTGAGATGTTTTGGGACAGCTCGCTTTACAATCTGGTATCCATGAAAATCTGTAGCAATGGCGATCGCTGACTACTAACCTCGCTACCAAACTTGCTCGTAAGCCTTACCATACAGAAACTGTCTATCTTTTTTCCAGCCCATCCATTCGTTCACTCAATCTAGCTATGCATACGTTTTTACCCATCGCCTATTTTGAAAATCAGTTTGTCCCCTTCGAAAGCGCAAACATCTCAATTGCAACGCATGCATTGCATTACGGTACTGGAGCATTTGGTGGACTCCGAGGCATTCCAGACCCCAACAATCCTCAACAAATTTTGCTCTTTAGACTCGATCGCCACTGTGAACGCTTGAGTGCCAGTGCTCGATTTCTAAACTATGAGCTGCCTGCCGACAAAATCCAATCTGTCATTATCGACTTTGTTAAGAAAAATAGCCCCAACACATCCTTCTATATCCGCCCCTTTGTCTACACCTCAGACTTAGGCATTGCCCCTCGACTGCATAATGTTGAGAAAAACTTCTTTGTCTATGGCCTAGAGCTTGGTGACTATCTCTCACCCGACGGCGTGACCTGTCGCATCAGTTCATGGTATCGCCAAGAAGACCGAAGCCTGCCGCTTCGAGGCAAAATCAGTGGTGCTTACATCACATCATCCCTTGCGAAAACAGAAGCCGTTGAATCCGGCTTCGACGAAGCAATTCTAATGAATGCTCAAGGCAAAGTCAGCGAAGCAACCGGGATGAACGTCTTTATTGTTCGAAATGGGCAACTGATTACTCCTGGATTTGAGCAAGATATCTTAGAAGGCATTACCCGAGACAGCATTATTACCCTTGCTCGCGATATGGGGATTACTGTTGTCGAGCGAGCAATCGATAAATCTGAATTGCTTGTTGCCGATGAGGTCTTTCTCAGCGGAACCGCAGCAAAAATCACGCCTGTGAAGCGCATCGAGATATACGATATGCCAGCAGAAAAGCCTGTTACGAATCGCCTACGAGACAATTTGATCGAAATTACAGAAAATCGCTCAACTACCTACAAAGACTGGGTTACGGCAATTCCAATCAATTAATACAGCCCTAGCTCTCTGGCGTGTCTATTCACAGGTTCGGAAGTTGAGCCAGGTTGAGAAATTGCTCACGTTGCCTGCGGTATCTTGGGCATTGACACGCCAGCGATAATTGACCTGACCCTTTTCTAGAAACGGAGTGATGTTCACCTGAGTGCCTTGGGTACTTTGCTGAGTGATCAGCGTCCAGCCAGTCGGATTGCCACCGACACTGCCGCGCTCCAGCACCGCCGTATAGGTAACCGGAGAACTGTCATCCACCACTGGACTCCACGACAACGCTGTTGTGGATGAACCTGAACACAACACAAATTCATTGCCCGATGGAGCAATAGGGGAAGGAACAGGTGGTGAAGTCGTATCGGGTTCAGGCATCGCCACCTCAACTCGTACTTGCTGGTTCACAGATTCTCCATTCCGTCCTTCAGCCAGAAGCGTATAGGTTGTTGTCTCACTCGGGGAAACAGACGCACATCCGTCAGGGTCTCGAATAGGAACGCTTTCTCCAGTTGAGTCATTTCGTAAACTCAGGCTCTGCGCGTTGACAGCTCGATAGCAGATATTCGTTCGTTCTCCCGAGCGGATGGTGGCAGGCCGCGCCTCCATTGAGAGAATCTGAGGTCGAGGAACCATTGCTCCGGTGCCTGTGATGCTGAGACTTCGAGGGCTTCCTGTCGCTGTGTCGCTAATCGTTAGCGTGGTTGAGCGATCGCCCACGTCCTGTGGCGTAAACTGAACGGTAATGGTGCAACTGCTTCCAGCCGCCAGTGAATTTCCTGAGCACGCATCACTGGCGATCGAAAATTCATTGTCGTTCGAAAGAGACGCACTCTGGACTTGAATACTGCGATCGCCTCGGTTTGTGAGGGTTACCACTTCTTCCCGAGTTGTGCCCACTTCTTGTTCACCAAAGCCGAGCGGACTAGGCGA
>JBCBLF010000207.1:0-8873 GCA_038520475.1 Cyanobacteria bacterium J06627_8
CAGATTGGAATCTTTAAGTATTCCTAGTCGAATCGCTATGTCAATCCGCTCTGTGACGATATCCACCACAGCATCGGTCAGCAGCAAATCAACATTCAGGTCAGGATACGTTGTCTGAAAAGTTGGGAGTAAGGGAATGAGACACCGCTGTCCGAATGAAACTGAGGTGGTCACCCGAAGCGTTCCCTTAGGCTGTCCTGATGCTTCCGCTACATGGGCAGTTGCTTCTTGCAGTTCTGCAACTAAAGATTCCACCCGCTCAAAATGGTGCTTCCTGCTTCAGTTGGCGATAGCTTTCGAGTTGTGCGTTGAAACAATCTCACCTGTAATTCCTTCTCTAGATTAGCGATTGCCCGCGACACCGAGGACGGATCGATGTTTCGTTCTCGGGCAACAGCGGCAAAACTTCCCTGTCTGACCACATCGATGAATTGTTGAAGGGCATCAATATCCATAATCAGATTCATGCGTAATATGCACGATTCTAATGGTGATTTCTCTCTTTATTGATAAATTATCATCAAATAAAGTGGCTGCGTAGGTGAACGCATGATGTTAGGACTGGCATGTTTGGGGTAGGAAGTGTTGATGTAAGCCCGTTATTACCCATCACCACGCTTGGATATAGCGAATGTTCAGCAGTCTCATATCAGCAGTCCTAAATCTGTAAGCGATCGCTTGTTAACAAAAGGAGAAGTGATATGAATCAGATTGCGCTGCTTGGAACTGGAGCAATGGGATGTCGGATTGCTGACGCTTGGCTCTCCGCAGGATACGACCTCATCGTTTATAACCGAACGCCTGAAAAAGTTAGCCCCTTATTAGACAGAGGAGCCCAGCAGGCAAAAACGCCTAAACACGCAGCAGAACAAGCTGACATTGTGATCAGTATGGTGACCGATGATGAGGCTTCTCGTTCGATTTGGCTAGAGCCGAATGTTGGCGCTGCGACGGGATTACGGAAAGGGGCGATCGTGATTGAGTCCAGCACCTTAACCGTTCATTGGACTCGACAACTGGCAACAGCACTGGAACATCGCGGAGCACGGTTCCTCGATGCGCCTGTTGTCGGTTCTCGTCCCCAAGCGGAGGCAAAAAAAATGATTTATCTAGTTGGGGGCCAAGCCGAGACACTAAAGGTTGTTCACCCGATCTTGTCCGCTGTCAGCGCTGCTATTCATCATCTGGGCAGTGTCGGGCAAGGAATGTTAATGAAACTGGCGGTGAATGCACTATTTGGTGCACAAATTGCAGCGATGGGAGAAATTGTGGGTCTATTGTTGAGTCATGGCCTCAGTGTGGAGCAATCACTTGATTGCCTCAAACAATTGCCTATCATGAGCCCAGCTGTTGGTGGTGCGAGTCAGCTGATGGTCACGGGGAACCATGCTCCATTATTTCCAATTGAATTGGTGGAGAAAGATTTTCGCTATGCCATTCAGTCTGGGCAAGAAGTTCATGCTGATCTCCCAATATCGACGATGGTTCATCAAACGTATCAACGGGCGATCGCCGCTGGATATGGCAACAGTAACATCACTGGCATTGTTCAACTCTTCACGTGAATGGCGATCGATGTAGTGTCGTATCCATTCCTTTGTGAACGTTGCCCCATCGTCTGATGTTATGGTTCTTCAACCACTTGGAACATGCATGGAAAGGACCTATCCGTAATTGTTCGCATACGAGTTATTTCGGGTATGTTAAAGGTTGAAAGCTCACCCAGGACAAAAAGTTCTAACAAACTGTTACCGACCATCGGCAACACCTGTCATGACTCCAAGTAGTTAGAGTAAGGTGTTTGACTGTAGGGGGTATGTGGCTGGATCAATGCCAGTGCACGAACAGCCCTGCTGATAATCACGCAGTTATCACTGATATTTAATGATGGCCTCTCGTCCGGATTACGGACCAAACTTCGAGTAATTGTTGAAAGATATCTTAGATATGAGTAGAAAAGATATCAGGTTGCATGATCAATCGCATCCTCATCGTTCTCACATCAGCCAAGCCATATTGTGACTCCAAATCGGGCATCACCAGCGTATCGACAAAAAGCTGAACGCTTTGTTCATCTAACAGACAAAGGAAGGCAGCGTCCTCTACAGGTCGTTAGTCTTCGTGTAAAGTTGCTCATTGGATTTAGCCTTATCTTCAGCTTTGTATTCGCTGGTGCCTTCTACTGGTTCTATACGTTCACTACAGATAAAACGATCACTCGGTTACGAGAGGATCTGGTGTCAACGCTAGAAGGTGCAGTAGAAGGTGTTGATGTTGAGGAGCTAGTTGAGCTTTATGAAGAAGGTGAACCCAATAGTGATGGCTTTTCCGATGATCCCCGCTATTTAAACCAGATGGCATGGTTTAAAACGGTGAAAAGCATTGAGCCTCGTGCGTGGCTCTACTCATATGTTGTGGGCCCAACTGAACAAAATCGTCGGGTTGGAGATTCACCAGTTCCGCCTGGAGGAACTGAAACGGTCTATTTAGTGGATTTATGGGCGTCTTATGATCCGTCAAAAGCGGTTGGTTTCCTGGAACCTGACTTGACGAGTTCGCGATCGCGCCAGGTGATGGAATACGGTCTCCCCGTTGAAGAACCGCGAATCTATACCGATGCCTGGGGCACCTGGCTATCTGCATTTGCGCCGATCAAAAATAGTGCAGGAGAGACGGTTGCAATCCTTGGATTGGATATTGAGGCAGATTACGTTTTCAAGCTTCAGGATCGCATCCGCAATCGGGTCCTCATCTCTTTTGTCATCACCTATGGCATCTTGTTTGTGCTGATTTACGTGTTGTCTGGCATCTTGACGCGTAACTTAACTAAACTTACCCAATCGGCTGAGCTGATTGCTGCCGGAGACTACAATCAGAGCTTGAGCTTTCCAAAAGAGATTAACCGCAGGCGAATATCCAATTCCTCTACGGTCAATTCATCGATTCAACATCTTCCAGTTGGCTTGCGTGACGAAATGAATATCCTAGCTCAAGCCTTCGAAACGATGGTGGATAGTATTCGTACTAGAGAACATCAAATTCGAGAGGGGAAGAAGATTGAAGATGAAATGCGTCAGGCCCTACAAGTTGAACGAGAATTAAACGAACTTAAATCCAAATTTGTTTCGATTGTGTCGCACGAATTTCGTACGCCACTTACTGTGCTCCGAACGTCAATAGAGCTGCTTGAAAAGTATGGACATGTTGCAACAGAAGAAAAGAAACAAACCTATTTCCAGCGCATTCGGCTAGCCATCACAAACATGACCCAGCTATTGGAAGACGTGTTAGTTGTGGGTCGTGCAGAAGCGGGAAAACTTGACTTCAAACCCTGTCCAGTTGAGCTTGAGCCATTTTGCGCAGAAATTGTTGAGGAAATTCAGCATGGATTGGGCGTTGCGCATCACATTATTTTTCACTACAAAAGTGATGTGGCTGACGCGCAACTTGATCCGAATTTGTTGCGGTCTATTCTCACAAACTTGTTATCAAATGCAGTGAAATATTCTCCGAAGGGGAGTCAAATCGATTTTTCTGTTGCACGAGAAGAACAGAATCTGTTGTTTGTTATTGCTGATCAAGGAATTGGTATTCCAAAAGATGATCAACCTCATCTATTTCAGCTGTTCCATCGCGCAAGCAACGTCGATACGATTCGAGGCACAGGGTTGGGGTTGGCCATTGTTCAGCAGTGTATTACTCGTCATAAAGGCCACGTGAAGTTTGAAAGCCATGAAAACGAAGGTACAACCTTCTATGTTCGCCTACCCATCCAAATTGATGTGGATGGTGAATCGATGCCTCAGATCACCGAGCACGATTGGCACACTCATCTAAATGGGAATGGTCACTACGTTTCTGAAAATGGAGTGACCTATCGAGTATCATCGCGACGACAGATGGACACATACTCTCATTCAGAAGGAGAACCAACCTATCACTTTCAAAAACAACCGTCAGCGGTACCGTCAACCTCTCCTGATGCCCATGCTGCGAGTCCCGAGGCAAGACCAAACCATTCTCACTAATGGCTTGTAATGTCGTGTTGTATTCATTCTTCTAATTGGTACATGATTTAGTTTTTATGGAGCCTATTCTGCAGGCGGGTTCCATAAGATATTTAGTGCATCCATTTCAGACAATGGGGTTATGTCAATTCTCTAAAAACCTGGCGTTATTTGTAGCTGCGTTTTTAGAGAATTGATATTAAGCAAGCAAGCAAGCAATTGGAAATAGGATGTATTCAAGGAAAAACAGTTTCCAAATGAATTGGTAAAAGTCAGCAATTGATTGCTTTTGACGAAGATTAACCCGCCGACTCAATAACCATATGAGCCCGATGGCAAGACTATGGGACACAACGATGAGTCCTGTGTTTATGGATGGAAGACTAAAGCTAGCGAGTATCATGCCGCCATAGCAAATTGTCAGCACCCATCGTGCTAGCTTGAAAACCGTATGGATGCCCAGCTTAACCGTAAAGGTTGTGATGTTGTAGCGGCGATCGCCCTCTAAATCAGGAATATCCTTAAAAATGGCGATCGCAAACGTGAATACTAGGATAAAGGCTGTTAGCGTCCAGACTTCAGGGGTGACGATCGTTGGCTGATTCAATCCATCGCGAAAATGTAGAAATAAGCCAATATTTACAATTACGCCCCGCACGGTAAAAATGCAAATTGATGCCCAGAATGGAAATCGCTTTAGTCGAATGGGCGGGAGAGAGTATGCGGTCCCGATTGCAAGACTGATCCATACGGTCCACATTAAAAAATGACCTTGGATCAAGGATGCGATGAGGGCAAGCAATCCGGTCAGAAACACGATGATCCGCCCTATGTTCGGTGAGAACTCGCCAGATGCAATCGGTAAATGGGGCTTGTTCATCTGGTCAATCTCGACATCGTAGAGTTGATTGAGACCCACGATGTAAACATTGCCACATAAACAGGTCAACCATGCTGCCAATACCCTCAACAATGAAGCAGATGGGGGGAGTCCTGTATTAGAACTGCTAGCGATCGCAATGACCCATAGGCTAAATACGCTTAGCGTTGTTCCAATGATGGTATGGGGACGTGAAAATTTCCAAAAACTGTACAGCCAGGGCAAATGACGTTGTACCCATGACGGAGAATGCCTGGGAGATTGGAGGGGTGAGGGAGAGATGCGAGACGGAGGCATGAATAGGTTAAGGCAGATGGACAGTCAATTCTGGTATGGTCGTCGGCAATACGACAGCAGAAGCATGATGCCGATAGAAGTTATCAGCGATAGGTAAGGATATTTGGCGATGCGGTTTATTCTGCGCGCTCATCTTCGATTATCCTGGGACCTGCGTTCGCACTGTCATCGTAAAGAGACACCTCAAGTATCCTGAAAAACCAACAATCTCGTGAAAAATATTGAGAAACTGTGTTGATTGGCTGTTCCATCGAACACCATCATGCAGTTATGTCATTTAGATGGTTACTCATTCAGGCCGGTTGATTATCAGCCTACAGTGGTCTGAAGATGCTAGATGCAAGCTGTGGGTTCATCGCTTGGTCTGCATCGTCAATCGGCATAAAATATAAGGCAAAGGGATTTAAGACTAGAAAGCCAAGAAGAAAGCATAAGAAATCTCAGATAGAACAAGCAATTTAAGACAATTCAGCTTAAAGCCGTCAAAATTTGTGTATTTAGGCGACATAATTTGGTGCTATTGACAACAATGCACGATATGCAGAAGACTGCCTCAAGCTCTTTCACTCATTGGTGATCGTCTACAACCAAAAGCCTCCACTCCAGAAATTCTCAGAACTAGGACGCATGCAATTTATAAAACAAGACTGGTTCCATCTTGCGTTTCGGCTGCGTGGTTCAGTTATTCCTGCAACTTTACCGCGCACGTTTCTCTGTGGAGCGGTTGGGCTGGTGGTCTCAATTCTTTATCAAAATGATATGCCTGTTTCTTACCCGCTCAATAACTTCATTCCGGAGTTGGTATTGAGCCTGTTGCTAGTTTTTCGAACAAACGCTTCATATGAGCGGTTCTGGGAAGGACGCAAGCTGTGGGGAAACATGGTGAATTCGGTGCGTAATCTCGCACGACATATGTGGATTATCGTGCTGGAACGTCAAAAGCGCGATCGCGATCACAAAGTTGTCATGCTACGGATGTTAGTTGCCTATGCAGTAGCCGTGAAGCTCCGTCTTCGGCGGCAACCCCCAGATGCCGAACTCCAAGCGTTGTTGCCCAATGAACAATTTCAAAAACTCTCAGTTTCGAAAAATCCTCCCTTAGAAATTGCCTTCTGGATTGAGGACTATCTACAGATGCAACATCAACGCGATCGCCTCAATCTTTATCAGTTGACCGCAATGCAGCAGCTTTTGGATGAGTTGATTAACGTCTTGAGTGGGTGTGAGCGCATCTTAAAGACCCCAATTCCTCTTGCCTATGCGATTCACCTCAAGCAACTCCTGTTTATCTATTGCATTACTCTGCCATTTCAAGTTGTGAGTACAGTTGGTTGGTGGACTGGACCTCTGGTCGCGCTGATTGGCTTCACACTTTTTGGCATTGAGGAGATTGGAGTTGAAATTGAAGATCCGTTTGGTTCAGATCCAAATGATTTGCCCCTAGATGAGTTGTGTCAAATGATGCTTCAAAACATTGATGCTTTGGTTAGCTTAGCACCCTGTACAAGTGCTGAAGCGCCAATTAAAACAACGATTCAATTCAATTCAGACTAATTTCCGACTTATTGAAGCTGTCCTTAGCGGACGTGTTGACAGTATCAAGAGTTATTTGCGATGATATTAGACCGCGATGTAAAGCTCAGACCAGGTATAAAGGCGCTTAAGGCTGATTGATTTTTCACCGAGTCTTGTTCCTACCTGTATGGCAATAGGAGACAAACGCTTTATGGCATACGCAATTGTTGAGACAAGTGGCACTCAGCTTCGGGTTGAGCCAGGACGATTTTATGACGTCAATCGTCTTCATGTTGAAGAAGATGACACCATTACCTTAGACAAAGTTTTGTTCGTCGAAAATGAAGGCGAATTCACTGTTGGGCAACCTTTTGTTGATGGGGCAACGGTTGAAGCGACTGTTCAACGCCATCTTCGTGGCCGCAAAGTGATTGTCTACAAGATGCAGCCGAAGAAAAAGACTCGAAAAAAGCGAGGACATCGTCAAGAATTAACGAGAGTTTTGATCACAAGCATCAACCTCAACGGTTCACTATTAACTGAGTCAACTGCGTTCGGTGACCAACAGGCCAGTGCACCCCCTCAAGATGAACCGGAATCTGTAGTCGTAGCCGCAGTGGATGCAGAAGAGCCTGAAGTGGTTCCTGTAGCAGAAGTGGAGTAGTGCCTGAAAATGCAGAAGGCGACGCAAAAGAAGACGCTTAGTTGATGTCTCTATTGCTTCCTAATCCAATTGTTGTGTGGGTTAGCTAGCAAACTGAAGGCAGTGAAGGTTAAACTCATTAGTACTGGAGCAAAAAGGTAGCAAGATGGCTCATAAGAAAGGAACAGGTAGTACTCGAAACGGTCGTGACTCGAACTCGAAGCGATTAGGCGTGAAGCGCTACGGCGGACAAGCCGTTCGTGCAGGTAATATTTTGGTGCGTCAGCGAGGAACTAAGGTTCACCCAGGAGTCAATGTTGGTCGTGGAAATGACGACACATTGTTTTCTTTGGTTGATGGTGTGGTTAAGTTTGAGCGCAAGGGTAAGAGCCAGAAAAAAGTCAGCGTTTACCCCGTTGCTGTCGAAGCGTAATTAGAACCGTAATACGCCTGTTTATAGCCTTTGAAGAAGAGCCTTGTGTTGTTTGACTGTTATGACGCACAAGGCTTTTTTGGGATGCGCTTAAGATGCTGCGCTAGAAATATTTGTACTTCTTGGTAGGCATGAGAACAGCGAGTAAGGGGTGATAGGCCCTATAGGTGAGTATGGTTAGTGCTTATCTAAAAATTGACTCGAGCACTTATCAAACGGACTAACGGCGATCGCTCCATTAAAAAATTGCACTCGGTGTCGAACATTAAGTTAAGTCTTAATATTGAAGGACGTCGTTGCAAGACATCGCGTATCGTAGGATCGCTCTTATTCGAAGTTGGTATGGCAGGACATAGTAAATGGGCCAATATTAAGCGGCAAAAAGCTAGAGTGGACGCGGTTAAGGGAAAAACGTTTGCTAAGATTTCTCGACAGATTATCGTAGCGGCCCGGAGCGGTATCCCTGATCCCGAAGGAAACTTTCAGCTTAGAACGGCAATTGAGAAGGCCAAAGCCGCAGGCATTCCAAACGAAAACATTGAACGGGCGATCGCTAAAGGTTCTGGTACGTTTGATTCTGGTGCAAGCGCACTGGAGGATATCCGATATGAAGGATATGGCCCGAGTGGAGTTGCGATTCTCATTGAAGCCTTGACGGATAATCGAAACCGGACTGCTGCTGATCTCCGAGCTGCTTTTAGTAAGAACGGTGGAAACCTGGGAGAAACAGGTTGCGTCAGCTGGATGTTTGAACAAAAGGGCGTGGTTACGCTGCGGGGCACAATCAACGAAGACGCTCTCCTAGAAACGTCTGTCGATGCCGGAGCCGAATCTTATGAACTGTTGGAGGCTTCAGATGACGAAGAGGCAGGTGCTGAAGTGGTTACCAGTGTGGCTCAGCTCGAATCCCTTTCTAATGAGTTAGCTGCTGCTGGATACACTGTTAGCGACTCAGAATTACGTTGGATTCCAAACAACACTATCGATATTGCAGATGCAGACCAAGCGCGTGCTGTATGGAAGCTGATGGATGCGCTAGAAGATTTGGATGATGTTCAAAGTGTAACGGCAAACTTTGACATGGCCGATGATTTCTTA
>JBCBLF010000208.1:0-8845 GCA_038520475.1 Cyanobacteria bacterium J06627_8
CTGCGGGCATCACTGAACGTGTTGCCCGCAGCTTTGCTTCATTGAATTTCTTCAGTGGAATTTTGTCAGCAATGATTTCCGCCTCTCGGACCCACGCTGCAACTACAAGTTCCTCGCCACAAAAGTCGAATCTCTTCGTCTGCCGGAATGCGACGGAGTACTTATTCCACCTCGTTTGCCATGCATCGGGGGATTGCACGCCGAAAAACCGCAAAAGAACTTCGCTGTCAGACTTGCCCTCTGGCAGCGAAAAGTGTAAATTCCGCATAGCTTTCAGCGGGAAAACCTGGCTCCATCCAGCGGGATCCATGGAGGGCTTAGTCTCCACGCGCATACTCGCCTTTACTCGCGTGACGAGTCCGCCAACCGAGATGATCTTACCGTTCTCCTTCTCTGCCATCCTGAGAAGCCAATCTGGATCAATGTTCAGTTTCATACCAGACCTCCTTTGGGGTTGGAGTTTGACGTAAAGTTCGCCGCAATCTCGCGGGTCATCTCGTAGTACGACATGTTTTCATAGGATGCATCCGGTCCACAATTGTGCATCCCACAATCGTCTCGATAGAAAGCCTCTGCCTGAGGAAGGGCATGCAGTCCGATCCGTCCATGAAAGCCCTCGTCATAACTCAGTTGTACCGCCGTCTGCATGAGCAACGGGCCTATACCGCCATAAAGCGGCGTGTCCACCATCGTGCTGAGATTCCAGGGAGCCGACTCTAGGTAGTCTATGTACACGAGCGGTTTACCTTTATCAGGTTCGAGCCTAGCCTCCATGCCTGCGAGCTTAACCATTAGTAGTCCTTGCCACTGACCGGCACACTCGATACCGAAAGACTGATAGGCAAGGAGCCTCAGATGCCTGCTCTTCCATCCCCAATTCCAGTGATGGTGCTGTGGAACCTCGTCGATCTTGCCTGCTTCGAGGAGGCTCTCGACAGCTTCCAAGCGGACCGGTCCCCATTCCTTCTCGGCTGCTACCAATGATTTTGGTAACAGATTGGTGTGAAGGACGGCGTCCACCCGAGCCCTGTCCTGACGGCGCAAGATCTGAACAGGGATAGTGCTCATAGAACCATCAGCTCTGCTTTTTTCTGGGCTTTCTCATCCTCGAAAAAAAGCTTTTCGCCGACTGATAATCGTTCCTCAACCATCTGGTAAAGGCGTAGTGCCTGTCGGAGGACCACCGTCTTTGAGAGTTCCTTTTTACTGGCCAACTCCTCAAGAACCCGCATCTCGGATGCAGAGAGATTCAGGGTCATCGTTTTCTTTGCATCAAGGGTCATCGTCTTTTTTGCACCATTATTTATCTGTAACCGTCAAATTAAGCATAGAGAAATACAGCCAATATTTCAAGTAAATTTAGCTATTTTTTATGCATGTAAAATTTGGAGCGATAGTTCGACTCCAATGAGGTGGCTCACGACCGCCCTACAGCCCTGACGAAGATGTGATGAACTCTGCAAGAAGAAGAGGATTGTGTTCGAAGAATCCCACGCGCTTAAGCCGTGGGAGTGCCAATGAAGCTTAGGGTTTGATCGGGGAAGTCACGCGAGCAAGGAAAGTTTAATGCTAAATTGAGAACGATAATCATTCTCAAACTTGAACGCATATGGTGAGTTCAACCCAGTCTCCTCAAAAAAACTTGCTCACTCAGAGTGACCCGCAGACATTGCTACGGATTCGGCATACCTGTGCTCATATCCTTGCAATGGCCGTGCAGACCTTGTTCCCCGAAACCAAGGTTACGATTGGTCCCTGGACAGAAACTGGGTTTTACTATGACTTTGACCGCCCTTCACCCTTCACCCCTGAAGACTTAGAGCAAATTGAAGCAGAGATGCGGCGAATCATTCGCACCAACCTACCCATCATTCGAGAAGTGGTGGATCGGGATGACATTCAGGTGGAAATTGCCACCCTCCAGGAACCCTACAAACAAGAAATTCTAGACAGTATTCCTGCCGACGAACCCATTACTCGTTACTTCATTGGCTCCCCTGATGCTGGGTTTACTTCTCATCCAGAGGTTGAACCCTCCTTGATCGATCCAGTTGCCGTGCCTCCCACAGAAGTGTGGTGGGATCTCTGTGCTGGACCACACCTGAACTTTACAGGAGAGATTCACCCTGATGCATTTGCGCTGGAAAGTGTGGCGGGAGCCTACTGGCGAGGGGATGAAACCAAGTCCCAGTTGCAGCGGATCTATGGAACGGCCTGGGAAACGCCTGACCAATTGCAAGCCTATCTACAGCAGAAGGAAGAAGCAAAGCGTCGCGATCATCGAAAGCTAGGGCAAGAGTTGGATCTGTTCAGCATTCAAGAAGACGCGGGAGGCGGGCTAGTGTTCTGGCATCCGAAGGGTGCACGGATGCGGTTGCTGATCGAGGATTACTGGCGTTCAGCCCATTTGGCCGCAGGGTATGACCTGCTCTACACTCCCCATGTGGCGAATGTAGAGTTGTGGAAGACATCGGGGCATGTCGATTTTTATCGGGAGAATATGTTTGACCCCATTGAAGTTGAGGCCCAACAGTATCAGCTCAAACCCATGAATTGCCCCTTTCATGTGTTGACCTATCAAAACCGATTGCATTCCTATCGAGAGTTGCCGCTCCGGTGGGCGGAGTTGGGGACGGTGTATCGTTATGAGCGATCGGGGGTGTTACATGGGCTGATGCGGGTGCGGGGCTTTACTCAGGATGATGCTCACATTTTTTGCCTCCCAGAGCAGGTGGCACAGGAAATTTTGGGAGTGCTAAATTTGACGGAGAAAATTTTGTCAGACTTTGGTTTTCCTGAGTATGAAGTGAATCTTTCGACACGTCCGGCCAAGTCGGTGGGAACCGATGACATTTGGCAACTCGCCACCGATGCGCTAGTGGAAGCATTGAATACTAAGGGATGGGACTATGTGACGGATGAAGGCGGGGGCGCATTTTATGGTCCCAAAATCGATATTAAAATTAAGGATGCGATTGGCCGACTCTGGCAATGTTCAACCATTCAGGTAGATTTCAACCTGCCGGAACGATTTGATATGAACTATGTGGCAGCAGATGGCTCACGTCAGCGTCCGATCATGATTCATCGAGCCATTTTTGGGTCTTTGGAGCGCTTTTTTGGCATTTTGGTGGAGAATTATGCGGGTACGTTTCCGCTGTGGTTAGCGCCTGTGCAAATCCGCTTGCTACCCGTCAGTGATGCGCAGCGTTCCTACGCTGAGGAAACTGCTCAAAAACTCCAAGAACAAGGCTTTTGGGTGGAGGTCGATGCTAGTGGCGATCGCCTGGGTAAGCAAATTCGCACGGTTGAGTTAGAGAAGATCCCCGTGGCTGCGATTGTGGGCAAGCGAGAAGTTGAGCAGCAAACCCTGAGTGTGCGATCGCGCCAGTCGGGAGACCTGGGAGCGTTGACTCTGGACGAGTTGCAGGAAAAAATGCAAGTCGCTATCACTCACAAATCACTCTTCTAATGGTTACTCATCTTAGAGGGATGGCGCCCATTCGATATAGTCAGAATATTCAGATGACACCAATTCATACCCTTAACCGTTAACAATGACTTCTACCGCCCAGCAGCTTCCGCCAAAACTAGAGAAAATTCTTCAAAAGTTCCAGCGAATCACTGAACCAAGGCAGCGCTATGAATATGTGCTGTGGTTTGCGAAACGAGTGCCGCCTTTTCCCGATGAGGACAAGATGCCTGCCCATCGAGTACCAGGCTGTGTCTCTCAGGTGTACCTTACGGCCACCCTTCAAGAGGGAAGTATCGTCTACCATGCTGATGCCGATGCTCAAATTCCCAAAGGATTGGTGGGGTTGTTAATGGAAGGACTGAATGGCGTTACACCAGAGGAGGTTGTGCAATTGTCCCCCGACTTTATTAAGCGAACGGGATTAGATGTCAGCCTCACTCCGTCTCGCAGCAATGGGTTTTACAACATCTTTAAGACCATGCAGCAGCGGGCGATCGCCCTCACATCGTCTATCTAATTTCGTTGAATCCCAACCGTTTTAAGCTAGCTGTTACTCCTTCGTGCAGATTTTCTATGACTGATGCCTCTTTGATCATTATTGCTGGCCCGTGTGGCAGTGGAAAGACCGCCTGGATTAGTCAACATCTTCACGATCAGACTCGTCCGTTGTTCTATCTTTCTCCTGGGCTAGGCAATATTTCTGTGGATTTAGCTCGGATTGGATATCGCTTTCCTTGGGTGCAGGTTGTACCAGAAAACCAGGCACAATCGATGTTATCTGCCTTACCCGATGGCGCGATTGTTTACATTGAACTTGGATTTTACCTGGATTTAGGATCTCCATTCTTCAGCAGCCTCCCTTGTCACCGCGTTGCGGTGCTACCCCCATCGCTGAAAGCCTCTGAATGGCATGACTGGGCAGATGAAGTTGTTCCAGGAAACCTCATTACAGATCCTGATGCCGCTAAACTCCCGGAGCTATGGCGTACGTCGTTGATGGGCCAGGTCTTTGATCCCCCTAGTTTGGATGATATTTTGATTGAACTGACAGAGGGAGCCTACGGCCATGTGCATCGAGCAAAAGGCATTTTTGAATTGCCAGATGGTCGAGCCTTTCATATTGATTTTGTCAAAGGCTTACCCGGCATTGAGTATACCGAGTTGAGCCTGCCTCGTTGGTTAGACGGGAGACCTGAACGCTTCAGTGGCATTGAGGTCGTGGGCTGGAACCTGGAACAGAAACTCATCGCTCAAACTCTGCTGGATGGATGTTTATCGGATGAGGCGATCGCCCATTATCAAGAACAATATAAAACCTTAACGCTGACGAGAGAGAAGCGGATAGTGAAACCGATAGAGAAAAGGAGATTTTTGCATGAAGCTAGCTGTTATGTCCTGCATTCACGGCAACTATGAAGCGTTAAATGCTGTGTTATCTGATATCGACGCGCATAAGGCAGACCAGATTTACTGCCTAGGGGATCTCGTCGGATATGGGCCCCATCCCAATGCCGTCGTCGAAATGATTCGTTCCCTTGACATTCCTACCTGTCAGGGCTGTTGGGACGAAGACATCGTCGAAGGTCTGAATGCCTGCGAATGTAGTTACCCGTCCCAACTGGCTGAGAAACGTGGCAGAGTTGCCCATGAGTGGACGAACAAGGTAATTCACCCAGAGGTACGGGAGTATCTAGCAACGTTGCCCATGGCGTTACGCCAGGATAATCTCTCCTTTGTCCATGGCAGTCCTAACAGTCAGCACGAATATTTGCTACCCAGCATGGATGGTTTCGCAGCACTGGAACGAGTCTTATCGACAGATTCAGATGTTTTGTTCTGCGGTCATACCCATGTGCCCTATGTGCGGGATCTGGAAGATGGCGAGTTAAAGGTTCGGGTTCAACAACCTGATAAAGCTGAGTTTTCAACTCAGCTTAAGGCCACGCTGAAGCGAATTGTGAATGCTGGGTCAGTTGGAGAACCCCGGCATGGTCGCCCCAATGCCACCTATGTTTTGTATGACACGGATACTGCACAGGTCGAACTCAGAGAAGTGCCCTACGACTACGAAAAAACCTGCGCCGACATTATTGAAAAGGGATTACCGTCGATCTTTGCCTGGCGACTAGCTCGGGGGATGGAGTTCGCTGAACGGGCTGATGATCCGAGTCATGTATGTCAGCGGTAAGTGGGTCAGTCGGTCAGATTTGAGGAGGTGAGCAGATGCATTGGGCAATTTTGAGTGGTATTGAGGGGAATATCACAGCGTATGAGGCAGTGTTGCAGGATATTCGACGGCAGCGCAACCCGGTCACTGACCTCTATGTGCTTGGAGATATGGTGGGACTCAAGGGGAATAATGAGGCGGTGATTCAGCGACTGCAATCGCCTCTGCCTGGGGAGCTAGAACCCCAAGTTTGTATTGGCTGGTGGGAAGAGCAGTGCTTCAGCCTGCATGGGCTGAGTGGATCGTCAGATGCACCCGAACTGATGGCACAATTTGGTGGTGATGGGGTCAAGCAACTGTGGGAATCAGTATCTCGGGAATCGGTACGCTGGTTGCGATCGCTCCACTTCGGCTTTCATGAGCTAGACTGCCTGCTGATCCATGGCAGTACGGTCAGTTATGCTGATGAACTCACGCCGACAACGCCTCCGGTAACCCTTTGCGATCGCCTCATCCGTGCTGATGCCAATACCCTATTCTGTGGGCGATCGGGCCTAGCCTTTGAATGTGATGTGACCCCTAACCAATTACGGTCTACGGTAACCACCCTGGATGGCACTCAGGAACCGCAAGATCAAGGCAAGACATCTCGTCGCATTGTGGGGGTTGGTTCTGTGGGACGCACAATCGGAGAGGCTAGCTACGTCTTGTATAATCCCAACACCAATGCTGTAACGTTCAAAACCATAGATACCCATGCTCTCTCCAACCTCCATCAGCCCTCAACGCCAGTCCTATAACTGGCTCTACCAAAGGCGATCGCACACCATTGCCTACGAAACCCTGGGGCAAGGTTTCCCCGTATTGTTATTGCCTGCCTTCAGCACTGTTTCCAGCCGCACTGAACTAGCAGGTATCGCCCAGGTTCTCGCCCCTCACTTTCAAGTCATTGCTTTGGATTGGTTGGGATTTGGAGAGTCCGATCGTCCCCGAGTCCACTATGATCGATCGCTCTACCAACAGTTGCTTCAGGATTTTGTCCAACAGTGTTGCCCCCACCCCCTCACCATCGTCGCCGCTGGTCATGCCGCAGGGTATGCCATGCACCTTGCCCAACAACAGCCCAGTTGTTGCTCTAAGCTACTGCTCGTTGCGCCCACATGGAAAGGCCCATTACGAGCGATGGGGGCACCCGCTCCGATGGCAAGCGGCGTGCGAAATTTGGTGCGATCGCCCCTGCTGGGACAAGCCCTCTACACCCTCAACACTCACCCTGCGTTTCTGAAGTGGATGTATCAACGCCATGTTTATGTTGATCAAGACAAACTCACCTCGGAGTTTATGGCGATCAAACACCAAATTACCCAGAAAAAAGGAGCGCGGTTTGCCCCAGCTGCTTTTGTAACGGCTGCCCTAGATCCCATGAGCGATCGCGAGGAATGGTTGCAGGTAGGGAGATCACTTACATTGCCCGTGCAACTGATTATCCCGGAGCAATCTCCCCCCCAATCCAAAGCCGAGATGGAAGCTATGGCAACACTACCCCAGATTCAAGAACAGCGAATCCTCGGCACCTTAGGAGCGTATGAAGAGTATGCATCTGACGTGGGCCATATCGCTCTGACGTTTTGCCAAAGCTAAGGAGCTAATGTTTGGCTGAAACTTCTTCTATTGGAGTCAGTCAATCACCAGCTCAGGGCTGGGTACTTACGGCGATATCAGGCGATATCAATAGATTTTTGCAGGGGTGGCAGCTCTTGGGACGTTTGCACCGATTATGAAAGTGCGCGAAATATAATAAAGAGTTGCATCAACGAGTTGCATCAATGAATTTAAGTCAATACGATAATGATTATCATTCTAATTTCTGAGTCGTAAGGAGTTGCTCATGGTTACCACTGTCGATCGCACAACGGTTCCCGTGACAGTACTGACGGGCTATCTGGGAGCCGGAAAAACAACGCTACTGAACCGTATCCTGACCTATGAACATGGTAAAAAGGTGGCGGTCATTGTCAATGAGTTTGGCGAAGTCGGCATCGACAACCAGTTGGTCGTGGATGCAGATGAAGAGATTTTTGAGATGAACAATGGCTGTATCTGTTGCACAGTCAGAGGTGACTTGATCCGCATCATTGGCAACTTAATGAAGCGGCGCGATAAGTTTGACCATCTAGTGATTGAAACGACGGGGTTAGCCGATCCGGCTCCCGTCATTCAGACTTTCTTTGTGGATGATGAGGTGCAGACGCAAGCCCAATTGGATGCAGTGGTGACGGTGGTGGATGCTCACCATATCTGGCAGCACTGGGAAGCAGATGAGGCAGTGGAGCAAATTGCCTTTGCTGATGTAATTCTGCTGAACAAGATTGATCTAGTGACGGAAGCGGAGTTAGAGGAACTGGAGCAGCGGATTCGAGGCATGAATGCGATCGCCAAAATCTATCGCACCCGCGATGCCCAAATCGAAATGGATACCCTGCTGGGAGTCAACGCCTTTGATTTGAATAATGCGCTACAAATCGACCCAGAGTTTTTGAATGAGACGGCACACGAACATGACGAAACGGTCGGTTCCATTGCTCTAGTTGAATCGGGTGAGTTGGATGGTGCCAAACTCAACGAGTGGTTAGGAGAACTCTTACGCGATCAGGGACCCGATATTTTTCGGATGAAGGGCATTCTCAACATTGCTGGAGAAGACAACCGCTTTGTCTTTCAGGGAGTTCACATGCTGTTCGATGGTCGCCAAGATCGCCCCTGGAAACCGGACGAACCTCGAAAGAATGAACTGGTTTTCATCGGTCGCAATCTGGAGCAGATGAACTTGGCAGAGCGCTTTCGGAATTGTTTGGTGGGCCAGTGATAGCAATTTTAGATTTTAGTTTTGGATTGGTGGCTGAACTTGTCGTGGTGGCTGAGCTTGTCGAAGCCTGGATTTTGGACGGATTCCACCCTCTAGACACTGCACACCCTCACTCTGAATATCATGCCTAAAACCAAGACCCAGGATCTGTTCAAACTTCTGTGGCACCAGACGTTGTCGGATTACGTGACGGCGATCGCCTGGTCTCCGGATGGAACCTGGCTCTTTGCCAGTTCTGCGGCAGGAGATATCGTGCGGTATGAGATAAAGACGGGTGAAACGACGGTATTGCAAGAGGTGCAGGGAGAGTCGGTGGATGCCTTGGCAATCTCTGCTG
>JBCBLF010000209.1:0-8841 GCA_038520475.1 Cyanobacteria bacterium J06627_8
CTCATTACACCACTCTATCCATGACAGATAATGTCTCTGCTCCCTTTTGGGTCGGCATTGAGCAATTTAATCAGCGTCAGTTTTATGCTTGCCATGACACCCTAGAGGCCATATGGATGGACGCTAATTCGTCTGAGAAGAATTTTTATCAAGGCATCTTGCAAATCGCTGTAGCACTCTATCACCTCGAAAATCTTAACTGGCAAGGTAGCGTCACATTGTTGGGGGAGGGCATCTACCGCCTTCGAGCTTTCTCTCCCAGTTATGAAGATATTGATGTTCAAGAGCTGGTGACTCAGAGTTCAAGATTACTCAGAGTAATTCAAGAGGCAGGACGAGACGGAGTACAAGCGATCGCCCAACAGCTTGATGACCGCAATTCTCCGCTGTCTTATCCAATTGTTCATCGACTGTCCTAATCACGTCATCCCTAGAGATAAATCAAATCATTCCAAGCAGAAATGACACCTCATAATCTGTACTATCATGTCGGCAGATATCATTAACCGTCAAAGAAGATAGTAGATGTTCGGTTTTATGTTCATGCTGAGCTAGCTATAACGAACTGGAAGAATATTTTGCCCCCGTGGCATAGCTAAATTATGTAGAGAATGAATGTTGGAGGCTGAGCCCTCAGACCACCATTCATTCGAGCTTTTACAAATCCTATTAACTGTTCACACATTCATCTTCTGACTTGAGAGAGTTAACCATGACAATACAGGCCCCAAATCGGCGTCACGGCCGCCTCCGTAGACTAGGCAAGGTGTCTAGCCTGATTACGTTCATTGTCACTACCACAATTTGTACGTTAGTTCCCTTCTTCTCGGCATCAGCCGAAGAAGCACAGCGCTCAGGTCAGCCGTTGACGCTTCTTTCTGATATTCAAGAAGCGAACGCTGTTACAGGCGTGGTGACAGCTCGCGGAAACGTTCAAATCTTTTATCCTGCACAAAACATGCAGGCAACTTCTGCGCAGGCGCAATACTACAGCCGAGAAGGGCGCATTGTTTTGACCGGTGATGTCTTTGTTCTTCAAGATGGCAATAGCCTCCAGGGCGAACGAATCACCTACTTAATTGAGGAAGGACGATTTGAAGCTATGCCTCCAGATGGCGAACAAGTCCAATCCGTGTACTTGTTGCCTGACGAGCAGGCTCCTTCAACGGCGCCCGTCACCGCTCCGACTGAAGACTATAATCCCAAGCCCGAATTTAAGGAGCCGATCAGCCCTTAGGCTGGCACTGGCGAGCCGATAAATATCGTCAATAGGTTGGCCCGTACACTCAACTCTTGTTCGGTCAGCTAATTGATCCACATGAGCGAACTACTGCGGTTGGTTCATCCAATGGCATGGACACAGGGGGTATCTCGCAAGCTATATTGGGTGTCGAAAAAGTAGGCACACAAAGTGGGAACACTCGTAACGCTCTCGATGCAATTTGTTCACAGAATGGTTGTTTTTGACAATCTGCCGGCTGTCTGTGTGGACAACTTAACTCTTTTGAGAAAATTGACGTTGAGCAACTGTTTCTATCTCAGTTCTTAAACGTCTCTTTCTCACTCAATCACCTCTGGGTCATATCAAGGACCTGCTATTAAACCAGTCACTTTGATACAATCGTGTGCATCTCTGCCTTCTAAGTCAACTGAGAACTCGCCTGTGAAGATTGCATTAGAGAATGTTCGGAAAAACTATGGCAAACGAACGGTTGTCAATCGAGTAAGCCTCTCAGTTCTTCAAGGTGAAGTCGTCGGATTACTGGGTCCTAATGGTGCAGGCAAAACAACAACTTTCTACATGGCAACCGGGTTAGAGAAACCTGACAGCGGCATTGTTTTATTTGACAGTCACGATATTACTGCCCTTCCAGTTCATGAGCGAGCTCGTCTCGGGTTGGGTTATTTAGCTCAAGAAGCTAGCGTTTTTCGTCATTTGAGTGTTCGTGACAATATCCTCCTGGTCCTGCAACAAACTCAGGTTCCAAGAGTTGAACATGGCGATCGCCTCCGCTACTTGCTCAAAGAGTTTCGTTTAGAAAAAGTTGCTGATACTCCAGGAGGGCAGATCTCTGGAGGAGAACGCCGACGGACCGAACTCGCACGTGCTCTTGCAGCCGGCATCGATGGTCCAACCTTCTTATTACTCGACGAGCCATTCACAGGTGTTGATCCGATTGCAGTCGCTGAAATTCAAGATATATTAGTTCGTTTGTGCACCGAACGGAACGTGGGTATTTTAATCACTGATCACAACGTTCGAGAAACCCTCGCCATCACTGATCGAGCCTACATCATGCGCGATGGTGAAATCTTAGCTGGGGGAAGTGCTGAAGAGTTATACAACAATCCCCTCGTTCGACAGCACTATTTAGGAGAAAACTTCCAACCCTAGCTCAGACTCTATTTAATTCGTTTTAATTCGTTGCTTCTTCTTAATTCATTGGCGTCATGGCTTCCACTCTCCCACGTTCCCCAAATCGTAGTCTTTCCATAGCCGATTGGTTTCCAAGAATCTCGGTCATGGATCGGTATATCGCAACCGAACTCTTCTACCCATTTCTGTTTGGTGTGGGCGCTTTTTCATCGTTAGGAGTGTCAGTCGGAGCCTTATTTGAGCTAATTCGTCGGGTCTCCGAATACGGATTACCTCTATCCATTGCTTTTCGAGTTTTTCTGTTTAAGCTTCCCGAGTTCATTTCCTACTCGTTTCCGATGTCCGTGCTACTCGCGACGCTCATCACCTTTAGCCGCTTCTCTAGCGACAGTGAAATGGTTGCGCTTAAAGCTAGCGGCATTAGTGTCTACCGAATCATTGCACCCGCGCTTGTGATGAGTGTTCTGGTCACTGGCCTCAACTTCTTATTTAACGAGGCCATCGTACCTAGAGCAAACTTGCAAGCCACAGCAACACTCGAAAACGTCCTAGACGATAACGATCCATCCTTTCAGAAAGAAAATATTCTCTATTGGGATTACGCAGACGAAGACGACGAGGACTTGAGACGCCTATTCTATGCTCGCCGATTTGACGGCAACCAAATGTATGGCCTGACCGTTTTAGATTTTTCGAGACAAAGCCTGAGCCAAATCATTAGCGCTCAATCAGCATCATGGAATTCCGATGAGCAAACGTGGGATTTCTTTGATGGAGCCATTTATCTCGTTTCAGAAGATGGTTCGTACAGCAACATTCTAAGATTTGGTCAGCAACAAGTTCAGATTCCTCGTACTCCTCTCGATATCGCATCCAGTGAACGCCGTGACCCCAGCGAGTTGAATCTAGCCGAGTCTTGGGAACGCGTCCGCCTATTGCAGCAAAAAGGGAGTCGCGTGCGCCTCAGACGGCTATTGATTAGTATTCATGAAAAATATGCACTCCCGTTCGCGTGTACCGTTTTCGGCTTAGTCGGAGCTGCATTAGGAAGCCAGCTTAGACGAACAGGTCGGGCCACTAGCTTTGCAATCAGTGTGCTTGTTATCTTTAGTTACTATTTAGTTTATTCAATTTGCAGTGCTATGGCCCATGCAGAAGTCTTTAGCCCGTTATTAGGGGCATGGTTGCCCAATGTTTTTGGCTTCATGATTGCTGGGTTTCTGCTGATACGTGCGGCTCGTTAATTTGCCATACTAGTGGGGTGAGTCCTGTATTGATGAGATCTTACACATGATCTTTCCTCAGCCTCAAAACAACCGCTTTGTTCACGACATCCAGGTGCTGTTTAAGCGAAAGCCGGTTGTCATGTCTGCTGGTTTAGTCGCGGTGGGTTTAACGGCGATCGCCTTGGGTACTCAATTCACATCTCGGCAACTTTTTTCTCAAAATAATTCGCTACAAGATGAATCGCCATCGCCATCGGAGACAAGCGAAACTTTAGATATCAATGGACTCTCTGAACAAACCGATGGGGTCAGCACTGACATTGATACTCTGGAGGTCTTGTTAGGCGATATCAACTTAGAGGAAGACCCAGAACAATTATCGGCAGAGCCAGAACAATCCGCATCGAGAACCGGTGAGCGTCGAATATCATCACTGCTTGATCCAACCAGCCTCGCTATCACTGCTGCCGCTAGTGGTAATAGCGACACTGATTCGTCGTCAACCTCCTCCATTTATGAGGACTTGTTTCAGCCCATCACACTCTCAAACAGTGTTGAGATTTCACCCTTGATGCCGAGCTTATTATCATCGCTCAATGCAAATTCCAATGCTGTTCAGCAGCAAGGTGTTCTGTTAACTGATCGTCTTAATGGCGCTGCCAATCCTGAGTTATCAACTCGTCAAGCTGAGTCATATCCATTCACATCTAATACGCTTAATGCTCAGAGAGGTATAAACAGGCTCGACGATACGCCAGTCAACCTCCCAGATAGTAGTCTGCAACAGCCCAATCCCTTCAATTCAGATCAGCAGAATCCGTCTCTATCTCAACGTCTGGGCACGACATCAACTTCATCAAATGACGGAACTAATCTAGTCCCACCTGAGGTATTGACCATTCAAACGTCGCCTCGTCCTGGAACAACGGGCTATACCCCTCCTCAAGCGCTTCAATCTCCAGTGAATCCATATACACAGCAGATCAATCCACAGGTTGTTCCTACTATTCCTGGACAAGTGCTTAATCCATCGTCTTATGTTGTCCCCACTTATCAATCTGTGCCATCGACAGGTCCATTTAGAACAAGCACTCCCTTCAGTCCATCACCATCATTGACACCACTTTTTCCCTCATCAGCTCAACAACCAACGATTTCGGTTCCTCAAAATTCCTTTAATCCGCAAGTCGTTCCCTCCTCTCCGACGACTCGATTTAATGGAGGCGGACGCGGAGGGGAAATCAACACGTTCTCTAATCCCTAGGCACTGCATATGGCAATACGCATACAAGTCTGGACATGCATTTTTGAGGAAAGCCGCGCGATGCGCGGCTTTCCTCAAAAATAATGGTTTAGATTGAGCGCGTAGCGCTATAGCATGTAGAACATGGCAAGTTTCACAACTCGATTTGAAAGCTTAACGCGATGACCATTAGCGCGATGACCAGAATAATAAGCTTCCACTTTCTTAATCAATGCGCAGAGCTACACAACGCTTTCACACTAGCCGTCTCAACGATGTCGGACTGAGCTTCAAGCTGTATGCTGAAAACGTAACGCCTACGTTAGCGGCGAATCCTATCAACTGAACTGATGCGTGCTCTTCTCAATCGTGCCATCCGATTAACGTCTGTCTTACTCAGTACCTATTACGCCTATATGGTGGAGTATCGAGCTGAGCTACTGTTCTGGGTATTGTCTGGCAGCTTGCCGCTTATTCTCATGGGTGTTTGGGCAAAGGCGGCTGACGGGGCAGATTTTGGCTTCTCATCGATAGAATTTGTCCGATATTTTATTGCCGTCTTCTTCGTCAGACAATTCAGCATTGTCTGGGTCATTTGGGATTTTGAGCGACAGGTGGTCGAAGGTTCACTTTCTCCTAAACTCTTACAGCCACTCGACCCTGCTTGGCATCACTTTACCTCGCATATTTCAGAGCGTTTTGCTCGAATGCCTTTCGTCATTGGACTCCTAATTTTGTTCTTTATGGTTTACCCGGAGGCATTTTGGGTGCCGAGTCCGGCACGTGCAATTCTTGCGCTCGTGGTTCTTCAGCTTGCGTTTATGTTACGGTTCATCATGCAATACACATTTGCCATGCTTGCATTCTGGACTGAGCGAGCCAACGCAGTTGAGAGCTTTTGGTTTTTGCCATATTTGTTTCTGTCTGGAATTATTGCCCCTTTAGAGGTATTTCCTCCTGGTATTCGAGACGTTGTTTCTTGGTTACCCTTTCCATATCTGATCCACTTCCCAGCGAGCCTAATTCTAGGGTTCGAAACAAATCTGTTGAAAGGATTCATCATCATGTTGATGTGGATTGGTTTCTTTTTCCTAATCAACCGACTTCTATGGAGAAAAGGAATTCGTCACTATTCAGGAATGGGCGCATAAATCATTGGACATGGTTAAACTCAAAATCTAATCCTCAAGAGAGCCCAATAAATTGACTTGTCTATTCTTTAGCTCATTTCTAAGAAGCAGAATGAAATCATCTGATGTCGACAACAATATTGAATAAATTTATAGCGTTTTAATGTCAACTTAGCCTTAATTAGACGCTAGATCTGCTTTCCTAGATGACGGATTGATCATCGAGGATAATAGAAATCCATTCAATATTCGACATTTTGAAGCATTTGACTTTATGATGAGTTATCGCTCAAATAATTTCTAAATAAAACGCTCACCGGAGCTAGAGGAGTGTACCTATGAAACGAATGAGCAAAGCATTACTTTGTACAGCGGCGATCGCCCTTGGCTCATTGTTTGTGCCAGCTGCTTCATCTGCACAGGATACTGTTATTTTTGCAGAGCCTGATGGTGTGCGTGAATATGAGACGATTCCTGAAGCATTTGACGATGCCTTCTTCTCTCACGACGAAACCTTCTTCAACAACCGCACTTTGCCTCGGCAAGTTAGCTGGATTTTTGGACTTGGCTTTCCTGAGAATGAGATGTGGAAGGACGGAGAAGCATTTCATGAGCTGTATCGCGAAGTCTTCGAACAGCAGATTTCAACTACGCCGCGAATCCGGACGCCTGATCTCGTCAACCCCTATGAAACGTCATTGATTCTCACTCCAATCTCTGAAATTGGAGCACGGGAATTTGAAGATGTTGGATTCCGCCAACCCATTCCAGCTCCACCACGAGTCGCTGCTCCGAGCCCAACGCCAATTCCTGCTCTCTGGTAACTAACGCGACTTGAGAAAAGTTATGAAGAAATGAGGACTGGGCGCGGCGTGCCCAGTCCTCATTTTTCTGGCATGGGTTTGAGCAGTTTGCAACATCATGTTACTGCTCCACAGGCAGTAACAATTAACTCAACATAAGGTGAAATACCAATTTACCGTATCGCATCTTTTTGGGATACCGACAGGATTATAAATCTTGCTCCCCATATCGCTTCAGGAAATGCTATTACCAAAGCTTGGGAATCTTTTGCTTCTGCTTACCTTGACGTTTCAAGTAATTCAGCATCGACAGGGATAGATGTGATGGAGGAATCAAGAGAACAAGTGGAAAGAAATATGCCGCAGCGCCAAGTTTTGCAATAAATGACGAAGGCTCAGATTTTTGTTTAACTTTAGGCATCGTTGCAAACACGACGCGTTCAAGCGGCACCGTTGCCATCTGCAACCAGTTTTCAAGGCTTTCAGAAATTTCATCATTGAACCGTAACGGCAATGTTTCGGTTGACCAGGACTGGACATAATCAGAACTTAGAAACGGCTCATACAGCTCTGCTTCAGGTGTTTGCTGTTTTACGAAGGCCAATGTCAATCCTCTCATCATGCGACGCATGAGTTCTGTTTCTTCCCAACGACGCTCTCGAAGGAAAATGCTCTGCGTAATGGCCGCATTTAAGTTTTTAGGATCACCCATGCTCAGGTGTGTCGCGCCAATAGCAACCAATAGCCGATGACGCGACGGGTCATCGGTCGCTCCAAAGGCTTTAAACGGAAGTAGTTGCTGATGGACAGACGGAGTGATGGAGTCTTGGCTGGCAGAAGTGATGATGGTTGGGACATCGACGTGTCTTAGTCCATCGGCATCAAAAATTCGCCCCATCACAGGGCTCATTGCAAGGATCTGAGTGACGCGGCGATCGCGCATCTGGTAGTCCTTATCAGGTAAATCGACGGCACTACACTGTAGCCAATCAGCGGGAGAGAGCTCGATTAAACGACGAGCATCACAAAATTCGCGTAATCGCGTCAGATTAATTTTTGCTCCGGCCAGAGCCAATGCCGTATACCCGCCCAGCGAGTGTCCAATCACCGTGACATTTTCAGTATTGAGGCGATCGCCAAGCACCGTGGAGTATTTATTTAGCCGATCGAGCTCATTGAGCAAAAAGACAACGTCTTTTGGGCGATCAATAAACTCAGTCGCAGGCAAAATTTCGCTGAGACGACCGGCACCAGATTCTCCGACCGTTATTCCAGCTAGCCAAGCAACGTTGCTCCCGGGATGTTCCAAGGAAGCCACTGTAATGCCGTGAGACGCAAGATGGTTGGCTAAGTAATTAAGGAAGCGGCGGTCTGCACCGAAGCCGTGAGAAATAATGACGAGTGGACCGGTCGTCCATCGACTCCAATACAAATCAACCGGAATCGTGCGACGCCGCTCTCGATCGCGAAACGTTAGCGTCTGATGACGGACATTGTCCGGCCCTTGAAGCGTGGGATCAAAGGTTGAGAAAAATGGAAGGGCTGGATCCGTTTCTACATCCAATTCTCTCTCTAACACCGAGTTCAAAGCATGGCTTTGCCACTGCGGTAAGTTGAACTGTGAGGCTAAAGCGATCGCCGATGAAGCATCAATCGTCAGTGTTTCAGCCGGAAATGCTTGCAGGAATCCGAGCAAGCTAATGCTACCCGTTTCTTGAGCAAGGGTCTTGAGCGCTGACTCAAATTCCTCAGGAGTATTTTCTGGGGCTGCCATATCGAGCAACTCAATCACTCGCTTGCCCGACGCCGATTGAATCAGACCGTCCATCAGATGATTGCCCACGTCCGGATCGAGGTACATCCGACTAGACAACGCATTACGAGCTTCATCAGTCAGTAATGGCTTGTAGAGTTTTAAGCGATCGGGAACCTTTCCTGTTTTGGCAAACGTTTCTAAATCTTCGATGTGCGCCATCTGTTCGATGGGACCCAGACGAATAACAAGTTTCTCAGCGGCGATCGCAGAGTGTTGAATGCCAAGTGAACTGAGCCACACCACACT
>JBCBLF010000020.1:0-35457 GCA_038520475.1 Cyanobacteria bacterium J06627_8
CCAAGAATAACGGCTTTGGGAGCATCATATTGAGCGATCGCCTCAACAATATGAACAGCTTCGTTGCCAAAGTCACCCACAAAGAGCGTTAAATCAATTCCCAGATGCTGGAGTGCAGCGGCATCCTCAGGTTCCCACTGATCATGCACATCACCAATGACCGCAATGCGAATGGACGATTTGGGAACTGTTGAAGAGGGTTTGGTTGGGGCTGTGTCGAAAACCATGCGAACACTCTCAGTAAAGGGAATTCAATAAAAGGGATCATGCCAGTTGGCCATTCTAATCTTAATCATCTGAGGAATCGCTGGCTAGCCAACAAATGTCGATAGTTTGGAGGATGAGTAAACAATCAATGGGACGAGTGATCGCATGGATTGGTATCACAGCAATCGTTGTAATGGTTATTGCAGCAGAGATTGTTCTACGTCGATGGTTTGGCTTTGGTAATCCACTGCTCTACGTTGCAGACGAACGCATTGGCTATGTGTTGGCTCCCAATCAGGAGGTTCGACGGTTTGGAAACCGCATCTTAATTAACCATTACTCTATGCGAGGGGAGGCGATCGCCCAAAAGCGCCCGCCCCAGACCTTGCGATTGCTACTGCTGGGAGACTCAATTGCAAACGGAGGCTGGTGGACCGCTCAAACCGACACCATTTCGGCCCTTCTGCAACAGCAACTCACATCATCAATTCATGCCACCACAACCTCTAACACGGTTGAGGTGCTAAATGCCTCAGCCAACTCGTGGGGTCCGCGCAACGAGCTTGCCTATTTACAAATCTATGGCTGCTTTGAATCTCAGGCTCTGATTCTGTTGCTCAATACCGATGATTTATTTGCCACAACTCCGACCTCAGTTCAAGTCGGGCGCGATCGCAATTATCCGGCTCAGCGTCCGCCATTTGCGATCGCAGAACTTATTGGACGATATATGCTGCCCCCTGTGGCGATTCCAGAATTAGAGGCTGTTCGCGCTGAAGGAGGCGATCGCATCGGAAAGAATCTAGAAGCGATTCGACAGATTCACACCTATATCACTCAACAAGGCGGAACGATGATTGTGGTGTTAACACCACTGTTGAGAGAGCTAGTCGGCCCAGGATCTCGTGAATACGAAATCAAGGCTCGCGATCGCCTCACCACATTTACCCAAAATCATAGAATCGCTTACCTTGATATGCTTCCGCTGTTGAACGCTCACGACAATCCGAAAGAACTGTATCGCGATCATATTCATTTCAATTTCCAAGGAAACCAGTTCATCACTCAGCAGGTGATTGTACATTGGTTAGATAGCGCGATCGCCACGTTGCATTAGTAGGTTGCTTTTCGCATAGCATTCAGAACATACATGGTTAAAGCAGTTTTACGACACGAGGCTGGCCCAAAACAATCTTGGTTCTTCTTACGGATTCATCATTGAACCGTTAGGGTGCGAGTATTGCTCACCTAATTCAATGACATATAGCGCTCTAATGACAGATTAAGCCCGATATTATGGGGAGTAACGTGCTCTGAGAATATCGCTTCTGTCCTCCTAGCTTCGCCTCTTTGGTCACACGTCGTATGCTGACTCCTAATGAAACAACCTCCAAACGTACGAATGGGTCTCCCTGGTCTTGGTGGTGGATGACCATAATCGCAATTGTCCTGGGAGTCATCGCAGGACAATTTGCCCTTCACCTTCTAGCTGAAACCTTCTGGTTTAGAGAATTAGGCTATCTCAACGTCTTTCAAGTTCGTATTGGAAGCAGAGCCGGGCTGTTTGCATTCGCGTCATGTGTCAGCGCGGTTCTCTTATTCGGTAACTTAAAGCAAGCAGAATGGGCCAATACAGCTTCTAATCGCGTAACGTCTGAACAAGAGGCTCCTCAATCGCAGGAATTCGACAGATCACGATTGGCGGAATACCCAGTCAGTCAGCTCAATCTTTCTCTCAACCGACGTAACCCCTCTCCGGCTGTATCTCATCCACATCTTCCCTTAACCCGAGGCTTTCGTCTTTGGATGCTGCTGCCGCTGACGTTGGGTTTGAGTAGTGCGCTGCTTATTATTGTTTTCTATCACGGTCAGATTGCTTTCCAGCACTGGCATCTTCATCTAAGCGACTATCAGCAGTCTTCATCCGTTCCATCTAATATCGGCATCACAGCGATTTTGGAATTGCTGAATACCCTACGTCGCATTCCCATCATCATTGGGATAGGCATCCTCATCAGCGTTGTCACATTGTTTTATGCTCGATGGGTCGTGCGGGCGATCGCCGCTGCAATGTCGCTTGGGTTTGGCATCGCCATTGCCGAACAGTGGCCACGAGTACTCCTAGCATTGCATCCGGTCAGGTTTGACGAAGCCGATCCTCTATTGCAACGGGATCTGAGCTTTTATTTGTTTCAGCTCCCCGTGTGGAAACTATTGTCTTACTGGGCAATTGGTCTGAGCACCACAGCACTGCTCTCAGCGCTGCTGCTATATCTTCTGTCTAATAACAGCCTAAGTCGAGGACGGTTTCTAGGATTCACTCTGGCCCATCTTCGCCATTTGTGTGGCATCGGTAGCGGCTGCATGGGGGCGATCGCCCTAATGTATTGGCTCAGACGCTATGAGCTGCTCTATTCATCCCGTGGGGTTGCCTATGGTGCAAGCTATACCGACGTGATGGTTCAGCTCCCGGCCTACACAGCCTTAAGCATCTTGGCAATAGTGTTCAGCGCAGCATTACTGAGCTATGCCCTTGTTGTGAACGTGCGACCACGTCGCCAAGCAGATTCACCATCGAGCTCAGCCCCGCGTCCTGATCCGATTGTCAGCACCTCACCCGTCACGACCATCGTTGTTAGGGACCCCGTTAAAGACCCCAGTCCCGCAGGAACATTGACTGAAAAATCGTCATCCATCGGGCTCGAAACAAAGCAATTCGAACGGCTTGCTGAACAGCGCCGCGTTCCTGCTGTGACCAGAGGTGCATCTCTTCGACCCTTAAGCTCACCTAGCAAAGTCCCCCTCTGGTTATTTGCCAGCGTCGTGGCCTACTGGGCGATCGCGATACTAGCTAGTACAGCATTGCCTGCCCTTGTTCAGCGAACCGTGGTTCAGCCGAATGAGCTCCAGCTCGAAACACCGTTTATTGAGCGGAGCATTGCGTTGACGCGCGAAGCCCTCAGTCTTGACACCATCGAAACCGAGACGTTTGATCCTCAATCCAGTCTGACTGCGGCTGATCTGCAAGACAATCCCCTCACGATTGGCAATATTCGCCTTTGGGACTCCCGCCCACTCCTTGAAACCAATCGGCAGCTCCAGCGCATTCGTTTGTATTACGAATTTCCAGATGCGGATGTCGATCGCTACAACATCACCTCCTATAACGGCGACGTTGAACGTCGGCAGGTTCTCATTTCTGCCCGCGAACTGAACTATGCCGATTTGTCAGAAGACGCCAAAACTTGGGTCAACGAACACCTCATTTACACCCACGGTTATGGATTTACCATGAGTCCGGTGAATACAGCCGGGGATGACGGTCTGCCAGATTATTTCATCAGTGGCATCGACCACATTGCCAGCACAGATGCCATTCGTCGTAGCATTCCGGTCAACAAACCACGCATTTACTACGGCGAGCTCACTGACACATATGTGATGACGCAAACCCAGGTGCGCGAACTGGATTTTCCAAGCGGCAACGAAAACGAATACAACACCTATGATGGCAACGGCGGTATTTCCATTGCTCCCTTCTGGCGGCGAATGATATTTGCCTATCATCTGCGAGATTGGCGGATGTTGCTTAACCGGGCCTTTACGCCCGAGACTCGACTGCTCTATCGCCGCAATATCAAAGATCGAATCCAGGCGATCGCCCCATTTCTCCAATTTGATAGCGATCCTTATTTAGTGATTGCCGATATCACGGCTGACGCAGAAGCCTCTAACGATCCTGACCAAGATAGAACCAATCAAACCAGCGATCGCCTTTTAGCAACACCAACACAAACTCCGCCGAATACCCTCTACTGGATGATCGACGCATACACGACCAGCAAGTATTTCCCGTATGCAGACCCAATTGATCGCGACTTCAACTACATCCGCAACTCCGTCAAGGTGGTCGTTGATGCCTACAACGGAACTGTTGTTTTCTACGTCGCTGATGAGACGGATCCCATCATCCAAAGCTGGGAGCAGACTTTTCCAGACTTGTTTCTGCCACTCAGCGCCATGCCAGAGTCGCTGCATGAACATATCCGCTATCCTCAGGACTACTATCAGGCCCAATCGCAGCACTTGCTCATCTATCACATGACCGACCCGCAGGTGTTTTACAACCGCGAGGACGAATGGCGGGCACCTAGCGAAATTTATGCAAACGAGCAACAGGTGGTTGAACCCTATTACCTAACAATGAAATTACCGGTTGGAACATCAGAAGAATTCATCCTATTCCGACCCTTTACACCAATCCAGCGCCGAAATTTGATTGCTTGGCTCGCCGCCCGGTCAGATGGCGATCGCTATGGAACTCAGCTCCTCTATACCTTCCCGAAGCAGGATCTCGTATTTGGACCTGAGCAAGTTGAAGCTCGCATTAACCAAGATCCCGTTATTTCTCAACAAATTTCTCTCTGGAATCGAGCCGGATCACGGGCTGTTCAAGGCAACTTACTGGTGATTCCCATTGAACAATCGTTGCTATACGTAGAACCCTTGTATCTCGAAGCAGAGAAAAACCGGCTACCAACACTCGCACGAGTCATCGTTGTGTTTGATAACCAAATTGCCATGGCTCCAACCCTCGAAGAAGCCCTAAATGCTGTATTCCAATCAGATTCAAACGATGTAGAAACAAACAATACCGAGTCCACAATTGTTCGTCCAGTAGACAGCGCTGCTGTCGAACCACTCAACGGTCCCAACTTAGTGGCTCCCGATCTCAGCGGCGAGTTGACCGAAAATGGAGCGTCTGGCGTTGAAGGCTCAGAATAGAATCACAGCTAGGATTGATGCAACATCCACCATATCCAGTGCAGGATTGTGGGCAAATCCTAGTCGTGAAGACCCATGCAGATATCGCCGTCGCCAGCACTGTTAGATGGCGATCGCAACGAGGTGACCCATGCCCCAGCTACCTGATAATCCGCACGACTCTCCAAACGCAGCTCAACCAGAATCTCAGCACTCCACCGAAGCTCATCACCCTACCGAATCTCAACAAAAGCTTGAATCCACATCTGGAGAAACATCCTCCCAAGCCTCCCCACAGTCTTCATCGGCGAATGGGATCGTAGAGTCACTCAGTTCATCTGGTTCATCTGAGTCACCTGAATCATCTGAGTCACCTGAATCACTTGGTTCATCTGAGCCACCTAAGTCATCTGGGTCATTTGAATCATCAACTTCTCCAATTAACGGTTCTACACAAGGCCCCTTAGACAAATCTCAGGGAACATCCAAATCAGTTGATGTAACTGAAAACGAAAAAGATGTGACAGAAGGGCTCGAACAGCTCAGAGAAGAATTTAGACTGCTCTGTCAAATCGATGACCCCCTTGAGCAAAGTTACCGATTGATTAACGCCGCAGAGAACTCAGACTTACCCACAGACGATTATCGAGCGATGTTTCAGCAGTTCAGAGCTGATCATCTTTCACAAGAACATCAGAAAAATTTGCTGAAGGAACTCAACAAAGAATTCAATGCATTGGCTAACATCCATGATCCCATTGAGCAAAACTATCGATTGATGCGTCAGGCAAAAGCCTCAGAGATTGCCACAGACGAATATCGTCGGCTCTTTGAGGAATATGAAAGACGCACGGCAGAAGGATTCAGCGGATTGGTCAACAACACGTTGCATCGTCTTGCTTCATTGGCAGGATTCTTGGGTCAGTTTACGATTATCGTCGGCCTCATTCTCTTCATTGCAGAGGCGGGCGATCGCAAAAGAACCGCCCACACTCAAGCCTGGGAAACCATTACGAACGCGAAATCATTTACTGAAAGTGCCGGACGCATTCAGGCCATCGAAACGCTGAACCAGGGATGTACGCCCAACGACATCCGTTCTAATGGACAGCCCACCGAGGAGACAGCAGAACTGAACCCAGTTGAATGGTTTCACCCAACTCGATGGTCTCAAATCAATTGGCGCTCCGTGCCGATTATTGGAGGATTTTTCTCAGACTGCATTAGCTTGCGGGGACTCGACGTTTCAAACGCTCACTTGCCAGAAATTGATATGAGTTGGGCCCAACTCAATAACGCTCGAATGCAAGACTCTGGATTATGGAGTGCTGAGATGTATGGGGCACAGCTTCAAGGGGCACAGCTCCAGCGGTCGAAATTGCGAAATGTTAACTTCAGAGGCAGCAACCTGGAAGGGGCACAACTGCAAAATGCCGATTTATCTGGCGCACAGTTTGGGTGTTTAACCGATGAAGCCGCCCCTTTCTGTACGGTTTTAGCAGGAGCAAACATCACTGGAGCGAATTTAAGAGGCGACCAACCCCGAGAAAATGACGTATCCTACACGACATTTAGCAGTGGCGTTGACCTGAGGAATGCAACGTTTATCCATGCACTTTATGACAGCAACACCCGAGTCGAAATTTGCCTTCCCAATGACACGACCGCATCATCTGACTGTTCTGATCGTTCGTTTATGCCGGTCCAAGAGTTTTTAGAACATACACTTGACACTGAAAATTTAGTCAACTATCAATGTCCAGACCGTCCCAATGGCAGTTGTCAAAATGTCAGGCTGAGAGAATTTCAACTTAACCTGAGTCGCACCTTTCGCAATGCCTATGAAATTGGTTCGGGGGCCTCGTTACGCAAGGCTGCTCTTCGACAAGCCGAGCTAAGCAACGCGGATTTAAGTCGCGCACAATTGGTCCTTGCAGATTTGCGTCAGGCTCGATTAAGGAATGCCGTACTCAACCAGGCACGATTAATTGATGCAGACTTGCGAGACATTCAATTGCAAGGGGCTCAACTTGAGCAAGCAGAATTGCAGGGGGCTCAAATCGACTGCATCGAGCCGCCATCTGAAGGTGCTCGCCTTCTCTCTAGTTGCTCAAATCTCCGCGAAGCGAATTTAAGAAACGCTGACCTCAGGAACACTGAACTTGATTACGCTAATCTGTCTGAAACCATATTGACTGGGGCTGATCTCACTGGTGCTGACGTGACAGGCGCTAACTTTTCTAGAGCAATCGGATGGACAGTGGAACAGCTTAAATCAGCTGATAATTGGGACGCAGCCATTTACGATGAACGGCAGCGATCGCAACTCGGCCTGACGAACTAATTCAACAGGATTAATCGACAGCTAGGCACTAAGCAGATAGATGAAACGGGCCAGAACTTTGAAATGCTGCAATATCTCGAATTAAGTGAAGCTTTGAACCGATGTAAGCATAGAGGGCATTCACTTCATCACCAGTTAGCATTACTTGATTAGAAACTTGCCTCATTAACATGGCGATGAGTGCTGTATCAGACATCTCAAAGACATCTTGAGACACGGCATCTTCAACAATTGTCCACAAAACCCGTAACGTAGATGACTCAACTCCCATAGCTTTCACTCCACTATGTGTTGGTTATTTCATCTAAAAAATTTAATATTTTCTTCATTTTTAATTGATGTCATCATATCACCATGCTTTTTGGAGTGGCGATCGCTGTTACGAATAAAAGAAGATTCTTAACTTAGCTGAATAAACTTGCTGGATCAATACTCCGCTAATGCAGAGAACCTGGTAATTTCCGCCATCTCATTGCAGCAAAGCTTCATGAAATGATGTGACTCATTTGCATATTAGTTGTCTTGGCAAAAAAATAATTAGAAAAGACTGTAATTGTTATCTGGTCAATTGCCAAACAGCAATAAAGCTAATACGATGCGAACGACTCTTGATTGGCCATGCAGAACCAACAATTGGTTCTGCATGGCCAATTAAAGGAGGAATGGTGTAACAACTGAAAATCGGGGTTAAACGATTTATGACAATACGAAGAGGAAGACGAGCTGCAACCGGTTTCTTCGCTGATTTTCGCGACTTCATTATGCGAGGCAATGTTGTTGACCTTGCGGTTGCAGTGATTATCGGAGGGGCATTCGGCAAAATTATCGAATCATTAGTCGCAGATATCATCACCCCTGCTGTATTGAATCCAGCGATGCAAAGAGCAGGAGTCGAAAGGCTAGCTGATCTAACAGCAAATGGCATTCAGTATGGATTGTTTCTTGCGGCGATTCTTAACTTTATCGTCATCGCATTCTGCATATTTTTATTCATTCGCTCCTACGAAAGCGCCAAGCAACGGCTCATCCGAGAGGAAGAAGTGGATGCACCGCCTGATCCAGCAATTGTTGCTCAGGAAAACTTGACCCAGGCCGTCGAGCGACTGACAACTGTAATGGAGAGGCAAAGTTAAACGCCATCTCATTCCCAAAAAACAGTTACAGATGAGGGTTTCCCCCATGTGGCGAGGCAACCCTCATCTGTAACTGTTTGTTCTTTCAAGAGCGGCCGAGTTAGGGAGAATGTAGTAAGACACCTTCAACATCGATATAGCTTCGCTGTTGATCCATTTGCACCCAGGCAAATCCCTCTGAAAACTGTCCAACGTTGCTGTATTCAGGTTGAATCAGCCATTCTCCTGATGACGTGATAAAGCCATATTTTCCATCAAGCTGAACGGCTGCTAGTCCTTCTGAGAAGTTAGCCGCATAGTCAAATTGAGGGTCGATCGCCATCGCACCGTCTGCGTTAATATATCCCCACTTCGTACCAACCATGACGGCTGCCAAGCCTTCTGAGAAATCCGAGGCGAATGCAAACGTTGGCTCAACAACAAATGCTCCAGTTGGAGCAATGAATCCCCAATCCGGCCCCACTCGAACCCGAGCACGATGGTCAGCAAAGGTAAACGCACCATCAAGCGTCTGAGGAATCACCTCTTCACCCGATTCGTCAACATATCCCCATTTTCGGTTCAACCGCACGGCGGCAAGCTGTTCTGAAAACTGACCATTATCTTCATATTGTGGGGCGATCGCCCAAGTTCCATCTGTGTTGATGTAGCCATATTGGTCATTGAGTCGAGCTGATGCTTTCCCATCGACAAATCCAGTTGCTAAGTCAAACTGTGGTTCAATGATGAGTTCACCAGCAGCATTAATGTAGCCGTATTTTGTACCGGTACGAACGGCTGCAAGCCCCTCAGAAAATGGTGTTGCGCTCGTATATTGAGGGGCGACAATAATTGTTCCAGAACGGTTCATGTAACCATAAAAGTCACGCACCTTCACCAGCGACATTTGATCCGAAAACGGAGAAACACCATCCAATGCCGGGTCAACATCAAGCACAATCGTTCCAGTATCGTCGATCAAGTGAAATTGATCCTGATCACGAACAACCGCTACACCTTCTGAAAAATCAGACGCATAGTCAAAAAACAGCACAGGCTTAGTCATAGCAGAGGCATTTGCACTAGACATCAAGGACGTTGGTCGCATCGGCGTTGCTGACCGTGATCGTGTGATGGTTTCAGGCAGCATCGTTGAGCCTGAAAAACCCTCAGTCGGGCGATCGCCAATGGGCTGGCGAGATGATTGACACGCCACCAGGGTGATTACTATACACCCCATACAGCCCCGGATAAACCTCTGCATAATGCATTCCTTTGAAGAATGGGTAGGACAAGAACCTGAACGGCCGAACCCGGCGATCGCTCTCAACAATGCTGCAAATGCGATAGACAAGCTCTGATTAAACGTTCGTTAGAACCAACTCAATAATCAGAACCTAGATGCAACTGTAGATATCAATATCAATACCAATCTGCTGACGTCTCATCCTAAACATCCTCAATGAACCAATGACGGCGATCGTGAGGGTTTTGTAACTGAAGTGCGGAAATCTTATCGTTCTGAGTCAATCTGAAAGCTTCATGTCAGAAAATCCTAGATTATCGCCAGGAGCCTCGAACAACCCAACGGCGTACCCACAGCCCAATCACCACAGAAGAGAGGGTGATCGCCCAAAACGTTTCAGTTGAATGGTTCTCCAAACCACTGACCACATTCATACCAAATACACACGAAATAGCGGTCAATGGGAAAAAAATAGCAGCCAAAATATTGAGCCGATGGCCAGCTTCTACCGAAGCAAGACTCAGCTGTGTTTGTTCTTCTGAGCGCTTGGCAATTTTATAGTCAAGAGCGTTCTTTGTATTCTCGTATAGCAAGTCCAACGTCCGCTCAATATCATGTGCCGAATCACGAAGGTCAATGATATCTCGATCGTCGGCAATCCCTTCCCGTGCGGATTGAAGCGTGCTGTGAAGATTTTTCGTAGCTAAGCGCAGGGGACCAATTTGCTCAAGAATGTCGAAGTAATCATCCGCAGTGGTGGCTTGGTCATATGCATCGGCTAGCGTCTCCTCAGCGTCGCTATACTCTCTCACGTGTTTAATGAGTGGACTCAGTCCACTACTTCCCCCGCTATAGAGCCAGCTCCCATCCGGCTTACGCCAATAAAAGACGCCCGTTCGAGTGCGATCGCCTGCACGAGGGCGGCGATGGAGCACTAACAGCAAATGGCCATCCGCTAGCATGGCTCGCTGCTTACCCGAGCGTTTTTGTCCAAAGCGATTTTTAATCGTGTCGGGCAAGGCCCAAGATTGCGGTAGCTTCATTTAACAAATCAAACGCTCTCATATCAAAGATACCCAGGGTAATCGAGCTCAGTTACTTTTTGGCAAGCATTCAGACACACCATACATACTGTCATTACTTATGAACGAGTTTCTCCCTCTATTAGCTCGTTCTATCGGTTCTCACGAACCATACCATCGTCTCTGCCGACCGGATGATGTATCAGTCAGGATGAAAGTAGTATTCTTAAAATCTAAAGGAACTCATTGGATTCCTTCACTATTGAGTATGCGCTTCAACATCCATAAAGATTGAGATCATGGGGGCTTTTATGATCTCAGGTAAACCCGGCAATTTGCCGGGTTTTTCCTTTCTCATCCAAATAGCGCTATCCGTCATCACCGGTTAGTGCTCACCTTGGAAGGTTATTTGAAAATTCACACAGCGATATGGAAAATAAAAGGTTGGCGTTTCAGCCTGTGAGTGAATCTTCTATGTTGTGTGAAGTCTCTTATCAGTATTCAAGTCCAACGCCTGTTACTAGCGTCAGGACTTAAGCACTCCATACAAGGGTTTGGGCTTTGGAAATGTTTTTGCATGGGCTGCGCCTACGAAAAAACGTTCAACTGCGTAAATCTAAGCATATTGAAAAAGAGAATCTTCAGAAAATATGTGGTTTTTCCAAAAGTGATAAATACTATGTGTTTCTTCTTTAAAGGCATAGATATTCATCCGTATGATCTATCCATCAACTGTAGGTACTATCAACAACAAACAAGATGCTAGCCCCGTAATCAGTAGCCTCTTAGCATTTTTCATGGGTAGATAGAGCACAGTTATCGAAATGTTTATCTTTTAATTAAGTAGGAAAAGCTAGAAAAGGTAATCGACGGAGAATAATGATATGTCTGCCTAATTGTTATCACCAAAACACTGGTCTATTCCGAAGGGCAGCGGTTCGACAAGTGGCACAAGTTCAGTCGAAAAGCCATTCAATAATCCGATAATAGATAGTAAGTTCTGTATCAAACGAATCCAACTTTCAGTACGTTCAAAGTTCAGATTAGATCGATGAAACTTAAACCTATTTTTCGAATCGCCACACTCGCCGGTGCACTCACCGCGTCATGGCTATTGACTGCGATCGCCGTTCAGGCTGACACCATTCGGACTCCGATTCGCAACACAGTGACCGTCCAAGGCCGCTCAGGTGGTAACCAATCCAGTCAATGCGGCTTTATATCAGATACTCCCAATCACCAGTTGGTTGTTGGTGAGCCGTTAGTCGCTTTGAGATTTACCTTAGAGGGACAAGGGCAGCCAACGCTGGCGATTCAAGATGAGCAAGGACGCATCGAATGTGTCATGTCTCATCAGCTATCCGATGGAACCATTGAGCTTCCTGGAGCTTGGGAAGCGGGCCGTTACAACATCTTCGTTGGCGATCGCTCACAGGGAAGGCACGGTTACAGCCTCTCCGTTAGACAAGAGCGTTAATCCGCAAAATTCCTATTGACTGCCCAGCTCATTCGGAGACGCACTAACATCAGTTGCACTGACATCAACCACATCTACATCGATTGTTCCAGGTGGCTGATATCGAACAAATCTCTGATTAGTCACGGTGACTTTCTCGCCACAGCTCGGACAATGTCCTTGAGTATTATTGACGACGATAAACGACGTATTACAGGCAGGACATCTATCCTCAATGACGTTACGTTTCAGCCACCATTGGAAAATAACAAGCGCCACAATTGGAGCAAGCAAAAGAAAAAGCAGCAAGAAAAATATTGACTTCAGAATCCACCCAAGGCCAATAGAGCTGAGGAGCACAATAACGGCAAGAGCTGCTATCCAAAAGCTCACCCCTGAGAAGTTAATGTAAATGCCTTTTCCGCTTCTTTGGTTCACTCGAAACATCCTTCACATTGGTGCTTCTAGCCTAGCCTTCATGCACTATTTCATCAACCATACCGCCGTGCGCATGGATTAAGCGCGGTAATGTAGGCCGTGCCGTGGCCTACATTACCACTGCTGTACTTAAACAATTGCAAACTGCTGTCAGCAGCCCAATTGTCTGGCAAAGAATCTAAAGCCCTTTACTCTCTTCTTTGGTTGTGGACCGGTCCAACCAACTGTGTCAGTTTCCACGAAGCCCACCACCATCATTTCAAGTATCAAGACAGCAATGTCGCTAGGGTTTTCCGGAATGCAAGCTTGCCAAACCCAGCTAGCGTTTGCTCTCGAATCCATGACGAATCACATCGCTGATCGTGGCCTTTCAGCAACTGAATGCAAGCATCAGCAACCGCATCAGAATCTCGATGGGGCACATGCCAACCGACCTGACCATCTTGTAACGGATCAGTTGAACCATCATTGTCCCCTGCAATGACGGGAATTCCACACGCCATCGCTTCCAGATAAACAACGCCAAATCCTTCTTGCGACGGCATGACATATCCATCCGCAAGGCGATAGTGATCGACAAGTTGCTCCGTCGGCACGAATCCTGCAAAGACAACGCGATCGCTTACCCCTAGATCCTCAGCAAGTTGAGCAAGCCTCGGCTGGTCATCGCCTCGACCGATGACTAAATACTTAACCGCCGGAACAGCAGAGAGAATTTTAGGTAGGGCACGGATGGTTACATCGACACCTTTATAGATGTCTCCAGACCAGAGACGGGCGACAGTCAATAAGACCTTTGATTGTTCGAGTCCATATCTTTGAATAAGCGGCCCTGATTTCTCGCCAGGAACAAAGACATCCCCATCCACAGCACAGGGCAGGAGCCTAAATCGATTGGGATTGAGCTGATTCACCTGACAGGTGCGATCGCGCGTATGGCGACTCACGGTCCAAATTTGATCCGCATGAACTAATGCCTCCCGGTCACTCATCGATAGCGGTTCCCAGACTTCTTTGCCATAGGTCATGACGGTGTAAGGCAGATTCAGCGTTTGACCAATAAATTGTGTGAGACGGGCCAATTTCAGATGTCCGCAGAAGATGCGCTGTGGGCGATGCTTGACCGCATAGGAAAACGCAGCGATCGCAAACCAGAGTCTACCGAGTTTTGCAGAAGCCAATTGAAAGTAGTGGAACTGTAGATGCTTCTGTTCAAAGGGATTATGCTTCGTTCGTCTATCTCGCAATAAAAAAACATCCGCCTTTGGACACGACTCTAGCTGAAGATATTCCCCAAATAGGTCTTTGTTATAGGTTTGAATGCCACCTTCTTGGTTAAAGATTTCTAAGAATAAGAAAAGCAGCGGACGGCGCGACACATCTGCCATAAGTTAATTTTTCGAATGCTTAAATAGATACGTGACGCGACCTAGCAAATTTCAAAACCTTTATCCTTGGTTAGCTTTGCCAGGTCTTATGAGTAAAGGCTCTGAACGATTCAGACTGCTATTAGCTTGCCCAAGATAGCTGATGTCATATCCCATGAATTGACACACCGTTGATGAGGGTTTGATTCATGACGTATTATTCCGTTAGTTAAGGGCATTGCTGCGCAGAATTTTTAGGCTCATTCAATGTCGACTAGAATAGAAGTCATTCGACGGTTATGACTTCAACACTGTTAGCCACTGAAACTCCAGCACCTGATCGGACACTATAGCCGTAGAACCTGCCGATCTTTGTCGTCACCTCAGCAAGGTAGCCATGGTTTCACAATCCATCTCCCCGGAAACATATCACGGACAATTTGGAGACTTCACAATTACTCAGGGCGATCGCCTTGGCGTAATGGGCTATCGTGGCCTGTTGCTACTCGCGTCACTGTCCTTTGCTGTGGGTACCGCACTAGTTCTATCGGTTGAGCAGGTGAAGTCTGTTTTGCCCTACCTGACAGTTTTGTACTGGATATTTTCACTGTCGCTGGGCGGAAGCTTATTACTGATTCATATCTATCTCATCCCTCTTCATCGCTTGCTCCAGCTTTTCTGGCTTGTAGGCAGTATCAGCGCAATTGTGCTGAGCCTAAATGAGACTCAACCATTGTTGATGACGATATATCAATCGCCCGTTACCATTCTTGGAATTGGATTCACATTCGCTGCACTAACGGGGATTTTCGTCAAAGAAGCATTTTGCTTTGGTCGTTTAGAAACGATGGGATTAACGTTGATCGTTCCGACCCTTTTACTAGGGCACCTGTTTAACCTCTTACCATTATCATTAGAAAAAATATTCCTTGCAGCCTGGGCAACACTGATGCTGATTTTTGCCACTCGTAAGCTCTTTCAGGCAATTCCTTCAGATATTGGAGATAAGAGCGTTTTCACTTACCTCAAACAGCAGGCGATCGCCCAACAATAACGCCGAGAAGCCATGACTGCCAGCTGATAGAGTCTTGATTTTTACCAAGGCACCTACATAAACTGACTAACGTGGAACTGCGCCTCTTGCTTTAGTCCACGAGTGATGCGAAAAAGTTCTTGTCCCGTGTGAATGTAATAGTCGTCATAGCTCGATGTAAATCTCTCTAGCTCATCGATGCCATCGCTGAGTTGACCGATGCAGTAGTACAAATGAGAAGCAGCCTTTGCAAGACTTGACGGATTTGGCCGCGCTCGAAACAATGTCTGAGCCCTGCCAAGTGCGTCTCTCGATTCGTCTAAATAATCTTGGAAATTCTCCATCAACACATCATCAAACGGGTCTGCTGATAGAGCATCAATTTCATCATCAAATTTGTTGAGCACTTGACTGAGCGTGCGACATACAGGTTGATAGACAAACTTGAGCCACTGGCTGACAGCTTCGTCAGCAACACTTCCAGACGACCGTCGCCTTTTCGAATCTTTAGGCGAATCAGATCGAGTGGATTGAGCCGACGATCGCGACCGATAGGATGGGCGAGTTCGAGACGGAGTCGAATAGGAATAACTCAAATAGGTGTCGTAGGTTTTCCGCTGGGATGGATCGCCAAGAACTTCATACGCCGCATTGATTTTTGCAATTTGCTCATGGGTTGCGACATTACGATTGCTATCTGGATGAAATTGTTTTGCGAGCTGGCGATAGGCTTGTTTAATTTCAGCTTGAGTTGCCGTAGAAGAAACTCGAAGAATATCGTAGTGATTCAAATCAGCCATAGCCAGGTTTTATCACGTTAATAGTTAACCACGTTGATTATAAAAAGGTTTGCTAGTCCGTGCTGGGTGAAAAGACCAAAGGTTTACTCGAATCTTTCGCAAACCATTGCTTTTTTAACAAATACTTTGTTTAACAGAGCCTTGCATCTAGCGAAGCACCGGTGTTGCAATCTCAGCATCTTGGAAGAGTGGCGTACTGAGGTAACGTTCGCCAAAGCTCGGCTGAATCATCACAATGAGCTTTCCTTCATTCTGGGGACGGCAGGCAACTTTGATACAAGCAGCTAACGCTGCACCACTAGAAATTCCTGAAAGTAATCCTTCTTCTCTAGCAAGCCGACGCCCATATGTAATAGCATCATCGTCACGGACGGCGATAACTTCATTGATCAAATCTGTCATTAGCACTTGCGGAATAAAACCAGCGCCAATTCCTTGGATCTTATGGGGTCCAGGTTTGCCACCTGACAAGACTGAACTATTAGCAGGCTCAACGGCGATCGCCTGTAGCTGTGGCTTACGTCGCTTTAGAACGTCCGCAACCCCCGTAATCGTACCGCCAGTACCAACTCCTGCCACCACAATATCAACTTCTCCGTTGGTATCATTCCAAATCTCTAGTGCCGTTGTTTCACGATGAGCGTCGGGATTCGCTGGATTTTGAAACTGCTGAAGCATGTAAGCATCTGGCAACGTATCCACAATTTCTTGAGCCCGCTGAATGCATCCCCCCATTCCATCAATACCGGACGTCAGTTCAAGCTCTGCACCATACGCACATAACATCGCTCGACGCTCTGCACTCATCGTTTCGGGCATGGTTAAGATCAGCCGATATCCTTTGGCTGCAGCAATCATGGCCAGGGCAATACCTGTATTTCCAGACGTTGGCTCAACAAGGGTAGTCCGGTCTGGAGAAATCAGTCCTTTGCGCTCAGCAGTCTCAATCATACTGACAGCGACGCGATCTTTCACAGACGCAGACGGATTCATCCCTTCCAGCTTGACGACAATATCAGCTAAGCATCCTTCTGACTTTGGGATTCGGTTGAGCCGAACCAATGGGGTTTTGCCAATAAGTTCAGTAATATTCTGAGCAATTCGCATGTGTCAAACGTTGAATAAGGGATGATGGCAGCGCTCCTTACATAGACCTGTAAACATCAGATTCGATGATTGGCCTGATTCATCAACCGATGATGTGCAGATGCAAGCGCGATAACTGACAGGTGACTATCATAACGAAGATAACGGATATTTGATGCATTCAGACATCATTCAGTACAGAGGCATCGCTCAATATATCCATAGCGAGTTGAATGATGGAGTAAAGGGGGACGGTACCCAGGGCGATCGCACATTTAACGTATAAAAAATGCTCTAGTTTCCGAAGAAACCAGAGCATTTGCCTAAGTCATGCAATTCAAACTTGCAAACTCAAGAGTCCTAGAACTTGAAGGTTGTTCTGAGGTGAGCGATAACTGCATCATCGTTATCATCATCGTTTAGAGGATCAGCCAAGTAAACGATGGAAGGAGTGATGAGAATATTGTCGCTGATTGGGAACGCGTAGTAACCCTCAACCAAGAAACCGTTGTCATCACCTTCGATGAATTCTCCATCCAAGGAGTAGTCAGGAACACCAGCAACAACACCCAACTGGCTACCCTCTAAGAACAAATCGTTCAGTGCGAGCGTACCCTGCCAGCTCCATGCCTCGTAGTCTTCAGCAGAACCAATACCCTGAACGTCTACGTAAGCGACACCACCACCAAGCTCAATTGTGTCATTGATCTTGAAGTTGATCTGACCACCGTAGGTGTTTGCAATCTCAGGAGTATCTTGGTAGAAACCACCGCCAGCGTAACCGTTGACGTAAGTGAATGCAGCGTCAACAAAGTCGCTCAAGTAAGTAAGCTGACCAATGATGCTGTAGTCACCGTTGAAGAGACCTTCTTCCTCAGCAGGAGAAGTACCATCAGCAGCAGAGTAACCGAAGTCAAGGCTGAGGTTATCAAAGATTTGAACAACCGCACCAGCACCCTGGTCACCGTCACAAGCGATCGCATACTGACGAGGGAAACCAAAGTCAGAAACAGAACCGCTGCTAGAGCTGTCTAGAGGGCTGATTGTACTTGCAACAAAGTCATCACAGCTGATGCTGTTTGCACCGATGATGATCTCAGCACGGTCAAATGCAGGGAAGGTGTAAACCAAGTCATCAAGAACGAAGTCTCCACCGCCACCGCCAGCGAAGGAACGACCGATGAAGTCAGTCTCGAAATCAGGAAGATCACGAGCCTGGAAACGAGTTCTCAAACGGTCTTCACCCGTGAAGCTAGTATCGAAGTTCAAACGAACACGGAAGCCGAAAGTTGCCTGATCGTCAAAGCTGCCTTGGTCAATTGCAGCCTCAGTTGCAAAAATAACCTCTCCTCCCAACTTAGTTGTTGTAGAGAACTGGTTAGCTTCGAGCTCAGAAACACGAGCTTCAAGAGCATCAACACGACCACGAAGCGTTGCCAACTCAGCAGCAAACTCTTCCTGAAGACGCTGAAGAACAGCAAGGTCTTCACGGCTAACTTTGTCAGCCAAGCCAGCAGCAATCAATTCGTTGATGCGATCCAAACATGCGTTCAAACCAGCAGCAAACTCATAACGAGTCATCGCACGGTTACCACGGTAGGTTCCGTCTGGATAACCAGCGATACAACCATAACGCTCAACCAGAGACTGGAGGGCCTGGAATGCCCAGTCAGTAGGCTCAACGTCAGACAATTGAGATACAGAAGTAACCTGAGCGGCATCGTTACCGAAACCCTCAGCACTGTAAGTATTGATTTGGTCAAGGCTAGCAACAGTGGTGTTTGCTTCAGATGCCATCGCAGGCATAGATGCGATGATTGAAGCCCCCAAGACTGCTGGTGTAACCAATAGAGACTTAAACATTTTCATTCGTAGTGTCCTCACACCTAGGTAAATACGAAGAACAACAGTAACTAACGTTATAGCACCGCTAATCTTCGACGTACACATTCCACAGCATAACAATACCAGATTTTTTTAAAAGAGTAGAATCGCAATCATATGAAAAGCTGACGACTCCATCCCTTCATTTGAAGGATACCCATTAAAAAAGCTCCGCATGGTTGGGGAGCTAGAGAATCTCAAGTCACAAGAGAAGCTAGATAAGCAGCTCTTATGATTGACGATTGACCATCCTAGAATCGGAACCGAGTTCGAAGAGAACCAATAATGGTTGCATCGTTGTCGTTATCATTAAGCGCATCCGTAAGAACGATAATGCTCGGTGTGATGTCAATGTTGCTGTTCAACCGGTAACGATAGAACCCTTCAACCAGGAATCCAGTGTCATCCGTTGCACCATCTAAGTCACGCGTGTAAGTTGGAACACCAGCGAGAATGCCAAGCAAATCGCCATCATTGATAAGGTCAGGAACAGCGAGGGTTGCCTGCCAACTCCAAAGGTCGAAATCATCAGCCGCTCCGATTTGCTGAACATCAGAGAAAGCAACACCACCACCAAACTCAACAAACTCAAGGAACTTGAAGTTGAGCTGAGCACCGTAGGTGTTTGCAACAGCAGGGACGCCACCAAGCACATCACCGTAAACATCCTGGTCGAACTCATCGCTGTCTACAGCAAATGAGTTGGAGTACATGATACCTGCATCAAGGAAATCACTGGTGAGGGTTAGCTGAGCGGATGCTGCATAGTTGCCGTTGAACAAACCTTCTTGCTCAGCAGGAGAAGCCGGATCATCAGCAACGTAACCTACATCCAGAGAAAGACCGAAGTCATCGTTGTCAATAAGGCTGAAGCTACCACCAATACCAGCACCACTTCCGGGGAATGCCTGCTCATATTGACGAGGGTCAGCAAATTCAGAAATGGCACCGCTACCCGAGCTATCCAAGGGGCTAATGGAGTCACTGTAGTCGTTATCGATGTCTAGACCGTTTGCACCGATAACAATCTCAGCAAAATCACCAATTGGGAAGGAGTAGATCAAGTCGTCCAGCTCGAAGCTACCGCCACTATCACCACCAGCCTGGAATCCAAGCTGATCACCTTCAAAATCGAGGATTTCTTCTGCTTCTAAACGAGTTCTCAAACGGTCTTCACCCGTGAAGCTAGTGTCGAAGTTGAGTCGAGCCCGATAACCAAAGGTGGCTTGGTCATTAAAGTTATCATCTTGATCAATCGCGAAAGGAGTGAAGAAGATGACTTCTCCTCTCAACTTAGTTGTTGTAGAGAACTGGTTTGCTTCGAGTTCAGCCGTACGAGCTTCGAGAGCGTCAACACGGCCACGAAGGGTTGCCAACTCAGCAGCGAACTCTTCCTGAAGACGCTGAAGAACAGCAAGGTCTTCACGGCTAACTTTGTCAGCCAAACCAGCAGCGATCAATTCATTGATGCGATCCAAACATGCATTCAAACCGGCAGCGAACTCAAAACGAGTCATTGCACGGTTACCACGGTAGGTTCCGTCTGGATAACCAGCAATACAGCCATAACGCTCAACCAAAGACTGGAGAGCCTGAAATGCCCAGTCAGTGGGCTCAACATCAGATAATTGAGATACAGACGTAACCTGCCCCATATTATCAGTTGACCCTGAGCCTTCGAGTGCGTAGACGGAGAGCACATCAGAAGCCTCATTCCCAAGCGCCGGTGCGATAGAAGTCATCGACGCACCTAGTGCAACAGGTGCAGCTAGTAATAACGCGCGTAAACTCTTGTTAACCATATTCCTCACACTTTTTAAGAAAGACAACATTGTCAATCAGCCAAAGTGTATCAACGCTAACTGAATTTCCCCTGAAGTCCACTTTATCGGGAGATTAAGGATGTCTGAGAATAAATTTAGTCGCTCAATTCGAAAGCTCACTAGTACGAGTGAAGAGCATTTGAAGGCATTTGGTCTTCTTGTTCTTGAACTTCTTGTTTAGACTCACTGATCATGACATTTCTATCTGTCAAGCCTGAGCTGCAGTGATCCCAGGAATTCTCCTCGACGGATGCGAGGTTTGTAGGAGAGGTCTAAGATAAGTAAATGAGCAATTTTGTTGCTCTCTCATTTTTTGCTCTCTTGTCCGTCATGCGTAATGAGTCAAGGCTGATGCAGGTCCACTTTGGATGGTACGTTTCTGTGGGTACTGGCAAGCATCACCGACAAAGACGTGAGTCCTACGAGTTTTGACGTTAAACGCTGAACTTTTCGTAAATCTTCCATTGAGTCTCTGGCATTTTGATTCAAACAGAAACACTAGAACTTCTCGAATGGTCGCGGCTTTGCCAGCATCTCTCAACGTTTGCTGCAACAAAGCTAGGGGCGATCGCCGCACGAAACCATACGATTCCAGAAACCCAGCACGATAGCACTCACCTGTTAACGCAAACTCAAGAGGCTTATTATCTGGAGATCAATCTCCCAAATGGACTGCCTTTCGGTGGATTGCGTGATATCTGGCAACCATTGGAATATGCCGAAAAGGGTCGAGTTCTGATGGGGAAAGATCTGTTGGATGTTGCCACAACGCTCGCAGGGGCACGTCAGCTGCGTCGCACGATTGATGCTCAAGACGACGTCCCAGTTCTGCAAGCGCTAGTGTCTGACATGCGCACTCATCCAGACCTGGAACAAGATATTCATCGCTGCATCGATGACAATGGTCGCGTGTCTGACCGAGCAAATCCCAAACTTGCTGGAATTCGAGAAAAAATCCGCAGCCTGCGCGATCGCATCTATGACACCCTTCAAAAGCTGATGCAGCGACAATCTGGGGCCATTCAAGAATCCGTCATCACGCAACGAGGCGATCGCTTTGTGTTAGCCGTCAAAGCACCACAAAAAGACGCGGTACCCGGCATCGTGCATGATGCCTCCACCAGCGGTGCAACCCTTTATATCGAGCCAGACAGCATCGTCTACCTAGGGAATCAATTTCGCCAAGCGCTTCGACAAGAGCAAACTGAAGAAGAAAAAGTGTGTCGTGTACTCACTGAGCACATCGCTCAGATTGTCCCTGACATTGAAAAGGTCTTGCTGATTGTCACTACTCTTGACCTTGCAACTGCACGGGCACGCTATGCCATTTGGCTTGATGCCTATCCTCCAACATTTATCGATCGCTCCACAGACGAACGTGTTGTTTTGCGGAAGTTGCGCCATCCACTTCTCGTCTGGCAACAGCACCATGAAGAGGGCCCAACGGTGGTGCCCATTGACTTGTCGATTCAACCTCAGATTCGTGTCGTTGCAATTACTGGACCCAATACAGGTGGCAAAACCGTCACGCTCAAGACCCTGGGTTTAGCCTGTGTGATGGCGAAAGCAGGGATGTTCGTTCCGGCCAGCGAACCTGTTCAATTACCCTGGTTCCAACATATCTTGGCTGACATTGGAGATGAGCAATCTCTGCAACAAAGCCTTTCAACCTTCTCAGGACATATTCGTCGGATTAGTCGCGTACTAGCAGCGATCGCTCCTTTAGACGTGGCCAGCAATGGGGCTGAACGTGAAAGGGCTGAGGGTAAAGGAATTGAGCGTGAAGAAGGATCAGAAGTATCAAATCAAGCAGCAGCAAGTGAAGGCGTTGAGCGTGAAGACATCGCCAATGGTGAAGATAACCGTGAACAGGTAGCTGAAGAAGAAGCTACAACATATGATGATGCGGAGAGTGAGACAATTTCCAACGCCCAGGGAATCAACGTTTCACCGTCCTTATCCGCTCCATCCAATTCGCTCATCCTGCTAGACGAAGTTGGTGCCGGAACCGATCCGTCTGAGGGAAGCGCGCTGGCGATCGCCCTGTTGCAACATCTAGCAAAGCATGCGCAGCTTACAATTGCGACGACACACTTTGGCGAACTAAAAGCGCTGAAGTATCAGGACGAGCGATTTGAAAATGCATCGGTTGAATTCGATGATGTGTCGCTGTCGCCGACCTATCGACTACTTTGGGGAATTCCTGGGCGATCAAATGCATTGGCGATCGCTGCTCGATTGGGCCTCGACTCAACCGTGATTGACCAAGCCAAAGAATATGTTGGTTTCAGCGCATCGAGTGATGTGAATGAAGTCATTGCTGGACTTGAAGATCAGCGTCGGCAGCAAGAAGCCAAAGCAGCTGAAACAGCCGCATTACTCAAACAAGCTGAACGACTTCATGCTGAAGTCGCCCGCAAAGCCTTTCAGCTCAAGGAACGGGAGCGAGAGCTCAAACACGAACAAGAACAGCAAATTCAAACGGCGATCGCCGAGGCTAAATCGGAAATTGCAAGCGTGATTCGGCAACTTCAGAAAGGAAATCCAACAGCTCAGCAAGCTCAAAAAGCGACCGATTCTATCCAACAGCTTGCTAATCAACACCTTCCATCTCAGCAAAAGCCAGCAAAGCCAAAACCAGGTTATCGGCCTCAATTGGGTGAACGAGTTCGAATTCCTCGACTTGGTCAAACAGCTGAAGTGTTGACGCTGCCAGATGATGATGGCGAATTAACCGTGCGCTTTGGTTTGATGAAAATGACCGTTTCTCTATCAGATGTGGAATCGCTCCAGGGAGAAAAGGCTGAACTGCCCCAGAAACCAAAGCCCGAACCTGATGCCAAACCAGCGTCCCGAGCAGCTGAACAGTCGAATACGCAAGCTGTACGCACATCGAAAAACACGATTGACCTCCGAGGCAGTCGCGTCGCAGATGCAGAAATTGAACTTGATCGGGCGATCGCCGCTGCCCTGACCAGCCCCATCTGGATTATTCACGGACATGGCACAGGGAAACTGAAGCGCGGTGTTCAAACATTTCTAAAGCAACATCCCCAGGTCGAAACATTCGAATTCGCAGACAAAGCAGACGGTGGCACTGGCGTCACGGTTGCGCATTTGAAATAGCTATCAGTCAGCGCACGTTGCCTCGTGGTAAAGCGAGCCACTCAATGCGTCCCCTTAGAACGGTAAGATGATGATCCCCAGATCAAACAGGACCAGAAATCGGTGCTGTGTCGGGGATCATTCTCGGGGATGATGCATTAGAACCGTTTTTAGATAAAGCAGGATAACAACCGTGGCGATCGCACCTCCAGCTACTCTTGAACAGACCCTTACCGTTGGAAAACTCGGGTGGTTTTATCGTGAGGCCGTCCCCGAAAACCCTAATGACCGACCTCCTGTGATCTGCTTGCACGGAATTCCAGCCCAAAGCTATAGCTGGCGAAAGGTGCTACCCGAACTGGCGAGCCAGGGGTTCCGGGCGATCGCCCCAGATTGGATTGGCACGGGTTTTTCAGACATGCCTGAAAAGCGAGAGTTTGCCTACACACCAGATGCTTATATCAGCGCCCTAGATGAATTCCTAACCGCCTTAGATATTCAAACGGTTAGCCTGGTGGTGCAGGGCTTTTTAGGCTCAGTCGGGCTTCAATACGCATTTCGAAACCCCAATAAAGTTGAGCGGTTGGCCATTCTCAATACGCCTATTGCCGCTTCTGCAAAACTACCTTGGCGCATGAAGCAGTTGGGCATTCCCCTTGTGGGTGAAATGCTGACGCAAGATCCTCTCCTCGTCGACAGAACGCTAGAGGGTGGCAGTCCGTATGAGGTAGATGACGAGGATTTAGACGTCTATCGTCGTCCGTTTTTAAGGAGCTCATCTTCGGGGCGATCGCTCTTTATCGCAGTGAGAAATTTGCAGCTCTCGAAAGCACTTGCAGAAATCGAATCAGGGTTCACAAACTGGGATAAACCAACATTACTGGCCTGGGGTATATCTGATCCATGGCTGTCTGTTGACATGGCAGAAACGTTAGCGAGTCAGCTTTCTGACGCTGATCTGGTTAAGCTTGAAGAGGTTGGGCACTACGCTCAAGAAGACTGGCCTGAAAAAGTGACTGAAGCTCTCATTCCTTTCTTAAGGCGCCAGGCACTATAGACTCAACAGTCCCTCAACAGTCTTTGATTAGCTCCGTCAGTCGACGAACTTAACCATGCCGCTGAATTGGACCTCGCTTCATGATCGACTGCACCAGACGATTCGGCGACGAAAGCTGTTCAGCTCTGAAGAATCGATTCTCATTGCCGTGTCAGGTGGACAGGATTCCTTGTGCCTGGCTCAACTATTGCTTGATTTACAACCTAAATGGGCCTGGAAACTCGCGATCGCTCACTGCAATCATCGATGGGCTGTAGATTCTCCCCAGCTCCCCGGACACGTACAGGCGATCGCAGAGAGCTGGAATCTTCCCTTTCACCTCGTGACGGCTCCTGACGCTGTGGCCGAAGACAACCGAGAAGCCACTGCGCGCAACTGGCGTTACACAGCCCTTAGCACCCTTGCCACAACGCACGGATTCACGAGTGTGACAACCGGACACACCGCAAGCGATCGCGCCGAAACGCTGATATACAACCTCATTCGAGGAAGTGGAATCGATGGGTTGTCTGCACTGGGATGGAGTCGTTCCCTAGCGCCAAATATTGCCCTTGTGCGTCCAATGTTGACCATCACGCGAACAGAAACAGCTAATTTTTGCCAGCAGCTCTCCCTACCCGTCTGGGACGACCCTGCAAATGACGATTTACACTACGCTCGCAATCGCATTCGAGCAGAAGTCTTACCCTATTTAGCACAGCACTTTAATCCCAATCTTGAGTACACGCTAGCCACCACAGTGGAGGTGCTTCAGGCAGATGCCGCCTATCTTGAAGCTGAGGCGGATCAGCTCTTTCAGCAGGCTGTTGACGAGCGTCCATCAGCGGCAACACTCCTCGATGAGGTTGAAGGCACCACTGCAGCGATCGCTCGCCTCAGAGTTCAGCGCCGCCAACTCATGCAGTGTCCTCTTAGTCTTCAGCGACGAGTGATGCGAAAGTGCTTACTCAAGTTGCTGTCTAAAGCACCCACATTCGAACACATCGAAAAATTATCAGCACTCATCACAGCCCCTAATCGTTCTCAGACCGATCCACTACCGGGAGGAACGATCGCCCGAGTCAACGGTGATTGGATTGAATTTATTTAATAGGACTTATATGAGTTCTAAATGTTCTGGATACAGAGAAATTGATATCAAGTCTCCTAAACATAAATATCAGCTACTCATGAGATCTGCCTCGCAGCACGAGATAGTCTTCATTAGCAACTGATGCTTAGAAACCGATATAACTGTGAAATACTAGAAATATTAAAAAAAGTAAATGTATTATAGTTTCAAGGCCAAACTATGTAGTTACAAGTAGGGTTTCATTTTTGCAGATTGTCATGTAGATTAAATTATCTTTCATGGAGTCAGTAAGCAGTCTCCCTCATCCAGGTACAAACAGGAATTAGCACGTTTGTTCTGCTTCCTCTCAATTCATTTGAACTACTCATGAATTGCTTGAATTAGTTGTTCAGCCTTCTTAAATGTTTGACTGCTCAACATTCAATTCAATCCTTTTGGACTCTACAGATTAGGGCGATCGCTTTTCTCTTTGATGGTAAAGTCATCTAATCAACGTATCGATTTAACTCATCGATTTCCGTTGTTTCCCTGTTGAATTGTGATTCGTGACTACTGCTGAATTAAGTTGAGTTTGTAATCATAAATGCCTCAAAATATGCAGCCCATTCATTTAGTTGAATGTCTGCCACAGCCCATTTCAACATCTGTTGCAGATACCTATCACTAGGGTCTGTAGTCTGGTCATTCATCTACCGTGAGAACAGCGAGATTCTCTTAAACCGTTTTATGAACCTAACCCCGTCTCCCGTTCTACCTTCTGACATTGAAATACCAAATTGGTTGCGCTCTTGTTTGTTAGCCGATTATCCAGGTCAAGAAGCGCTAGCAACGGTGAGTGCGGATGACAATAATTTGATCTGCCGAGCCTTTGACTTTGCCTATCGGCTTCATGAAGGGCAATGTCGAGCATCAGGAGAACCCTACATTCAACATCCTGTGGCAGTCGCAGGACTTCTGAGAGATTTGGGTGGCAGTGCAACCATGATTGCTGCCGGCTTTTTACATGATGTTGTTGAAGACACAGATGTAACACCAGAAGAAATTGAAGACCGATTTGGAGTCGAAGTTCGACAGCTCGTTGAAGGAGTTACCAAGCTGTCGAAGTTCAACTTTTCTAGCAAAACAGAGAGCCAGGCAGAAAATTTTCGCCGCATGTTCTTGGCCATGGCTCAAGATATTAGAGTCATTGTTGTGAAGCTTGCTGATCGGCTGCACAACATGCGAACGCTGGAGCATTTAGCTGACCATAAACGTCGTCGAATTGCTCTGGAAACGCGCGAAATTTTTGCACCTCTAGCGAATCGCCTGGGAATTGGCCGATTCAAATGGGAGCTTGAAGATCTTGCATTCAAGTATCTTGAACCCGAAGCCTACGAAGAAATTAAGCAGTTAGTTTCTGACAAACGCACCGATCGCGAGTCACGTTTGACGGCGATCGCTCAGGCTCTCCAAGAACAGCTCGAACGGGTTAATATTCCTTGTCGAGATGTAAGTGGTCGACCTAAGCATCTGTATGGGATTTACCAGAAGATGCAGCGCCAGCAAAAGCCTTTTCACCAGATTTATGATGTTGCAGCTGTGCGCATCATTGTTGAAACAAACGTAGAGTGCTATCGGGCCCTAGCGATTGCTCACGACATGTTTCGCCCCATTCCAGGTCGCTTCAAAGACTACATTGGTTTACCAAAGCCCAACCGATATCAATCGCTTCATACTGTGGTCATTGGGCATACTGGAAAGCCCATTGAAGTGCAAATTCGTACGATTGACATGCACCGCATCGCAGAATATGGAATTGCAGCTCACTGGAAATACAAAGAGGCGGGATCATCTGCCAAAGTCTCTGCTGAAGATGAAAAATTTACGTGGCTCCGACAGCTGTTGGAATGGCAAAACGATCTAAGTGACGCCCAAGAATATCTTGAGAACGTTAAGGTTAACCTCTTTGAAGACGAAGTCTTTGTGTTTACACCCAGCGGGGATGTGATTGCCCTGGCGAGAGGAGCAACATCCGTAGACTTTGCATTTCGCATTCACACAGAAGTTGGAAACCATTGTGCGGGTGCACGAATCAACGGTCGCATCGTCCCATTGGATACACCCCTTCAAAACGGGGATATTGTTGAAATCATTACCCAAAAGAACTCACATCCTAGTCTGGATTGGCTCAATTTTGTTGTCAGTGCAGCAGCGCGAAATCGTATTCGCCAGTGGTATAAGCGATCGCATCGAGATGAAAATATTGCTCGCGGTCGAGAGATGTTGGAGCGGGAGCTAGGCAAAAATGGATTTGAGGCATTGCTCAAGTCTGATCCGATGCAGAAAGCAGCAGAACGCTGTAACTACCCCAGCGTTGATGACCTCCTGGCTGGACTTGGCTACGGTGAAACTACTCTCAACTTGGTCGTCAATCGATTGAGAGATGCCATCAAAGCCCAACAGCCCATCGCTGAACCTGAGATTAAGAACCTAGAAGATGAACTAGCTGCTGTCTCCAAGCCAACGGTGACAGCTCTATCTTCCACAAGTACAGGCGACAAAACGGCTCCAATTGTTGGAGTCGAAGGGTTGCTGCACAGCATCGCAGGATGCTGCAAACCCATTCCTGGAGAAGCCATCATCGGAGTGGTGACGCAAGGAAGTCGAGGCATTTCGATTCATCGTCAAGGTTGCTCAAATACAAGTCAAGTTCCTGGCGATCGCCTCATTCCTGTTAGCTGGAACTCTGATAATGCAAGGAATAATCAGACCTACCCTATACCGATTCAGATGGAAGTGTTGGATCGGGTCGGAGTTCTCAAAGATGTGCTGTCTCGACTCAGCGACCACAAGATCAACGTGACGAGTGCTCAAGTTAAGACGTTCCCCGAACGTCCAGCTCGTATTGATCTTGAAATCGAGATTCGCAACGCCCAGCAGCTTAATCGAACTTTGGCTCAAATTCGTAAGATGAGTGATGTTCTGAATATTCACCGAGTCGACAATGCCTAGAAGTCATCAAGAGCATTGATTCGTTCATCTGTTCATCTATCCGTTGGCCATAAAGCACCGATTGCAGCACCTGTAACAGTACGCATATAGATGATCTAGAGACCAGCATTTTTGAGGAAAGCCGCGCTCCGCGCAGCTTTCCTCAAAAATGCTGATTTGGGTTGAACGCATAGAGCTGTGCACCTAGGCTAATGAGTGCTCTACTTCGGGCAATCGCGATTAGCCACATCACCGGATGGCATCGTTGTATGACACAAAATTGTCTCCGTCAGATCCGCGCCTTGTAACCGAACCCCAGTTAGGGTTGCATTCGTCAAATCAACATTCTTAAAGTCAGCCCCAGACCAGAAGACATTCTCCAGGTTTGCTCCAGAGAGGTTTGTGCCCAGCATCATCGCGCTTGCTAGATTTGCCCCAGTTAAGTTTGCACCACTGAGGTCAGCATTCGTCAAATCAGTACGCGAGAGGTCAGCGCCTTCCAACGTTGCACCGCTCATGTTGGCACTAACTAGGTTTGCAGCGAGTAGATCGGCTTTGGTGAGATTCGCATTCGATAGATTTGCTTCGCTGAGGTCCGAAATTTTGAGATTCGCCCGACTGAGATCTGCACCAGATAAATCAGCTCCCAATAAGATACAAACCGGACAATCTTTAGTGGACAGGAGCAGATCAACATCGTCCGCGAGATCTGCATAAGCCAAGTTACCTGCACTTATCCACAGCAGAATAGCTGAAAACACACCGGATAAAAAGACACCGAAGCCTGTACGGCGAAGCGATCGCATCATTGTTTAGTCATCTCATCAACTCAATTAGTATAGCCGTCACTAGTTCCGTTCGGACAAGACAGCGAGCCATTTGGCTGTGCAGCAAGGAAAGGAATGAAGCTGAGATGACTGAATAGCGGCAAGATTAAGCGATGCATCAACGCATCATGATTGATGCGTGAGCCACCGTCGAATTCTGAGTTTAGAAAGAACGTAAATCGGGAACTGATAATGTTCAGCCATTAACCAGCTCACCATCGTCAAATGGGCTAAAAACGTAGCGATCGCCCACGCAAAGGGAAGCCAAATCATTGGACTGTTGGGGAGCGGAGGAAAAACGTATGCGCTCAAGCCAATGATAGACGCTGGAACGATGGTTAGAAATGCGCTAACCATCCACAAAAAGATGGTCAGGCTCTCATCGAGATCGCTCCGGGACGTCCACGTTCGACCATTCCAATGCCAGAACAGAGACTGTGCACTATCAACAACTGTGATCGTCTGTTGCTGGGGATGAATTTCAAAAATGTGTCGGCAAAAATCACAGGCAAAGGCATCCATCAACGTCAGCTGACTAATATGCCCATGACGACAGACCGGACACAGATACGTATTGCCAAAATCTAACGTTCGACTTTCTTGAGATGAGCGAGGCGATCGCCCCTTTGATTTGGAGTAAGCAGAATCCATACGTTAAGTGAATTGCGTGTTGTTAACTTCCACTAAGACTGACAAAGCGTGTGACTTCTACGCCATTTTGTTCCAACACCACGATTGGATCACCACCGGGTTGGATATCAATGCGTTTCACAAGAACTTGGCCATTAGCAATGCGATCGCCTACACCTACAGAGCGACCCCCTCCTTCATTGGGAACTGTAACAATCGCTCGGGCCATGCCACCGACGTTGACGACACCCGTGACTTCAACCGTTTGAATGGCAGGAACTGCTGCTGGGACTGGCTGAGGGGGAGGGGATGCAACCGGCACCGGAGTCTGATTCGGCAGCGGTGCTGGGGTCTGAGGCTGCACGGGAATCGGAACCGTTGCCACAGGTGGGGGAGGCAAACTTGGCAGAGATGATAGCGGAATCGGTTGGAGCGGCTGAATCGATGGCTGGGGAGGAAGAGGTTGTTGCGATTGGGGTTGAGGCGTGACAGCCCTGGCAGGGACAATCGTTGGCGTGGTTACTAGAGACGAAAAGGGATCAGGACGTCCTGCTGACACTTGTGAAGCACGCTGGTCGGGTGATGTTGGTGCAAATAACGGTGGTACGTCGCTCGGCGGTTCCTCAACGGATGGTTCGGCGATCGCCCCTTCGAGTTGAACTTCATCCAAATCATCGCGACTCTGAACCGTCTCTGTGGATTGCACGTTATCCGACAGGGTTGATGAGTCAGATGGGTTGGCTTGCGATGATGGGTCAGTTTGTCCTGAACAACTGACAGTCAGCGACACAATGGCCCCTGCCAAACACCAGTGGATTAATCGCACGTTTTCATCCTCTCGCTACTGCCAACAGAATAACGCCGTTTTCAAGAGATGTGTCTCTCTAAACAGATATTCCAAAAAATAGCAAGGAAATTTAATTTGAATGGGACTAATACGCGATGGTATCTGAAGCGTCATGTGTCCCTGTCCCAGCTTCAGGCGTATCCGCAACCGTCTGCCCAAACGGCTGAATCCATTGCTGTCGGAAACTCCAATCCATCACAACTTGAGCGATCGCCATCATCGCCATACTCTCTCCAACGAGCAGCAGTAACAGCCAGCGATTGCCATGAAGCAACAGCCCAATGTCAACTTGAGAAAGCCCGCGCACTAAACCAAAAGCTCCAACAGCACCTGCTTTGAGATGAGGGTTATCGTCTGTGCGAACAATATATCGATAGGTCACGCCAAATAGAAACCCAGACACGAGTGCGATCGCTCCGCTGATGAGTCCCTCTAGTCCAATGCCATAGATCGGAATAAAGCCCAACGTCGCCAGCGGCGTGTGCCGCCAGAGCACATGAAGCAAACTCAATCCAGCAAAGGCCAATCCGAGGGCGATCGCCCCAATAACTCCCGCTTTGAGAGATTCAATCCGATCTTTTTCTGTGAATGACTGATCCATCTCCATCGTTAAAGGGTTTTGAGATTCAAGCATTAAGGGGACAAGCGTTAGGGGGTAAACGACAACAGCAGCTTCCGTAACAGCTGCGCTAGTGTATCGCGCTCTGCCTCATCTAAATCACTCAGAATGCGATGCATATTTTCGACATGGGCCTCGACGGCTTTTTCGATGAGCTCAAATCCTTTTGGAGTCAGGGTAATTAATACACTGCGGCGATCGCTTGGGCTAGGGCGACGAGACACTAAGCCAGCTTGCTCCAGTCGATCGAGTCGATGGGTCATTGTGCCTGAAGACACCATCATGCTGTTAAAAAGCTCGGTGGGCAATAGTTGATACGGATCCCCCGATCGACGCAACGTCGCCAATACATCAAATTCTCCAGGCTGCAATTCAAACATTGCGAATGTTTCCTGGATAGCGCGATCAAGATATTTCGACAGCCGTGCCATTCGGCCAATAATCCCCATTGGTGATGCGTCTATATCGGGGCGCTCCTCTTTCCACTGGCTCAAAATTGTATCGACTGGATCAGAGGTCATCTCAACCTATCCATTGCAATGTCTATTTCAGCAGCCTTTAGCATACCAAGACGACCGTATTCGCCGCACTGATGTAGCAGGCGAATTGATGAAGCACAGCGCTGTGGCACATACCATCCAAATAACTTGGAATAGATATTCTCATTACCAAAAAACTTCTTTTAAACAATCTTGATATCAAGATAAATACGAGTTACATTAACGATATCACTTATCTCGATATCAAGATAAAAGGAAGACATGGCTCGTAACGCGTCCCGTCAACAATCTCAACCTCGTTGGTTCAATTTATGTTTGACCGCCATCGCACCTGCATCTTGGGGAACGACATATGCGGTTGCAACAGAACTACTGCCCTCAGGTCATCCATTGCTCGTCTCAGCGCTCCGAGCCCTCCCCGTTGGACTGCTACTCATTTCAGTGTTTAGGCAACTTCCTAAAGGACACTGGTGGTGGCGAATTTTCATTCTAGGAGGGTTAAACATCACCGTCTTTCAGGCGTTATTGTTTGTGGCAGCCTACCGCCTCCCCGGAGGAGTGGCGGCTACAGCAGGAGCCATTCAACCGTTGATTGTTGTCTTCTTAACCTGGCTCGTCCTGAATCAGAAGCCTGCAACGTTATCGTTTGCTGCTGCGATCGCCGGGTGCATTGGGGTCGGGTTCTTGGTCCTTGATCCAAGTGCTCGTCTAGACGGTATCGGCATCGTCGCAGCGATCATCGGAGCCTTTTCAATGGGATTGGGGACGATTCTCGTTAAGCGATGGACACCATCGGTTTCACTCATCGTGTTTACAGCGTGGCAGTTGACTGTGGGTGGGCTGATGCTGTTACCAATGGCCTTGATCATTGAAGGCCCGTTTGAGCAAATATCGGTCACCAATATACTGGGCTTCTTATATCTCGGCTTAATCGGCACCGGGTTAGCCTACATCCTATGGTTTCGAGGAATTCAAAAACTGACGGCGACCGCTGTCGCTTACTTAGGGCTGCTCAGTCCTGTTGTTGCGTCGCTGGTGGGATACGTTTTTCTGAAGCAAACGTTTACCCATCTACAATTTCTTGGCGTTGCCATCATTCTGACTAGCGTTCTCATCGGACAAAACGAGAGCTCACGATAGTACTTTCTTAAGCTGGATTTTTGTTTCACACATGGGAGTTCATTCAATGCAATTTATTAATCCGCCTGAGCTTGCCGATTCGAGTCACTATGGGTTTTCACAGGCTGTTATCGTTCCGCCCGACACAACGCTCGTTTACATTGCAGGGCAAGGCGCAGGCCAGCGAGAGGACGGTACATATTCACTCAGTTTTTCTGAACAGGTAGACCAAGTATTCTCCAATCTAAGAACAGCACTTGCTGCCGTCGGTGCATCTCCAGAAACCGTCATCAAGATTACGGTCCTCTCAGTTGATCATACCGATGAGAAACTACGCATTATTTCTGCCGCACGAAATGCATTTTGGCCAAACCAAAAACCAGCGAGTACGCTAATTCCTGTACCGCGACTCGCCACAGAAGGAATGTTGTTTGAAATTGATGCTGTCGCTGCCATTCCAGAACCATAAGACCTCCCTTGCTGTTTGCATCTGTCTAGCTCTTCTCTTCTTACGCGCAAGATTGCATCATCTGTTAGGTTTCTCGGGTTTCGTTGACGTGATTAGTCAGAAATTGCCTCTGGCTCTACTCTTGGCGATCGCAACAGTTGCATTTCAGAGATTGGGAGCCTTATCCCTTCCGCTTGGATATAGCGTTAAAATTAGTGCAAGCTTATTGATCCTGTTTTTGATTCCAGCGTCGCTCTTATTTCACACCTTCATTGCTTATCCAGACAAGCTTACAGGCTTCCTGAAGAACTTGGGATTGATTGGTGGGTTATTGATGATGATTTACGCTGGCTCCGGGGCCGCGAGTCTCGACTCATCAGATAAACAAGCCGTTGGCTAGATCCCGTCATCTATCTCAATGCACCGACTGGCAACGCGAGATTAGCAGTTGGCTCGACCATTGCTTACTGGGCGCGAGATCATCATAAATTGGGCAATATCACCCTAATCATGCAAATATGACAAGCAGCCTGTGTCGCTAACAGGCTGTTGTTACACGTTAATTATGACCCTTCCGACACTGACAACATACCGTGGCTTTTTGCCTCGGTTCTACCGATTAGCATCGGTGGCTGTGTTATCCAACATGATGGTGCCCCTTGCGGGGCTGTTTGATGCCGCATTCCTGGGCCACCTGGCCGATATCAATCAGCTCGCGGGAGTGATCCTAGGCGGCATTTTATTTGACTATCTCTATCGCGTGTTGAAGTTCCTGCGGAATAGCACCAATGCATTAACGGCGAATGCCGCAGGACAAGATGATGCGATCGCCATCTTAGTGGCTGTCTTTCGATGCGGCCTCATTGCCCTAGTCATCTCTGGAGGAATGCTCCTCCTCCAATACCCCATCCACAAACTCGGGTTTGCCATCCTCTCAGGGACATCTGACATTGAAGGAGCCGGAATCGACTACTTCAGTGCTCGCATCTGGGGAGCCCCTGCTGTTTTGCTCAACTTTGTGCTAATCGGCTGGTTTCTGGGTCGAGAGATGAACGGCATTGTCTTCCTCATGTCGCTAGTGGGTAATGGGAGCAATGTCATATTCGACTACCTCATGATTTTGAAATGGGGATGGGCCAGCACGGGAGCCGGATTAGCAACGGCCTTGAGCCAGTATCTAGCGCTAGGAATCGGATTAACGGCGCTGGTCTTGAGTACCCAATGGCAGTTTGTTAAACCGGCTTGGGAGCAAGTGATCGATCGCCAGGGTCTAACTTCAGCAGTTGTACTAAAAGGGAATATTCTTGTACGGTTCGTTGCTCTAATTTCGGCTTACGCTATTTTCACGAACTTGAGTGCATCGTTCAGCACTGAGCTATTAGCAGAGAATGGACTGTTGTTGCAGATTGTTCTCCTCAGCCAGTTCACCGTGCAAGGCGTTGGGATGACAGCTCAAACGCTGATTGGCAACTTTAAAGGAAAAGGGCTGACTGATCAGATTCTCCCTGTCTTGCAAGTCGCGCTGACGACTGCATTGGCGATCGCCCTTGTCTTTGCAATCGGCAGCAATGTGTATCCAGACGTTGTGTTTGGACTGTTAACTAATCATGCTGATGTATCTCAAGCCATGAAGAATTCGGTGCCCTGGCTGCTACCCGTTCTCACTCTAACGGCAACCGCA
>JBCBLF010000210.1:0-8803 GCA_038520475.1 Cyanobacteria bacterium J06627_8
CGTCGGTTGATCAACATTGGTATCGCGATTCTCTTTAGCACAGCCATTTTGGCCTATCCGGTAGTCGTTGATGGCTTTCCCCTCACAAAATACAAGCAGGGTCGCAATCCAAAACTCTATGAATTTCTTAAAACTCAGCCAGCCGATACGCTCGTCGCTTCTGTTGCTGAAGATGTCAACAACATTCCTGTCTTTGCACAGCGTCCGATCTTAGTTGGGCGAGAATATGCCATTCCCTATCATTTAGGGTTCTACAGTGTGTTTCATGATCGCGTGGTTGACCTATTGCGAGCCCAGTATAGTCCCGACCCCGAAGTGGCGATCGCCGTTATCCAGGCCTATGGCATTGACTATTGGCTGTTGGATCAAAAAGCCTACGATTCGGACTATCTAGAAGACAATTGGACCCGGCAGTATGTATCAGATTTAGAAGCAGCCATGGATAATGGGCCAAACAATACCCCCCCAGCACTCGCTGAAAGCATCTCTCCCTGTCTCGTCATGCAGCAGAATCCACTGCTGTTGCTGGATGCTCACTGTATCAGCGAGCAACTGACTGAGAAGCAGCCCTAGGAAATGTCAAGAAGTTATCGTCCCAATGAATGAATGGTAGGAATATTAATCCCTCAAGGCATGTTGCTGATGTAAGAGACTACTGTTGGCAAACCGATCAAGGAGCATTCATGAATAATCTCTCTAGGATATTCATCTTCAAAATTGCGGCTACTGTAATTGTTTGGTGCATTCCGCTTCTTCTCTTTCCCGCTTCCGTTCTAGAGATTGCTGGCCTTCCTCAATAGGGAAGCTATATCTTCATTCGAATGCTGGGCTGGGCGTATCTTTCATTATGTGTTGGCTACTATTTTGGTCTCCGGGCTTCGCTGGCTGAAAAGCGGTCCATGGGAATCATTTGGGTCGGTATTGTCAGCAATAGCGGGCCTGCGCGTATCTGTTTTACTACGGCCTCATGGATACCTGGTCAGCCTGGAGTAGCATTATTCAATTCATCGGATAGAGTTCAGCCATCGCAGCCGCACTGATTACGCTCGGCTTGCTGATGTATGGCGTCAAAGGGAATGAGCCGATCGCCGACTAATCCATCATTCAATCATCAGGCTGATTGCTGATTACAGGAGTGGCTGTCTTCAAAAGCGCAACTCAATCAATCCTGACCTGACTAATTCAGTTGAATTCGATTCGACACTGATTGCGCTTCAGTGAGCCGAGCGATCTGATGCAAAATTTTTGTTTGCTCCTGAGTCAATTCCTCAAGACGATAGAGGAGCTGAGCAATCTCCTGGTCAGCGATCGCCGCATGATGCTCAGGTAGGGCGATTGTCGTAACAGGTGACGCATCATGGGGCACAGCCTCTTTCGTGATGGCTCCTTGCTCGTCGGAGAGTAGAGAGTCGTGTAAGAAGCGACCTATTTTTGTCAGGCTCCATCTTGCTAGCTTAGCGAGATATAGAGATACCCATCGAGCAATTTGAAGCGGAAGCTGCAAAATGACGAGCCATAACTGTCGAGCCACTTCAACGGTGAGCTGCAAAAATGACACGATGAATAAGAGCGCCAAGAGAAGGCCAATAACACTCATCATCGGATGGTCGAGCGACCATGCAAGGAATGGATGCTCTCGAAACCAAGTCTGTGTTGAGGTGGCGATCGCCGTTTTCCAATCGGTAACGACATCTTGAGGCGATGGCAACAGCCGCAGCGAGGAGGGAAGCGTTGCCATCCTGCCAAAGGACTGGCTTGATATCATCTCGCTAGTGTCCTGCATCCATCGCGCGATCGCCCACAGCATACAATCCAAGCTCCATCTGAAACAGAAATTATACAAGTCGGTCAGCCGAACCCATCTGAGCATGAAAACCAGCGGAGCGTCCCCAGTGCGGAGATTCGAATTTACACCACTATGCGAATTGCTTAAGAACGGCGTGCCCCAACATACCGCTTCTGTTTCAATACAGTTTCATGCTGATATGAAGGTGCTCAGACACGGACTACCCATTCTATTGTGAGTTCTTTTCTAGGAAACGAGCAGCCTCGAAACAAAACGAACGCTAAGAATACTTTAGAGTCGCTGAATTGAAGGGGAGAGAATCGACTCTTTTGAACAGATTGCACTTATAGCCGTCGCCAGTTTTGTTCAGACAAGACGGCGAGCCATTTGGCTGTTGGCTAGGTAACTGAATGATACTTGGTGTCCTAGCCTAAATGGCTCAAGCTATATTTTGAGAGCGTGGCTGTATAACGTTTCAAAACAATGCTTCAAGTTGTGTGTTGTACAGCACATATCTGCGTATGATCGGGGCAAGCAGTGCATTGATTAAGCTCTAAACCCCTGCTACAACTGATGTATGTTGACTCGTATTAAAGATATTGCTGCTGACCTCGCCCCTCGGCTGATTGAAATTCGGCGACACATCCATACCCATCCTGAATTAAGTGGCCAGGAGTATCAGACCGCTGCATACGTTTCTGGAGTGTTGTCCTCGTGTGGGCTGAAAGTTCAAGAATTTGTTGGCAAAACAGGGGCGATCGCCGAGCTGACTGGAAAAGGTCAAGACTCCCGACTTATTGCACTTCGTGCAGATATGGATGCCTTGCCCATTCGAGAGCGCACAGGCCTACCGTTTGCATCCAAGCATCCTGGCATCATGCATGCCTGCGGACACGATGTCCACACGACCGTTGGACTTGGTGTCGCTATGGTATTGGCTCAATTAGCAAACGAGTTACCTGGCGATATTCGGTTTCTTTTTCAACCCGCTGAAGAAACAGCCCAGGGAGCCGGCTGGATGCTGCGCGACTGCGTCATGAATGACGTTTCTGCAATCTTTAGCCTACACACGTTTCCAACGCTTCTCGCGGGGTCAGTTGGCATCCGCTACGGAGCGCTGACTGCTGCTGCTGATGACATTTCGGTCACGATTCTCGGGGAATCAGGTCACGGAGCACGCCCCCACGAAGCTGTTGATGCGGTGTGGATTGCAGCACAAGTTATCACGGCCCTTCAACAAGCAATTAGTCGAACCCAGAATCCTCTGCATCCAATCGTTTTGACGTTTGGACAAATCAGCGGCGGACGCGCACCCAACGTGATTGCCGATCAAGTGAAGCTAACGGGGACGGTGCGATCGCTTCATCCAGAGACCAGCGCATCACTACCAGACTGGATTGAAGGAATTGTCGCTAGTGTCTGTAAAACGTATGGTGCAACATACGAGCTTGAGTATCAGCGGGGTGTTCCATCTGTTCAAAACGATTATGCACTAACGCAAATTACTGAAGCTGCTGCAAGAGAGGCATGGGGCCCCAATCAAGTCCACATCATTGGAGAACCGTCTCTCGGGGCTGAAGATTTTGCCTTATACCTCGACCATGCACCGGGTACGATGTTTCGTCTCGGCGTTGGTACTGAGACTCAGCCAAACTATCCGCTTCATCATCCAAAGTTTCACGTCGACGAATCGTCCATTCTCACAGGCGTTGTAACGCTGGCCTATTCGATTTGGAAATACTGGGAAATGTAGCGGTACGTCAGTAATCCCAGGGGTTAAATATTTCCCTTGAGTGCACGTTCAAAAAGAATCTATCCCTTTCAAGTGTCCAGAGCTTCATGCATTAACGAGAGCAACTACGATTTGCTGAACCCTAGACCATGCTCTTCAGCGTAGCGCTCCATGAACCGCATAAATCGCTCCCATTGCTCAACGCTCTTAATCACGTATACCGCTTCAATGGCTGAAGGCTTGCCGTTGATGAATTTGCCTTTGACTTCACGGGTTGAAAGTTCGCCCTCTTCATCCACAAGGTACATCCCTGTAATTTCTTCTGCGTTGTCACCATCGAGAGCATTTGGATTTTCAAAATAGAAAGTTGCTGTTCCATTGGTGCCATCCTTCGATCGCGTCAAGCGAACATCAGGAATAACTTCCTCGGACACACCGCGTGAGAATTGAATGTTAGCCATACGCGCAGATTAAACTCTTCTTATAAAGATTGTTAAGACATCATCTCATGCAATGGGATGGACTGTCATGTCGGTAGGGTCAGCTTTGTATTTACGAAGACATTCGGGTTCACTACGATAGACCTTACGCATCCACGCCGTGGGCGAGATCGCTGACACCCGCAATATGCCTGTGCAATGGCTATAGCCACGACGATCACAGTTACTGGGGAACTGTTCTATGACACATCATTCTGAATGGCTGATTGGTCTATTAACGTTGAATGCAGGATTAACGCTTGTCTTTTTGGGGACAGCCTGGCGACTCAATCGCTTACGGCGCAAGATTTTCGTCTGGTCAAGCCAGCTTGTCAACCTTGAGGAGGAACTTGCCGATGCACTATCGAGTCAACCCTACAAATTGCGATCGCTCGTGACTGTGCTTCACACCATCCGAATGCTTTACTCCAGAGCACAGAGCGCGATCGGAAACGGTTGGCAAGCCTTCATCATCATCCGATTCGTTGCTACACGCTCAATGCGGTTTTCGTCAAAGGCTCGATCAAAACCGTCATCCCTTAAAACACAAACGCATATGGGAGAAAAGTGAGGTAGCATGTGCCTTGAGGCTATTTAGAGCGCGATCGCCGTGGGCAGGCACATGATGTGAGGAAGAGAAGGCAGGCTGATAGGCGTGGTTTCCTGCAAACGTTCTACTTCAGAGTCTCGCAAGTTCCATCATTCACACTAGGCAAAGTGCCATGTCAGATCGTCAAACAGGAAATTCAGGAGCGTTGATCGGTGGCTTTCTGCTGGGAGCTGCGGTTGGTGCTGTCACTGGGCTGCTGCTTGCTCCGAAGACCGGAAAAGAAACCCGTCGATTCATCAAAAAATCGGCCGATGCTCTGCCCGATATTGCAGAAGATTTATCAACCAATGTCCAGTTACAGGCCGATCGCTTGTCAGCTTCAGCTCTCAAAAATTGGGATGAGACACTCGTCCGATTGAAAGATGCGATCGCTGCTGGTCTTGAAGCAAGTCGAAGAGAAAATCGACGGCTTTCAGAAATGTCAAACAATTCAGGATTTGAAGAATCGCGTAGCGTCAGGCCGTTGGCAACAGATTCGAAAGATTAAGGAACGGCCGCTCACAGAGGAGAATCAGTTCAGTGAAATGACTTGGGGCCAGTATCAACGCCCATGTCTGAAGAATCAGTCAAGCGCTAATCTGTAAATAACTAAAGATAACTAAGGGCACGTGATAGAGGACAAAACCGAGTGAATGACCCGTTCCTATGGCTAAGCGTCTCATGCATCATGGTCGCCATTAGCCTAGTTGTTTTTCTAGTTTCTTTGTTGCCGACGATTCAAGAACTGAACCGGACGGTTCGGAGTGCAGATCGGTTGATTGACACTCTAAATCGTGAACTGCCGACAACGCTGGATGCACTACGGTCAACGACTCAAGAACTCAATCAGTTGACCGAAGATTTAGGAGACGGAGTTGGGAGCGCCAAGCAAATTGTTCAGCAGGTCGATCGCAGCTTAGAGTCCACTGGGAAACAGCTGATTCAAGCCCGAGTCACGTCTCAGAGTGCGATCGCAGGCATTAAAGCAGCATGGCATACGTTTTTTCATGATGAGAATCAGTCGCCGCAACCCAATGAAAATCAGCCACATCAATCATCTTCTACTGCGCAAGCACCATCTCCACACCCCTATCACGCTCCACGCCCCGACACAATTCCGGTTAACACAGACCCAACCGATGAAAACCTGAACCTTCCTCATCCAGTGCCCCATCACTCTCACGACTAGATAAATGTCTCTAGTTCACCTTTCCCTCAATCATTAATGAGACTGACGCGTCGATGTAAGCATTCAGTGATTCCCTCATTCATCTGCATCGCAGATACAGCTTGACAAAATTTATAAAGAAATAGAGGTTGGGGTGCCTCACGGCGCCCTAACCTCTATTTCTTCGTTATGAATCTATTTCTTCGTTATGAATTTGAGAAGATTGCCACGTTGCGCCGCTGAAATCGATTCGACAGACGGACTAACGTCCTGAACATGGGAGCTTCGCATTCCCATTGGCTTTCCACCAGACCCTTTAAGGAATTCCGTTCGACAAGCTTTCAATGTAGTATTAGATTAACTTAAAGAAGTGTTAACTAATGTAACGTTTCTCATTTTCAACTAGACTGTCATTAATCACGGTTCAGTTACATCACAAAAATGAAGTAGTGCTCAGATGATTTGGCTGATCAATTATGGTCATTAGATCTAACGATGCTTCCAAGTCAATTGATTGATGAAATAGGCTGAGCACATCTTTCACAGCCCAACGCCGTTGCCGAAATGTACATGCCCATGGATATGCAGCATCGCTCTCGCCAGAAGATTATCAAGTTCTGTGTTTCGATTCTCACGACTGTGTTGGTGTGGGCGATCGCCACACCAGCCCTCGCCTTCGACAACCCAGAGTTACTACCATCCGAACCCACAAACGTCATTGACTTGGCGGACTCCCTAGCAAGTCTCCAAGAGGAGCAGTTAGATCGGGATCTCAGCACTTTTGAGCAAGAGACGGGTTGGAAGCTCCGGGTCTTGACGCAATATGAGGAAACACCAGGTCGTGCAGTCAAGCGATTCTGGAAATTGGACGACCGGAGCGTCATGCTAATTGCCGATCCCCGAGGCGGTAACTTGCTGAACTTCAGCGTTGGTGACGCAATTTATCAGCTTCTTCCTCGCACCTTCTGGATTGAGTTGCAGACTCGCTACGGCAATCAATTTTATGTGCGTGACCACGGAGAAGGAGCCTCCATTACAGATGCATTAGACGCAATCCAAACCTGCCTGTCTCGCAATGGATGCAACGTAGTGCCTGGGCTCCCCCAAGAGCAGTGGGTTCTGACGCTAATTACGTCCATTGTTGGAGGCGTCATTTGTGGGTTTGCCGCTCAGCCCCGCAAAGAAGGTCAGCCCTTTGCTTGGCAGTGGGTCTTGATCTTTTCACCTCTATGGGGAATTTTATTTCTCGCCTTCGGTGTCGGCCCTGTCGTCACACGGACATCTGATTGGGTTCCACTCGCGCGGAACGTCTCTGGATTCGCACTTGGGGCGATCGCCGCATATCTACTTCCTGTCCTAAGCAACACGCCTTCATCAGAGAGCAACACTTAGGTTAGCGAGTTACATCCAAAGCTGATGTATTCCAGCATTCTGATAAGAATGGATTAGGGTTCACTAACGGGGGCTCTCCCTAATCCATTAACTCAAGCAATGCGCTTATTCAGAAGGAGATGTATCTGGAAACGTCTGCTTAAGGTCTTCGATGAGTTCGTCAAGCTCCTCAAGGGCCTGATTAACATCAATCCGCAGGGTCCCAATATCCGGCTGTTCTAACAATTGCACGAGAGCACTTCTCTTGCTTTCGACATCTAGGATTTTGCTCTTTAACAGTGTAGGCTCCATAGGATGCTCCATTAATAACGTACCGGCTCGAACACAAGTGAATGCGAGAATGTATTCACGCATATGCCTTAGCTATCTTGCCGACAAGATGAATAATTGTAAATAGGGTTCTCTAACTAATTATGCTATCCAAGTTATCTAAAATTTCACTAGGCACCGTGGGATTGGTCGTTGGAGGCACCCTCACCGTCATCGGTTTCGTTGCCTACTTTATGGATTACGCCACACTTAATTTAGCTGGTTTTTTCTATGGTATTCCCGTGTTGCTGGGCGGATTTGCCCTTAAAGCAGCCGAACTTAAACCCGTGCCCTTTGACCCGCCAACATCAGAATCTGTTTTGAATCTGAGAGAACAGCAAGCAACCGAAACCCAAAATCAGGTTCGAAAAGACGTTACCCGATATAGATATGGTCAAGACGCTCACCTCGAAGATGCACTTGACTATCTCGGCCTCGGCCCAACAGATGAAGAGAGACCAGCACTCGGCTATTTAAGAGAAGAAAATATCAACGGTCACTACGCATTAACATTAGGGTTTTACTCACCGCTGATTGACTTGGATAAGTGGCTGTCAAAGAAAGAGAAAATGGAAAGGTTCTTTGCCCCAAATATTCAGGTCTCAATTCAAAGCCCTGAAGATGAAATCATCGAGTTAGAATTGCTCCACACGGATTCCCAGGAGTCGTCAGAAAAAATCCCATCTTGAATGGTGTTTTTATCTGTATGAAGAGTAGTGAGCGTGGTGATCTGTGCCCGCTACTTCCTACAAGAGTTAATTGGTGAAAGACTCACATAAGCCCTGAGAACGTCTGGGCTAATCTTTTTCTAAACGAATGGCAAACCATTGGAAAAACCGATTTGCCGCAATTGTTAACTCACAGTACGTATCAGCCAAATACTGTGATTGCTCATCTTTACTAGCAAGGGCCAAAACATCACTTGGAATGTCGTCTGGATGAGATTCGATGAGATCTGCCAATCGAGCGTTTAGCTCATCAGGCGATAGAATCTCTTCGGCCTTGCCTGACTCCAAAAGAACAAATGCATCGTGCTCATATAGTCTAGGATCGGTCATCGGTACTGACCTGTATGCATTGACTAGAATAAATAATGTCTTCAACCCCAAACATTGCATGCCTCAAACACAAATGATGGAGTTGGTTCATAGGCTTGAGTGCTAGCTCCGATACAGTGAAGTCGAAGGCCGAGTGGCACCTACGTGGCTGCACGTCAGGTCCTACTCATCTTCGGCAAACACAAATCGGTATAGGTCTTCAGGTTTTGGCTCAGGACTAGTTTGAGCAAACTCGACCGCATCGTTAATCAACTGCTGAATCTTCTTATCAATAGCCTTCAATTCGTCTT
>JBCBLF010000211.1:0-8741 GCA_038520475.1 Cyanobacteria bacterium J06627_8
GTATTGATCTATGAGCGATAAGACGAAAGTTACTCTTTACATCCCGCCTGACCTGCACCGAAAACTTAAGGTCAAGTCTGCTGTCGAAGCCGAGCCCATGTCAACAATTGCTGAACAAGCGATTGTCTTTTATTTAAATCACCCTGACGTTGTTGATGAAGCCAGGGCTGAGCAACAAAATTCTCATCGTGTTCACTCATGTCCTGAGTGCAGTTCCAACTTTTTGTTCCAGAAGGGCGAAGTTGTTGCTCTTGTTGAACAACCTGGTGTCATTGAAGATGATGACCAGCTAGAAATTCCAGCTGACATTGGTGGTGCGGTTGTTGCTTCTACGACTGATCATGCCGGCCAAGAGAGTCTAGTAACGTGTTAGCGGGTTTCACTCGCAACGCTTTTGCTAGCAATAAGCTGATTTGAACATCGTGCGTTTGCGCTCAAGAGCTCCCTAGATTACTGGTTATTGCATGTGTTATTGGCTGTTCCTTTAAGTTTGCTTTGAGGACTGCCCATTGTCCATCCCTGTTACTCTTTAGGTCTTGCCGATCATGAAAGAAGAGCTCAGCGTTCTGATTCAAGCTCAATATCCATTGATCTATTTAGTAACCTCCGAGGAGGAACGGGCAACAGGGGCGATCGCCCAGCTCAAGCTCCAGCGCAATATTTACGTTTGGACAGTTACTCACGGAATTGTTGAACACGACGCTTCTAAGGGTTCATCGTCGCCTCAGCATAGCCACAATACCGTCTCTCCTGAAGCGGCAATTGAATGGGTGGTCAGGCAGCGAGAGCCTGGAATATTCATATTCAAAGACTTGCACCCGTTTCTTGATTCTCCTGGTGTCACTCGATGGCTGCGAGATGCGATCGCGTCTTTCAAGGGCACTCAGAAAACGATTCTTCTCATGTCTCCGGTTCAAAGCGTCCCGATTGAATTGGAAAAAGAGGTCGTTGTTCTAGACTTTGAACTGCCTGACATGACCGAGTTGAATCAAATCTTGACGAAGCAGCTCGATCAGATCAAGACCCATCGCATCTCGACTGAAGCACGCGAGAAGCTCTTGAAAGCAGCTCTTGGTCTAACCAGAGATGAGGCCGAGAAAGTTTATCGGAAGTCATACGTTACATCAGGGAAGCTGACCGGGGATGAGGTTGAGATTGTTCTCTCTGAAAAGAAGCAGCTCATTCGTCGAAACGGGATTTTAGAATACGTCGAAGAAGACGAAACAATTAATTCTGTCGGTGGACTGGCAGAGTTAAAGCATTGGCTAACTCAACGATCCAATGCATTTAGCGAGCGAGCCCGTGAATATGGACTGCCTCAACCAAAGGGAATGTTAATTCTAGGGGTTCCAGGTTGTGGTAAGTCGCTCATCGCTAAGACAACGTCTCGCTTATGGGGACTGCCACTCCTTCGGCTTGATATTGGCCGCGTCTATGATGGCTCAACGGTCGGTCGCTCTGAAGCCAATTTACGAAACGCACTTAAAACAGCTGAGTCAATCTCTCCCGCGATTCTGTTCATTGATGAGATCGATAAAGCGTTCGCCGGAAGTGCCGGGTCAACAGACTCAGATGGTGGCACATCAAGTCGAATCTTTGGTTCCTTCTTGACATGGATGCAGGAGAAGACGTCGCCAGTCTTTGTGATGGCAACAGCCAATCGAGTTGAGAAGTTGCCTAGCGAGTTTCTCCGGAAGGGGCGCTTTGACGAAATATTTTTCGTTGATTTGCCCAATGCAGAAGAGCGAAAAGCTATTTTCAACATTCATCTGTCGAAGCGACGCCCAGACATCTCTAGATTCGATCTTGATCAATTAGCGAACATGTCGGAGATCGAGGCTTATATTCGAGATCAGAAAACCCAGGAACTTCAGAAAGTGGAATGTCGGTTTTCAGGTGCAGAAATTGAGCAAGCCGTTATCGCTGCAATGTATGAGGCATTTGCTCAAGATAGAGAATTTACACAGCTTGATATTATTGCGGCAATTAAGTCGACCTTACCGTTGTCTCAAACAATGGTTGAACAAGTATCTGCATTACGAGAGTGGGCTAAGCAGCGCGCGCGGCCAGCTTCTGCTTCAGTCGTAGAGGAGCGCGAACAAGAGCAAGAATATAGACGACTGGAGTTTTAACAGGCTTTCTTTTCTGCCTTTCCCAAGCAGAAAGAAGGGCTAGCAATATGCATGCATATGGGCTAGCAGTTTCAAAAAGCTACAACTTTGGTTCACAGAGCGTGTAGCAGTTCAGAATAAAAAAACGTTGTCGATTCTCTCAATTTCTCTACAGGAGGAAATTCCGCATGTCTCACTTTAGTACTCTTCGTACGAAGATCACTGACTCTGCTGTTCTAACTCAGTCCCTAAGCGATTTGGGTATTGCAGTTAAGGAAAATGCAGATATCCGTGGTTACAACGGTCAGCGTGTCCGTGCAGACATCGTTGCTGTTCTCGAAGGTGAATATGATTTGGGCTGGTCTCTCAATGCAGACGGTTCCTATGACCTGATTGCAGACCTATGGGGTGTTGCGAAGAAGCACAACCAGACTGAGCTCATCAACTCTATCAACCAAAAGTATGCTGTGAACAAGACGCTTGCTGAAGTTAAGCGCCCAGGATTGCAGAATGCTAACGTTAAGCTTGTGCTTCAAAAGTAGTTTGTCTAAGCGTTCCCAATCTTATCGAGCTTCTGCATTGTGGAAGCTCGATTTTTTTATCGTTTTCACCACGGCTTGGCACCTTTCTAACATCGGTAGCAGGTTGCAACTGTATGATGACCGTCGTTAGTTCCGTGGGAACAAGACGGCGAGCCATTTGGCTTTGTGCATAGAAACTAAATGATATTTGGCGCTTTAGCCTAAAGGGCTAGAGGGCTCAGTACAGAAGAGGTGGTGTCTAGACTACCGTTCTTAGTCAGCGCACATCCCCACAAGTGCGCTTGTATATCGTGATGAACCTTAAGATTTTGCGGATCTGAAAGACTTTATGGGTAACATAGTTTAGAACAAAAGCTGGCATGCACGTTATATGCTGCGAGTTACGGCTGTTAAGCGATGAGACCCTAAGGCTAATCAGAATGCCGTCATCAGTTTTTCAGTTGACAGAGTCTTCTAGCACGCTTTTAATAGCAACATTGCTTGATGCTAAAGGTTTGTTCTCCAAGTAATGATCCCATTAATGAGTTTTTAGCGTATTTCCATGCAAACTGAAGCGTTTAGTCAGCTTTTTCCTCTCTTCAGTGCAGCAAGCCCTGAAACCATAGATTGGCTGCTTTCAATTGCTGAGAAACATGATTACCCTTCTGATAGGGCTGTGTTGATGGAAGACGCTTGGGGAAATGCTGTTTATTTTATTGAGTCAGGATGGGTTAAAGTTCGTCGACATTCTGGCGATGAGGTTGTGACGCTGGCGATTCTTGGCAAAGGTGATTTCTTTGGTGAGATGGCGATTTTAGATGAGTCCCCTCGTTCAACTGACGTTATTGCTATGTCTGACGTTAAGTTGCTGAGCGTTTCTGCTCAACGCTTTATTCAAACCTTATTTAAGGACTCACAGCTACACCATCGAATGCTGCAACTAGTGGTTAGACGCTTGAGGCAAACAAACGGTCGCTTTCAACTGAGGCATCAGCCTCCTGCAATTAAGCTTGCAAACACACTCATTTATCTTGGTGAAAATTACGGCCTTCCTTCTGATCAAGGAACAGATATTCTTAACATCCCCTTGAAAGATTTGGCGGACGTCACGGACATCAACTTGGATGACACAACCAAGATTATTGAGAAGCTTGAAAGTAAAGGATGGTTGAGCATTGATCCGGACGGCAAAATTATGCATTTGCTGAACGAAAAGCAGCTAGCTCACCTTGCAGGTCAGGTATAGGGCGTCATCCGTGCTGGATTCAACGCAGCGGTTTTCTAATCGAGTTGATCACTACATTCGATATCGACCGCGCTACCCTTCTGAAATACTCACAACGCTTCGTCGTGACTGTCAATTATCTTCTCAGTCGCTCATTGTTGACGTGGGCTCAGGGACAGGCTTTTTAAGTGAATTATTTTTGAGCAATGGTAATGCCGTCGTTGGGGTTGAGCCAAACGCTGAAATGCGCCTAGCTGGAGAGTATTATCTCAGTCAATTTGAAAATTTCCAAAGTATTGCTGGACAAGCTGAAGCAATACCGTTAGAGGATGGCTATGCTGATTTTGTTGTAGCAGGGCAGGCGTTTCATTGGTTTGATCCGGTCCTAACCCGTCGAGAGTTTTCTCGCGTCCTTGCACCTGAGGGATGGGTTGTGTTGATTTGGAATGATCGAGAAACACGTTCCAGTCAATTCCTTCAAGCCTATGAACAACTCCTTCAGCGCTATGCTGTGGATTATACTCAGGTCAAGCATCAGTATGTTGACACTCCGTTGTTGCACCAGTTTTTTGGGCATTCATCCATTGAGTTAACCACGCTTCAGAACAGTCAAGACTTTGATTTTGAAGGATTGAAGGGGCGATCGCTCTCGTCTTCCTATACTCCGGCACCTGAACATCCATCCTACAAACCCATGATGGCCGACCTCTTGGAGATTTTTCAGACCTTTGCCGTTGATGGAACGGTGAGATTTGAATATGCGACTCGGCTGTATTATGCGAGGTTCGCTGCTGAATAACTGATAGAGCCGTATTGTGATGAGCGCTTTGCTCTTTAATATTGAGTCTGAACTGCCGCTTTTAATCCATTCACACAGCGCAATTTCATGATTATCGGACGTGCATAAGATTGACATATCACCGCCAGTTCCGTGAAGACAAAACGGCGCATCTTTGGTTGTGCGATTAGAAACTGAAGGATACTTGATGTCTTAACCACAATGGCAAACGCTGCAAGTAGCAAGGGGAATCGCCCCACTAGTCAATCGTTAGGATTTGAGCCATAACGTTAGATACGGTGCTGAGCACCCTCCATATCCGAAAAAACTGCTGACGCTTGTGATGTTACGTTCGAAGCAACATTCCCCATGACGTGAGGGTGAAAGCCCATCCCAGGAATGTCTTTGAGATGAAATACAAGTATCGAGGTCCTTCCCTAAAATTGAAGAAATCCTCGTCTAGGACATTGTGCTGAGTGCTCACACTCAGATTGTTTCGCTCGATCGCCCATCAACCTCTGCTATCTGCGTTTTCTACCTATGTTGGATACTCTTCGTGATTTCTATCCACCACTTATGAATGCGCATCTTGTGCGTGCGTTTCAGGGAGTGCTCCCTCTCTATGCGAGATTCCGTAACCAAATGACGGTCGACGTCAGCGCAGAAGATAGCGCAACTCTAGACGCTCTGCGCGATAAACGAGTGCTGCTTTTGCCGAATCATCCCACCTATTATGACGACTGGATTGCCGTCTTCATCTTGTCAGCCCACCTCCGTCAATCGTTTCATTATTTGGCAGCTTACGAACGCTTTCGAGGACTTGAAGGTAAGCTCATTCAACGGCTTGGGGCCTATTCCATTCGTCGGGGCTTAGGCGATCGCCCAAGTGTTGCCATGACCCGACAAGTGTTGATGCAGCCGAGTTGTAAGCTAGTCATCTTTCCTGAAGGAGGCTGCTCATATCAAAATGACACGGTTATGCCATTCCGTACGGGAGCCATTCAAATCGCCTTTCAAGCGCTGAATAAGCTCAATCGGCAGTCTGAATCTGAATCGTCGTCGGAACTCTATGCAGTGCCATTGTGCATCAAATATCGATACACGCAAGACATGGGCCTGATCATTGATCAAACGCTGAAAAAACTTGAGCACGAACTACAGGTCCGACAGCAAAGCACCACAACCTTGTATGAACGACTACGAACGGTTGCAGAGCGGATTCTCGACAAATTTGAGCATCGTCATGGACTGCCGCCGATTGATGGCGTTGAGCAATCGTTTAATGAACGCATCACCCGACTACGCACCTACTGGGTAACGAGCTGTGAAGAGCGCTTGGGGATACCGGTTGTTCTTGAAAAGCCAGTGAGAGAGCGCGTCTACAAAATTCAGGCTGCGCTGGAAGATCAAGCCGAACAGCTCACTCAGGAAAACTTTGATGACTATGATTCGATGCATCAAATCGCGGCTAATCTACTAAATTTTGATGCAATTTATGATGGATATGTTGCCGCCTCTCCGACTCCAGAGCGGTTTTTAGACACGTTGATTCGTCTGGAGCGCTATGTGTTTAGCATTGACTATCCGCCTCCCAAAGCACATCGACGGGTAATGTTACAGGTCGGTGAACCCGTCAATCTTCAAGACTACTACCAAGACTACGTCAGCGATCGCTCTGGCATCGTTCAACACGTCACTCAACACTTGCAAAACTCTGTCCAGACAAAGCTGGATAACCTCTCAACCGTCAACCCCACCTATGTGCACCATTCTCTGAATCACCCATAGGGTTTTCTACACATCACTTGGCAATCTTCTCAAATCCATAACGAAGTTTGGCGCACGCGGCGCGCCCCAAACTTCTAGTGCTTCATAAAGCTTGCCAAGCCGTTTTCCACACACGATCCACATCTGTGACAGTTGAGATGGAACCTTTCCTGATCAGTCGTGGCTTCGACTGTGGATCCAAATATTCATACTTTTGCAATGGGTGGCATCAGTTCCAGGCGATCGCCTGGAACTGATCTAGTACAGCTTTGTGCTGATCTAGTACCTATGGACGATTCCTATCATCGTAGCTTGGAGAGACGACTCGATCGGCTTTTCTGATACAGACAATATTCTCCGACAGCGGCAGAGTATTGGTACTAAGATCGAAATTGAACCATCATTGCATCACACCAAAAGGGAATCGATATCACAGACGGGGTACGTGCATCTGCGTATCATCGGCTGATATCGGTCATCGTATGGCAACACTCTATGAATCAATATCGCAGGCAACTCAATTAGGGTTTTCCGGCGATCGCATTCAATCCAGATTTCTGGAAATCCATACACTGGCTATGAAGCGTATCAGTAGAGTCCTTCAGCCCCTGGGAGATGACTATGAAAGCAACAAGTAAGTCTCTGTCACCACCGGTCGTTCAAGGTTCTGTTGAATGTCCAAAGTGCGGCAGACACACCATCGTTGAACTCAGTCCGAATATTTATCACTGTATCAACTGTAACTTTGAGCGAGATCTAACCCATGAGCCAGACGATCGAAAGGAAGGAAACTCCCTGCCGATTGTCGCTATCATTGGAACCATCCTGCTCATGATTGCCCTCTAATGTACGCATTGAAATCTGGAGAATCATCTTCTTTAAGTAACGAACGTTAATAACGAACCGCTAATTATTCGCTAGCATCGCTTGTTTCATCGCTGCCTACATCATCATCAGGGAATTGGTTCAAGGCTGATCGATATTATCCAGGGTGCATCTTCAGCCTGAAGCAATTAAATCGCATCATTCATTCGGCATCATTATTCGATTACCCGCAGCAGAGCGATCGCTGAGTCGACACGTGCTTATTTCATAACTTACGCATACACATTAAGCCTGTGGGAACATTGCGTTCCTGCGGGCCTTTCTTATGCACGAATTTCTGCACGAACACAAGATAAAAACCAGAGAAAAATGAAGACCCACATGTATCGAGTACCGTGTCGAACCGATTGAATCCAACCGATTGAACACCAACATTCACCCGGGTAAGGCGTTCTCTAAAACCGCAAATCTCTAACGCCGAGCCAGCAAATCGAATACGCCACCACGCCCATGAAAGATGTACGCATCAAAACTTTCATGAGGACAGCTATAGGTTTTCAAAACCAGATTTGACGCGATTGAAGCACAACTGATGGTCTTATGGGCCTATAGACGTACTGAAGCAGGCGATGTTCCTAATCGAACCAAATACAGCGCCACGCGCTCAACTCAACTTTCTCCTTTTGAGAGACGTCGACGTCTCCCAAAAGGAGAAAGTTGAGTTTGTCACAGCTTGGCAACCGTTGCAAAAAAAGGAGTTCTAGCCGCACCCTACGCCTAGAACTCCCTTTTCTTCCTTATGAATTGAAACAGCTTGCCAAGTGGTGTGTCGAACTCAAGCCCGAAGATCAACATGACAAGCCCCGTCATAAAAGTGGTGACCATTGTGCTCTTTCTGAGGACTCAACTTGGGGTCACCCTCGCGATGATGAGTCGCTACGATCCAACAACGCTTGATGCAGCCCGCAACATATTCTGAGGCTTTAATGCATCCACAGCTGCAGTCGGCTCATAGCCGCAATGCACCATGCAGTCTGCACATTTTGGATTACCGCTGGCGCGACCATACTGACTCCAGTCGGTCTTCTCCAACAGCTCTTGGAAGGTTTTATAGTGGCCTTCATTTAGCAAATAGCAAGGCTTTTGCCACCCCAACACGCTGTAACTTGGACTTCCCCAAGGCGTGCACTCATAGTCCTTTTCGCCAACGAGGAAATCTAAGAACAAGGGATTGTGGTTGAAGTTCCACTTTTTCTGCCCCGCTTTGAACGGCGCAAGAATTTCACGGAAAAGGGCTCGCGTTTGTTCACGCTTGAGGAAATTGTCTTGGTCGGGTGCCCACTCGTAGCTATAGCCCGGAGAAATCATCATGCCGTCGGTCCCCAGTTCATCAGTGACAAAGTCGAAGAACTTCTGGACCTCTTCAGGGTTGGCGCCATCAAAGATGGTGGTATTAGTCGTGACTCGGAATCCTTTGGCTTTTGCCGCGCGGATGGCCTTAACCGCAATATCAA
>JBCBLF010000212.1:0-8687 GCA_038520475.1 Cyanobacteria bacterium J06627_8
ATCAAAGCTCTAGAGTACGCTGAACGCGAGCGCCAAGCGACGACAGAAAAATTGGGAGAAGACATTGCGCAACGGTTGTTTGAGCTTGCAGAAATGCTAGAAAATCATCCCAACGGAGATTTTGGAGTTGCCTATTTGATGCGGCGCTTTGATCAAACGTCCTAGATGATCGAAGTGGCACTGGAAGAGGACGATCGCGTTTCTTCGGTACTAGCGTGTGAGGTGAGCGACCACTGCTTCGGCGATCGCCTCATTTCCGTTAGAGGGAAGCGTGGCGGCATGGCTGGGTGGATGCATGGGTTGAGTTAAAAATGACCAGCTTCCTTCGAATAGGTCTTCAGGTTTCAAAATTTGATGGTAAGCATATTTCTGGATTCCCTCTATCAAGAATGGGGCTTCAGCAAAGCCATCGCGTTCAATCGAAATGATGGGAATGCCAACTCGACACGCTTCTGAAAAGGTCCCATACCCAGGTTTTGAGATGAGCCGGCCACAGAGTGGCATTAGGTCAATTGGGCGGAGATGATGTCCTGTAATGGTCAACACGTTATCTAAATCGGGGGCGTCACGATCAAATGTGATGAATTGCCACTCTGGAAAGTGCTGCAAGTCATCATAGGGAATGCGGGCCAACCCCAGTCCCCCGAAGGTGAGCAAAACCACTTGCTCAAAAGGGGTTGTGATGTCTAGGGTTTCTCGTAGCTCTTCAACGGAAAATCGTGGCGTGCCACCTGTGAGCCCCACATCTTGAATGGTTGGAAACGATGACATCGGTTCATGAAAGGGTAGTCGAAATAGGCGATCGCATTGACGAAAGCAATCGCTGATCCAATCCGCCATGTCGATGAAATCACTACCCCAGTCTCGATAGATCAGATCCCATCCAAAATTACTCATCATCCAGCATGGAACGTTGGCAGCCTGGGCAATTCGTGTTGCTAAAGGAGGAATATCAGCCAATACTAATCCGACGTTTTGTTGACGCATGAAGGCCGCTTCATCAGCGATTGTAGATGCAGCATTGGTTTGAATGTGCTGGAGTTTCTCAAGGGTGGCCCCTTTATCCATCGTGACGCTGTCGCTTTGAATCACTCCGATGTCAAACGATCGCAAACGATAGGTGACAGGGTGATGCAGATAGGAATTGATTAACCATTGAGGAGCGGCAGTCGCCACTATGATGGGGATTTCAGGACAACGCTGTTGAATTTCGGCTAAAACAGACGCTGTTCGTGTGGCATGTCCAAAACCATGATTTGTAATTGCAACGTATAACGTCTGTGTCTGTGGTGTCATAGTGTTTGCGGAAAAGATGATGCATTGAATCTCCTTACTGACTTACCAGTATCGAAGATATGAATCAGGATTGACGCGACTCGCTTGGCTCCGGCGTACGCCATCAGGCGGGATCGGCTCTATTGGAACAATTTGAATCAACCGTAGTTTCTAAGGTAAGCATTGTGTATGACCGTGTGATATGGTCCTACGCAGATAGGTTAGATCATTGATTGTTTGGAAAGTTTTTGTAGAGAGAGGCTTGCTCAAACATAAGCTTGCTCGAACACATTTGATTTTGCCTTGGCGCGCGGTACTCTAAGCACAAGCTTTCAACAGCGCGTGAGTTCTGTAGAAAGTGGGGGCGATCGCCATGAATCGGCAACTGAGCTTGGTATTCGCAGGCATGATAGGAACCAGCATAATTGGGTTTCTAGGGGATGCCGTCACTGTGACCGCCAGCGAACAGAATTCAAATACGACTCTCTCCATCGTTTACCCGCCCGATGACCATAAAACAACATCGGAACAAATTTTTCTAATTGGGACAGCACCGACTGATGGAGAGGTTCGGGTCAATGGAGTGGGGATTGAACGCAGCCCCGCAGGGCACTTTGCGCCGAGCTTTCCTCTAGAGATAGGAGAAAATAGATTTCGCCTAGAGTTTCAAGGACAACGCGTTGAGCGAACAGTGACACGACTGGCTGTGACTCCTCCGGCGCCGCAAGGAAGCACGTTTGTGTCTGACAGTGTGTACCCCACGGTTGATATTGCACGCTTACCGGGTGAACTTATTTGTTTTGAAGCGATCGCCCCGATTGATGCGACGGTCTCTGTGCGCTTGGCAGACCACACCATTCCCCTAAGCCCCACCAGCGATCGCGTGAGTCTGCCAGCCAATTCTGCTGTGTTGACACAGCAAAATGAACCCATTGTTGCCAATGTGGCTCAAGCTGAAACCTATCAAGGATGCCGCGCTTTTGTGAACCCAGGAGACTTGGGGACACCCACCTATCAACTCGTGCATAACGGTCAATCCACTACTCAAGCCGCACTAGGAGCGCTTCGCATTCTTGATCCAACTACGCCTCAGATTGTGGAGGTTACGGCAGGGCGTGGCGGAGCTGCGCGAACAGGACCTAGCACAACCTATTCACGACTGACACCTCTACCTCCAGGGACTCAAGCTGCTGTGACTGGACGAGAGAGTAACTGGTATCGGTTGGACTATGGCGTGTGGATTCGAGAGACTGATGTGACCGTCCGGCCCGGAGCGTCTCCACCGCGATCGTTCATTCGTAGTATTCGATCACGCCAGGTTGATGGTTGGACAGAGGTCTTATTTCCGCTACAAGTGCCTGTCCCAGTTAGCGTCGAGCAAGGCGACGACACCTTCACGCTGATTCTTCACAATACGACGGCGCAAACAGACACGATTTTTGTGGATAGCGACCCGATTATCCGCCGTTTGGACTGGACACAACCATTGCCGAATCAGGTTCGATACACCTTTCGTCTCAATTCAGATCAGCAATGGGGCTATCGGCTGCGATACGATGAGACGACACTGGTCCTGTCGTTACGTCATCCTCCGTTGCTTGTCCCAGAATCGACTAATTTGAGTGGTGCGAGCATTCTGCTTGATCCAGGTCATGGTGGTGATGAATTAGGTGCTCGCGGTCCAACTGGGTTGCCTGAAAAAACGGTAAATTTGGCTGTGTCGGCTCTATTACGAGATGAGTTGGAGCAACGGGGTGCAACGGTTTACATGACGCGTGAGGAGGATGTGACCCTTTCATTAGGCGATCGCATCGACCAGATTAATCAGCTTGAACCGACTCTAGCGTTGAGCATCCACTACAATGCACTGCCAGATAATGGGGATGCGATCAATACGGCTGGAATTGGCATGTTTTGGTACCATGCGCAGGCTCATGATTTATCGGTATTTCTCCACGACTATCTCACCACTGCGCTCGATCGACCGTCTTACGGGGTATTTTGGAATAATCTTGCGCTAACGCGACCCAATGTTGCTCCATCGGTATTGCTGGAGCTTGGATTTATGATTAACCCAACGGAATTCGAATGGATTGTCGACGAGCAAGAGCAACAACGATTGGCAGAGGCGATCGCCGATGCGATTTCAGAATGGCTCCATCAGCAGTAGTGTCGTGCATCTCGCTCCACTCAAATTGTATATTTTTGAGGAAAGTCTCACGGAGTACAGCTTTCCTCAAAAATTACATGACCAAACCTGTATGCATGCTGCGGTGGGACTGATTGAGTTTGCTGTATCTCGTACACTCGCGTGAAAGGTGCAAACGTCCGAAGGCTGTTTCTTCAATCGGGCTCTTCTGGTGTCGTCGTTAATCCTGTATCAGAGGTACACTCAAGTAGCATTCACAATCCCATCGTAGATTTTGTGAATCGACTTGCTTGCTCAGATTTATCGTGCAAACTCAGTCATGCGAACTAATTGCTGACAACCATCGTCTAGTCCCGCATGGCGATACTCTTGTTTGGGGTGCTGATACGTATTTGATTGCTGATACAAGAGCGTCTGACCGTTTAAGCTTGTCAGTTCAATCCTAAGTTTCCAGCATCAATGACATCGTTATTCGACCTTTATTAGACTGGCAGCAATGAAAAAACGGCAGCATCCCGAAGTCGAAGGACACAACATCCGGTCTCTCTATACCTTCGAATTTAGGAAACGAGGGCACCAACTGCGCGATCGCCTTTTTTGGTCAGGGGGAGGATTACTCGTTGGCATCGGGATTGCGGTTGGAGTGTTTTACAGATCTCCACTGACCCGTCAACCATTGGCTCCAGCTGAAGAATCATCAACAGAAGCTCCCGATAGCTTTCAGCAAGGGATTCAAAATGCAATGCAGGCTGCACAGGATACTCAGACAGCTGAATTCAGAGAAGACTGGATTGCAGTTGCCATGCTGTGGCAACGAGCCATTAACTACATGCAAGATGTGTCTACATCTAATATGAATTATGCTCTTGCAGCTCAAAAGGTGAATGAATATCAGCGAAACCTTCAATATGCCCAAAGCAATGTTGAGGCTCGTGAGTCGAATGGATCGAACAGTGTTTCCTTTTGGAGTCCAGGCTCATCTCGCTCAATGGTGCTTGCTATCGAAGGTACGCCCTCACGCATTGAACGGTATGACTCGTTGTGTTTAGAGAAGCTTTACTACGATGAGAGTTTTGTCGAACTCGTGAACGGTCAGGTGAGTCAATTTGACAACGCTAGCAACAATCTGAGCGTTCTTGTGACACCCGGTCCGTCACAACTGATTACTCAGGGCGATCGCCTATTATGGACGCTAGGCTCGTCGAAGAGTGATGTGCTGTCGATTGAAGGTCCGCCCACCCATATTAAAAGCTACGATTTCATTGATAAAGAGTTTTACTATTACGACGATGACTGGATCGAGTTTGAAAATGATGTTGTCACGGGTTACATCAACAGAGACGATGTTCTGAGTGTCGCAGTTGGTCGTGCCGCAACATCCACAGAGGAGTCACGTGCTAGCCGAACCAATCAGCACTGGTCGCTTGGTTCGAGTCGAGAAGATGTTCTTCGCATTCAGCGGACCGTGCCGACTCAAATCAGTCGCAACGGTGCGAGCTGTGAAGAGACGATTCATTACGGTACGAGCCGTGTTGAACTCAAAAATGGTGTAGTTTCCGGGTATGACAACTTGGATAATACGCTTCAAGTTCGTTAGTGGCTAAAACCGTCAGTTATTAAGAACGTCTCTAACTTAAACAAGGCGTTGGGGCATGCATGCCCCAACGCCTTGTTTAGAAGAAGATTTGAGTGTCTGCTAAGTCGCGTTAGGTCGTAGCCTGTACGGGCTGCTGTCCCTGTGTCGAGGCACTGGCAGATGCGCGTTCTGTCTGTGGCTCAACCGCTGTAAATTCAATATGATTCAGCAGCGTTGTTACAAATGCAAACAACAAGAAAGGCAATGATAGAACGAGAATTAGCCCTACTGTTGCAAGTGCAAAAACTGGACGACTTGCCCCCATGAGTGCGAGCGCTGAGGCTAAGCTGATGAAGATAACACCTAGCCAGATAATAATTTGACCGTAAATGTCTCCAAATGCAAGCGTGCAGGCGACACGGTAACGCTGAATATTATTCATAAATTTGCCCTACATCAATCCGCTAGTGTACTTAGAGTAATGGGCAGACATCGGAGAATCCTGTTTAACTCAGCTCTTCTTAAGATATGCTCAATGCAAAGTGATGTTTGTTCATGGTTGTTTACGTTTTGACCTGACGTCATGTCAGTGGTCTTGATTCAATGACTGGAGTCTTTCGCGATCGCCACATCTTGTTCTACAAACCCTATGGTGTGTTGACGCAATTTACAGATGAGCGAGAAGAAACGAAGCGATTAACTTTAAAGGATTTTATTCCGATTGAGCATGTTTATGCGGCGGGTCGATTAGACCGCGATAGCGAAGGGCTCTTATTGTTGACGAGTAATGGACAGCTCCAGCACCGATTGACGGATCCGACATTTGCTCATCCGCGGACCTACTGGGTTCAGGTCGAACGGGTTCCTGATGAGGATGCGTTACAACAGCTGAAAAATGGGGTCACGATCAAAAACTATAGAACGCGTCCGGCTCAAGTGAAACGCTTACATCCTGAACCTCAAATTCCTCCACGAACTCCACCCATCCGTTACCGAAAATCTGTGCCAACTGCATGGCTGGAAATGACCCTCATTGAAGGAAAAAATCGACAAGTTCGACGGATGACCGCTGCGGTTGGATTTCCAACATTGAGATTAATTCGAGTGGCGATCGCTCATCTGCGTTTAGACGGATTATCCCCAGGCCAGTGGCGCGATGTGACACCCGACGAAAGCGCTCTGTTTTCGGAGTTGTCTGGCTCTTCCTCACGTGCTCAAACTCGAAGGCGACCGCGTCGTTGAATGATGGGTTTGGACCATCATGAATCTGTCTGAAAACAGAGTATGCTCGTGTAAAGATTAAAACGATCGCTGAAGGATGGATTTGAAAATGCTGCGATTAGCGTTGAAAAATCGCTAATGGATAAAAAGTTGGCTTGCTTAAATCTTGAACGAATATTGATATAACGGTCAAAGATACTGCGCCAACAGTTACCTTTTGAATCAGGTCTACAGGAAAAACATATAGATGACTGTGTCTCGCAGCGTTCATTTCGTGGGAAAACTGAAGGTGAGCAACGAGACAGATGTTTCGTAAACCTCATGAAAACGAAAGGGGCATCAAAACGCTTCTCGCATTGAAGGGAGTATCTCCGCAGCCAAGCGTCTGTTCTTGAGAACGATTATGCCCGCTGCTATGCAACACCTGTATATGTGATATGGCGAGACACATCTATAAAAAGAAGCGTACGCTAGAACAAGAGAGACGAGATTCTACTTGCATTCACATGCAGTGACAGTAAAATCTCATTTCAATTCGGTCCGAACGTTCAATCGACTACTCTTTTTAAGGATTGAACCGTTTACCCTCAGGATGTGACCAAGGGCAGGTCAAGATGATTCGTTGTCTTCAGTGTGAGTTCGAAAATCCAGATAGCCATCGATTTTGTCAGAATTGTGGCGCTGCTTTGATTGATGAGAGCAATCTTGGGGCAAATACTGGCGAGCAGAGCACGTCGGCTGCTGTTGAGGTTACCAGCAGTCAAACGGATAGCAACGGAACGGATGGCGCAGTCAATGCCCCCCTGGAGCAGCAGGAATATGGGCAGCCAATTGCTAATGCTAATAACGACAACATGCACGTTGAGCATGATGCATTAGCATCGACAGTTGAAATGCTCGATGAGGCGCCACCTTGGCTAGCTATTTTGACCCTCAACGATCCACTAGACGCTGAATTTTTTGATCCAGCCGTTATTGATTTAACAGCCATTACTGACCTACTTCAACAGAAGGCGATCGCCCTTCAAGAGAGCGGCTATCTTGATTTGGCGCATCGTTATCGGATTAGCAAGTGCTTGCTCAAAACTCCGGACGTTAATCAGACTCCCATCTCGCCATATTTAGAGATTTCAATATTTGATGATCATCCAAGTAATCTTTCTCGATTGGATCAGCTATTGAACCAGCCGCTAGAGGGGGCTTCAGATCGTCCGAATCTGATATTGTCTAATGCGCGCTTAGATGGAATGGATTCATTTGAGAGTTCTACCACTGGTTTTGGGTGGTCAGCGGATGAATCTACGGGGAACGCCTCTGATGGTACGTCTTCAAGCTCTGATGATGCGATTACAGAAGTGTTGCTGAGTTCAAAGCCGAGCAAGCCTTCGGCTGACGATCATGAAAGCTTAACGGACAATCAGCCTGCGCTTGAGGAGAACCAAACGACAACGACAATTGGTGCTGCTGTCGAGTTGCCGGAAGCGATCGCTCCAACAGCGGTTTCGAGCCAACCGCCGCTTCAATCATACAAAGTTCCTAATATTGCCGCCGTTTATTTGGCTGTTCAAGACCAATTTTATCCATCACTCCCACAAATCTATGACGCGTGGATGACAGATGATATTTCAGTGATCGTTGTCGAAAATCGCAACGCTTTACAGGGTCTAGAGGAAGCAATTCAGTTGCCCGGGACAAAAGCATTACAGATTCTCCACTGGTTCCATGAAATGACAGAGCTTTGGGCTGTGCTTCAGCCCAAGCACTACCACCAAAGCTTGCTCGATTTGACGAATCTACGTGTGGATGAAGATCAGATACTCTGCATTACGTGCCTGTATCGCCCCTCAAAAAAGACTGAATTTCCCTTGTCTGCCCTAGGCGAACTTTGGCAGCACCTGCTTCAAAGTAGTCCTCTTTATGACAACAAGCAGCTCATGCAGCTGTGTGAGAGGTTGGCACAGGGACACATTTCATCTGTTGATCAATTGCGCTTTCAACTTGAAGAAGCTGCGATGCAGTTGAACCACGAACGTCTCGCTTTACCTGAACCCAAACCAGCGATTGCCCCTCCTCCTCCTGCAAATCTGAATCCTCCAGGTGACTCTGTCCTGGAACTGGGTGTCTGGCCCGATATGCAGATGCGCTCTGAAGACGATCTTGCGGGAGAGCTAGGACTATTTTCAGAAGGAGACGAAACTCCAACTGTGGTGCTACCAATGCGACTCTTTCATCTCACTGATGTTGGAGCAACCGATATTGGTCGGCAGCGCGATCATAACGAAGATTACTTCAGCCTCCAATCTGAAACACAGAAGCGAGATACTCCAGAAGGGCGAAAGTTTAGTGCACGCGGCATGTATGTTCTGTGTGACGGCATGGGTGGTCATGCAGCAGGAGAGGTAGCGAGTGCATTGGCTGTTTCAACCTTAGATGCCTATTTTGCTGAACATTGGACGGAGCAGTTTC
>JBCBLF010000213.1:0-8677 GCA_038520475.1 Cyanobacteria bacterium J06627_8
GATTGACCAACGTCAAGGCGATCGCGCAAATCACAAACGCAGAGTTCTTGCTCTCTCAACAAGTCCAACACTTTTAATCGGAGTGGATCAGAGAGAGCCTGAAATCCCATTTCAATCGATGGCGCTTCGACCTGTTGTAATTGCCTCATTCTTGCTTTAGCGATTGTGCGATACTTCACGGGTGCCATTATTACGATAGCCTAAGACGATGGAAATCAACTTGCCAGATGTCGTTTCTGAAGTCGCTGCTGCATTTGAACGCTATGAACAGGCATTGATCTCAAATGATGTTGCTGTGCTAAACGAATTGTTCTGGGATCATCCCCTAACCATTCGATATGGTGTGACAGAAAATCTATATGGACATGCAGAGATTGCTGAGTTTCGTCGACAGCGATCGCCCGTCGACATGAATCGAACTCTGATGAATACTGTTATCACCACCTATGGCCGCGACTTTGCAACTGCAAACACTGAAACCAAACGCCTATCCTCTGGTCAGGTGGGGCGACAATCTCAAACATGGATGCGGACCCCAAACGGGTGGCGTGTTGTGAGTGCTCATGTTTCTCTCTTGTAGGACTTATGCACGCTAAGGGATAGTAGCGGGCACCCAATCCCCTAACATGCACTAGATAGAGAAGATTGATGCACGCCTTACCTAGCGAATTGAAGAGACGGGTAGACGCAATTAGCTCCAGTCTTCTCCGCCACGTCCACCAACATTGCGATAAACTTCTGGCGTCTGGTGAATGTCGCGAGTCTTTTCAAATAGAGTTTCTTCTGTGTATTTCCAGCGGTTCATGACCTTGGTCAAGTCAGACTGAATGTCGTAGGCTCCAGGAAATCCTTGATAGCGCATCATTAAACGGGCCAGTTCAGCCAAGTTATAGTCGGTTGGCTCATCGGCCATTAGGCTGTTCACGATCTGACGATCGTCTGTGTACTGAGGGTGTTTCTGCTCTTTTTGAGTAGACGATTTAGATTGAGAAGCCATCATACAGTCCCTAGACGTTTATCCATCAATAAGGATAGATCTGTTCCGATCAAGTGAGAATAAAGGCATTCCTGTGGGCATGCGAAGCATGTCCATCACACCGTTCCAAATCCTATTACAAGCCTAACTCTAACGGATGACCTATCTGTTCTCTATGACTGTTGCAAAGGTTTCGTCATCCAAACGGACTTTGGCCCATAGCCTAACTTACGATACAGAGCCTGTGCAGGTGCGTTGTCGTGAAATACCTGGAGAGCAATCTGACGATCGCCTCTAGAGGTTGCCCAGGCTTCAGCTTGTCGCACGAGGGCAGACCCAATGCCCTGGCGGCGTTGATGGGGAGCCACATACAGCAAAAATATGTACGTATGGCGATCGCCATGAATTTGGTCAACTGCGTTCCCTAGCCATAAACAGGCAATTGGTGAGTCTGAGGACATCGCCCGTCTGCCAAATGACGTGGGGTAATTGGGCTGATGATCGCCGACCGCTTCGTTCGGAATCACCCACCACAAACGGGTATCACCGGCCAAATACTGATCCACTGTTTTGGCAAGGTGTGCAAAATCATTATGAGGATAAAGTTCAGTATAGGTGCGTTGCATAAACTTGACGAGCAACGCTCGGTCAAGCCGTGACCCCGACTTAACGTTATATCCAGGAATGAGTTCAATCCCCATGATGATTTCCTAATTTGTCGTCGAATGCAGGGCGACGATCGCTAGTCTGCGGCCCCTACTCAACTCATCATCGATACGGTTATTGAGAATTCACTAGCTGGAACCATGATCGCGGCTGCATCAGTAGGTGCACTGGGAGTTTCTATTGGTGCTGGTGCAGCTAAATCATTTGGCAAGAAGATACGGGCACTCACCGCTAGCATGGCGATCGCAAAGATCAGCACAATAAAAAACGGAGCCACATAAGAACGGAGAAAAGACATGATGGATTTAAGGGCTTCAATGTAGGTATAGCCGCCGCCAATTCCGTTAGGACAAGACGGCAGGCCATTTGGCTATTGGCTAGGCCCCCAAGTGTCATTTGGTGTTCCAGCCAATAGCCAAATGGCTAAAGCTATATTTTATGGATCAGCACCATCTTACCGCTACAGGTGACGGCTGCTGGTAAGGACCTGGCATCTCATTTGTTCACGTTTTACGAACTCACTTCAGCCGAGTAGTACAATGGTCTGTTGTACCTATGAGACATGAGCTTTGATTGAGCGCTACACCCTGCCTGAGATGGGCGATTTGTGGACGGACGACTACAAGCTAAAAACTTGGCTACAAGTGGAGATTGCTGTCTGTGAGGCCCAGGCAGAGCTGGGATATATCCCGGCAGAAGCAGTTGACGAAATTAAAGCAAAGGCTGCTTTTGATCGAGAGCGGGTTCTCGAAATTGAGCAGGAAGTGAAGCACGATGTCATCGCATTCCTAACTAATGTCAATGAGTATGTGGGTGATGCCGGACGCTACATTCACTTAGGAATGACCAGCTCAGATATGTTGGACACGGCTTTGGCAGTTCAACTGGTCTCTAGCATGGATGTCATCCTGTCACAGCTCGAACATCTCATTCAAGCGATTCGGTATCAGGCGCAGCAACATCGTTACACGGTCATGATTGGGCGATCGCATGGTATTCATGCAGAACCCATTACCTTTGGCTTTAAGTTAGCGGGATGGTTGGCAGAAGTGCTCCGTCATCGCGATCGCCTGTGCGCGATCCAGAAAAGCATTGCGGTGGGCAAAATTTCAGGTGCAGTCGGCACCTACGCCAACATTGGCCCCGAAATTGAAGCATTGGCCTGTCAGAAACTCGGCTTGCAGCCCGATACCGCATCAACTCAGGTCGTCTCACGCGATCGCCACGCGGAGTATGTGCAGGGGTTGGCCCTACTAGCCGCATCTATCGAGCGATTTGCTGTTGAGATTCGAAACCTCCAGCGGACGGATGTGTTGGAAGTAGAAGAGTTCTTTTCTAAAGGACAGAAAGGGTCGTCTGCGATGCCTCACAAGCGAAATCCGATTAAGTCGGAGCGCTTGTCAGGAATGGCGCGTCTCATCCGGGGACATGCGATCGCCGCACTGGAGAATGTGGCCCTCTGGCACGAGCGAGATATTTCCCACAGTTCAGTCGAGCGGATCATGTTCCCAGACTGCTGCATCTTGACGCACTTCATGCTGGTTGATGCCACGAAATTGATCAAAAATCTCATGGTCTATCCCGACAATATGGCCCGCAATATGAACTGCTATGGCGGTGTTGTGTTTAGCCAGCGGGTGTTATTGACGTTGGTGGATTCGGGCATGAGCCGAGAGGACGCTTACCGGGTTGTGCAGTCGTGTGCTCACGAGGCGTGGAATAATCCAGACGGTAATTTCCAAGTTCTCATTGCTGAGCATCCAGAGGTGAGCGATCGCCTATCAGATGTACAGCTACAGGAGTGTTTCAATCCGCAGCATCATCTTCAAAACCTAGAGAAAATCTACGCACGACTGAATATCTAAATGCGTTTTAAGTCGTGTCCTATACATATGGATCACAATGGTGTTAGCGTCTGAGCCTCACTGCAGTTCCGGATGCGGTAATTAGTAGCAGCACTCCAGTTTCACCAATATTGATGGTCCCAGTGTCTAGCCGGATGCCAATCACAGCATCAGCCCCTAGTTTTCGAGCCCGTTGTTCGAGTTCTGCTAGCGCATCTTGGTGCCCTCGCTCGAACACCCGTTCGTAGGCTCCAGTACGTCCGCCAATGATATCGCGGATGCCAGCAAAGAAGTCTCGGAGGGCATTGCTTCCAAACACGACCTCCGCGGTGACGATGCCGAGATGCGCGTCTACGGATGCGCCTGCGATGGTGTCAGTTGTCGATAAAATCATAATTTCTCTATAACGGCTTGCAGATGAGTCAAGCATAAAAATAGTTGTGTGTGGCGCGCGCGCCACACACAACTGTACTTAGCCAATGCACACAGTGCTATGGGTTGAACCATTCCAGGTTAAAAGACGGCTAAGCACAGAAGAAATACTTGTTCATCACAATAGATGGCTTCACCGATGCTGAAGGATTCTGAGGCCGATTAATGATTAGTCCGCTAAAACGCCATAGAGGTTCACGGATAGTCAAATGGCGCAACAAACCGTTATGATTCCTGTTGAATGAGATGGAAACTTGAATTAGATAAATGAGATGTCCGTTTTGATGGGAACGGTGAAAGTAACTATCTGGACCTAGAGAGTTTCAATACTATTCTGTTCCATGATCAGATCCAGTGTTCTCTTATAGGATTTCTTTTTTGCCATTTATCAACTTTAAGGCAGTGGTCATGTGCTAGGGAGAACAGTCCCTTCAAATTAATTGTTGTCGTCGTATTCGATAGATTCAGAATGAACATTCGTAATAGCCAATTCAGTTCAATGTGGAAGAAAGCCCTCGTGACGGGTAGCGTAACGGCTACAGCGATGGGTCTAGTTTGTCTTCCGCTACAGGCATCTGAATTGCGGGTTGGTCAGGCTCAAGTTGCGCAAGATGCAGACCAGCGATTGAATGATTTGCTGGAAAGGGGCAAAGAGCTTGTTGAGCAGGGTGCTTATGAGCAAGCACTCGGTGTCTATCAAGAAGCTGCTCGTTTGGAGCCGGATAATGCCCGCATTTTTTCTGGCATTGGCTATGTTTATGCTCGTCAGGATGATTATGAGAATGCGGTCACAGCCTATGAGCGGGCGATCACCCTTGAAGCGGATAACCCCAATTTTCACTACGCACTGGGATTCAGCTTTGCTCAGCTTGGCAACAACCAGGAAGCCGCGCGGGAATATCAGCGAGTGACCCAACTCGACCCAAACAATACGGATGCGTTTCTGGGGCTAGGCATCATTTTGACCCGATTGCAGGACTATGATGGAGCGCTAGAAGCTTACCAAACGTTCGCTGAGCTCCGACCCGGCAACGTTGAGGTGTATGAGCTGATTGGAGCGATGTACATTCAACAAGGGCAATTCGAAGATGCGATCGCTATTTTGGAACGGGCGATTGAGCTTTCGCCTCGACGAGGGGGACTGTACTTTAATATGGGCGTAGCTGAGACGAACTTAGGCAACGTTGAGCGCGGAATTGCTCTGTTTGAGCAAGCGGCAGAGTTGGATTCGCAGTTGGTTGAAGCTCATCTACAGGTAGGTGATATTCGTCGAGCACAGGATGATTTGACGGGTGCAATTGACTCCTATCAAAGGGCAGTTGGTGCTCAACCACAGAATATCGAAGCTCACGCCTTACTAGGAGATGTGTGGTTTCAGTCTGGAGATTATCTGAGAGCAATCGTGTCGTATCGGCGACTCGTTGCGTTGATTCCCAACAATCCCGAAGCTCATATGAGACTGGGCCAGTCATTACAGAATCGCAATCGGTATACTGAGGCGAACGAGTCCTATCAGCAAGCCCTCGAATTGTTTCAACAACAGGGGAATGCAGACGGTATCGCTCGGGCTGAGGCTGCTATCGATACGCTCTGATTGTCATTCACATGACTTGGCAATGTCCAAGCACACTCACAACTGGAGAGGAGTTGGGGCAACACCTTCACTTAATCGCGAATTGAAAAGCAGCGTCCCAGTTGGGACACTGCTTTTCAATTCGCGATTAGCCCATCAATATGGCGCTACGCGATAAAGTAAACCTATCAATGCTGGTGTCCGTTTTGGCTAAGCGTCCGGTAGGCTGCGGTGATCACCTTCATCCGACGCTCTGCGAGCTGGCGAAATTCGGGAGCAAGCCCCATGACCTTATCAGGATGATTCATGCGTGCCATGTGATGATATGCCGACCGAATCTCAGTTAAAGTTGCACCTGGTCGAATTCCGAGCACCTCATAGGCATCGGGCTGCTTTTCCTTGTCTTTTCCGGGTTCGTGACCATTCTTTTCGTACTCGTCTTCTTTCTGACGAGGAGAGAGCCACTGCTGAACACTGTTGAAGGTCTTGGTGAATCGCTCAGCTAAGGTCACGTTTGAAACGTGCAGTCGAAAGCTCAAGCCAATGCTTGCTAAAAACTGGAGCAATCCATACTGCACTTGGAGGAGCCGAGGATTGTTCTTGGCATTGGGGTCTGGTTTACCCAGAGGCGTGATGTGCTGCCAGGTTTGGCCGATAATACGGGCATCTTTGGGAATCTCATTCGCCGTGTTGATCTGTTGGCGATCGCACGACAAGTTCAGGGCACTGTAGGACATGGCACTGTAGATGTTTCGTCGCCAAATCAGCACATAATCAGGCAAAAAGAACATCACCAACACGCCAATATCAATGCTCCAAATTTCTAAGTTGGTTGCAATGAACGGAGGCTGAGAGCACTGCACTTTCACAGGAGTCTTACTAAGATTGATGATATGACTCGCTCCTGCATTCCGCTGCTGGTTATTGACAATTTTTCGGGTTGATTCCAGCCAAATCTTGTCGGATTGAGCGAGTAGTCGACACGCTTTTTGGATTGTAGAAAATCGCAAGCGAATGTCGTCGCTGAGCTGATAATCCAGATTCGTAATTCGATTGCGTTTGCGGTCAGTTTCGAGTTTCCATCCTACGCCGCCGCCGATGGTTAGGGCACCGAGGGCGATCCAGGGTTGCTCCAAAATGGCGATCGCAACCGCAATTGCAACGGTGATACCAATGACCCATCGCAGATGACTGGGTTGGTGAATCCGAGTATTGATCTCAGAAACGACTTCCGCAATTTTTGGACGAGTCGTTCTTGCGTAGGCTTTCCCTAATTTGATCTCAAAGCGCATAGGCCCCTGACAGCTCGGCTAACAGGACGCAGATGAATAACTGTATCTGATGCTGAATCAATGAGACTCGACACTGATGGCTGGGTTGAGTCATACACCCAGTTGTGTGATCTGATAGAACATCGAGTACAAGCTCTGGCCTAGAATCCGCATCATCATGCTGTGTAAAACATCTGTCTGACGGAAATTCTACAAACCATAAACGACTGGCGTCGACCTGCCAACTTGGACTAACGGTGTCAGATCTGTGGCTCAATCCCTTATGTGATGCAGTATAGACCGAGTCAATCATCTGAGTAGACAACATTACTTTCTGAATACAGGTCATCCTAATGGCAGACCGGGGAATTCTGAAAAAATATTCTTCATTCAATTGAAGCAACGATGAAAGCTGAGTCACACGGAATTGGCGCCAATTCATTTAACACATCATCAGATGCAGTTATTCCAACCCAAGTTCCCGCTTGAGGAGATTAATGGATGTGGTTCCAATGTAATTTTCGCAACACACGACCTGTGGTGCACGGATTAGATCATCTCGCGCAGCTTGAATGGCGGCTTTGAGTTTAGAATGGCTGGCCTGGTCACAAACAATTGTCTGGGCTGCCCTCACGATAGCGTTGAGTTTGTAGTCATCATCGGCCTGAGCGGTTAGTACAAGTAGCTCGTCGCCCATCAGACTGTGGATAATGACTTCCGCTGCTCGCAAAATTCCAGAGCTGAGGCTGACCATGCCGACTGAGCTACCCTTGGGAAGCTGAGTGATGAATTGAAGCTCTTTGCTGTAGTCATAGATATCAATCGGAATGACTCGAACCGACTTGGGTCCCGCAATTTGCTCTGCTTCGCCAATGAAATATCGACTCGTGACTACGGTGCCCGAACGGGTTTGGCTAAGAACTTTCTCAAGTTCTTCCATCGGCACGAGCTGGACTGGAATTTTTAAGGACTGTTCTAGTTCTTGTGCCATGAGTTCGCCGGCTCCGATGTCTTGTTGTGGAGCTGTAACCAACACCTGAGCACTACATCGTAGACGCCAATCAATTTCAGCCAGAAACAGTTCTCTAGCGTGGTTGAGCGTACAGCCTTGAGCCAGTAAATCGTCAAGACTTTGTTGCACAAGCTGATGGGAATCTGGATATTTCTCAAACAGTGGCGATCGCTGCTTGTTGCCACCCTCGTCTCCCTGGGTGCGAACGTAGATTCCTGAACCAGCTTGAGCATCAACAAATCCCAGGTCTTCAAGCTGTCGATAAACTTTGCTAATCGTGTTGCGGTGGAGCCCGGTTTGCATCGCCAGTTGACGGGTGCTTGGTAGTCGATGTCCGGGAGGAAACTGTCGCGAGGCGATCGCAAATCGAATCTGGTTAAAAAGCTGAGTTGATGCAGGAATTTCGCTGTCGGCTTGAATATGGAACTTGACCATTACAAGGCTCCAAAACAGTAAAGATGAATCCCCAATCCTGTCATGCTGACGATGCTGGCATCACGATGCAGACGGAGGGTTTGACTGATACATTCTACTCTGGCCATTCAAAATACTTCATGATTAGCAATCATTTCCATTGATGGCCTAATGGTTACAACAACGCGAAATTTACATCTTCCTTAAACATCAGTCGAATCGGGCGATCGCCGTCTCAAAATATTTCTCATGAAATATCTTCCTCAGCATATGCTGTAGGTGATTTAGCAATCCCAAAACTCATTTCATCAATCATCTAGGATTGCTACATCCCGTTGTATCTAATGTCGAGCATCTAATGTCGAACACTATGGCTATCCAAACCCGTTCAGTTCGTTTTCCGAGCGATGGCATTGAGATTGATGCATATGTGGCACTTCCCGAAGGAGAGGGACCATTTCCAGGGGTTGTGGTGCTACAAGAAATTTT
>JBCBLF010000214.1:0-8621 GCA_038520475.1 Cyanobacteria bacterium J06627_8
GTGTACGCTGCCCTACTTGGCTTCATTGCAGCCCGGACGGGATTAACCACCGTTCTCATGGCGCGGTTTAGCTTTGGGAACGTCGGCTCCCGATGGGTAGATTTCATCTTAGGATTTACGCAGATTGGTTGGTATGCGTGGGGTTCAGCACTGATGGCTCAGCTCCTCAATACACTCATCGGGGTTCCTGAATCGTGGAACTGGCTCTTGATTTTGATTTTCACCTATGCGTGTTGCTCAACAGCCTATTTCGGGTACAAAGCGATGGATTGGCTGAGCCGCCTTGCCGTTCCGGCCATGGTGATTCTCATGGGATGGAGTTTGACGATTGCTGCTAACGATGTTGGCGGATTTGCTGGGCTTCAGAATACCGAACTAGCCGACCCACTACCGATTGGTGCTGCCATTACCATCATTGTTGGAACATTCGTCTCGGGTGGAACTCAGGCCACAAACTGGAGTCGGTTTGCTCCGTCAGGGACTGTTGGCTTTTTTGCAACGCTCATTGCCTTTTTTCTCGGCAATGGATTCTTAATTTTCAGCGGTGCATTTGCAGCTAAAGTGTACGGCAACCCAGACATTGTCGAAGTCATGGCCACACAAAATCTATTGATTTGGGGATTAATCTTATTTTTCCTCAACATGTGGACGACCCAAGACAATACAATCTACGCCTTCTCCATTGCCGGTTCAAACATGTTCCGAACAACTAAACGGACGCTGTTTGTCTTGGGTGGTGCAACCTTTGCACTGATCTTGGCCTGGGGAGGCATCTATGAAATGTTGGTCAGCTACCTTATTCTCCTCGGCACATTCATCCCCCCAATTGGTGGCATTATCATGGCCGATTACTGGGTAAACCGACGAGGCCAATTCCCTGCACTTGAATCCGCACAGCCTGCTTTCAACTGGGCTGGCGTGATTGCCTATGTGGGCGCGTCGGCGATCGCTTACATAACGAATCAGTTTGGCTGGGGCATTGTTCCCATCAACGGCATCATCTCAGCAGCCATTATCTATGTGTTCTTAACTAAAACGGTCTTTAAATCTGTGAATTCATGATGATGGGACCAACCCATATCAGCAAAGACGAGAGGAGGGCGCTTTGCGCCCTCTTCTCGTCTTTCTAAGATTTTTGCTCATCCCATTTCTCAAAATGAGGCACTGAGTATCTAATGGAATCCGTCCAGCGGGCGGGCTCCACTAGATAGTTAGAATTCCTACGCTCGTGTAGCATTAGCGTTAGCGTATGAGCTCTATGCCTTCAAGTACTGTCTGATAATCTCGTGAATGGCTTCAGCCCATCCCCCAGGTCCAGGCTGCGTCGGTCGAACGAGACGATCAATATCAGCAACCTCGAACGGATCGCGATGAGGGTTCGGAATAAGCACGCTAATATCGGCTATACGCAGCATTGGTAGGTCATTTGGACTGTCCCCAAGGGCAACGACCTGCCATTGAATCTCTGGAAATGTCCGTTGATATCGATCAACAAGCCACGCTAAGGCTCTCCCCTTATCCGTTTGGGCCATCACGTGACGAAATCGACCACCTTGAGTGGTTTGCCATCCTAACGACGCTAACTCAGAGACAAAGATGTGATAAGCCGTCTCACTATCCGTCCAATGCAGTGGTTCTGTTCCCAACCGTTGTTTAGCGGCGATCACCTCGTCAGTTGTCAGTCCTGTGAGTTCAGCCAATTCCTCAGCAGCAAGGTCAGCAAACCCTCGAAAAGAAAATCCATACCGCTCACGTAGCCGAGCTAAGCAATCGACAAGTTCGCCATAGGACTGTCCAAACACCTTAATATCTGGCTTAGACGCATCGGCAGGATGGTCGAGCTGTCCTGGAGGAATCACCACCGCTGCACCATTTTCTAATATGAATGGATCGTCGATATTCAGGACTGCACGCAGCACAGTTTGCTCCGCCTGAGTTTTGCTGGAATTGAAGATGAGCGGACACCCATTCGCTTTCAGCGACTCAATCGCCGGAAGCGCTGCATCATAGCTGTACGTTTGATGATCAAGCAGGGTTGCATCCAAGTCAGTTGCAACCAAAAGCTTGGTTCCTTTGGAGGCAGATATTGCCATTCCTTAACTCTTTAACTCTTTTGCAATAACCGCAGCTTGCCATAGAACTCACAGTTAGAGTAGTGGTTCCTCGTTGCGTTCTACCCCAAAGCCGCCTATGAATCGCACCGCATCTGCTACTCCAGCCGAACAATTTACTCGACGAGTTAAGCCTCTATTGCTCTCTGTGTATGAGCCTCTAGGAATTGATGTCGAAGTGTTATGCGATCGCATCGTTGACCTTATTTCGCCTCACTGGCAGGCCACACCGAATCAATCAAAAAATCTATGGAGTCAAGACGATACTCTATTGATCACTTACGGCGATAGCATTTGCACAGATGCGTCCGCCCCCCCATTGAAGACTCTCCATCGCTTCTTAACGGAGTATCTGCAGGATACGATGACTGGCGTCCACATTTTGCCCTTCTTTCCCTACAGCTCAGATGATGGATTTGCCGTCATCGACTACCTCACGGTCAACCCTGACCTTGGAGATTGGGACGATATCGCCCAGCTTGCTGAGCAATTTGATTTGATGACAGACCTCGTCATCAACCATGTATCGAGCGAAAGTGAATGGTTTCAGCAGTTTCAGCAAGATACGGCTCCAGGTCGAGATTACTTCATTACCGTTGAACCAAAAACTGACGTGTCGGAGGTCGTGCGTCCCCGCAACACCTCCCTGCTATGCCCAGTTGAAACTACCACTGGAACCAAGCATGTATGGGCAACATTCAGCCATGATCAAATCGATATGAACATGGCTAATCCTGACGTTTTACTGGAGTTTCTACGCATCATTTTGCACTACCTGAACAAAGGTGCTCGTATTTTGCGTCTAGATGCGATCGGATATCTCTGGAAACAACTTGGAACCTCTTGCATTCACTTGACTGAAACCCACACCCTGATTAAGGTCATTCGTGAAATTGTCAAGCTGGTTCGGCCAGACGCCATCATCGTGACCGAGACCAACGTGCCAAATCGAGAAAATCTGACTTACTTTGGCAACCGTAACGAAGCACACCTCATTTACAACTTCAGTCTTCCGCCACTAATTGTGAATGCGCTGTATCAAGAGCGCGCTGACCACCTCAAAACCTGGATGATGAGTATGCCTCCAGCACCTGCGGGATGTGCCTATCTCAACTTTACGGCGTCTCACGATGGCATTGGCATGAGACCGACAGAAGGACTCCTTGATCAGGCCGAGTACGATACGTTCTTAACATGTGTTCGGAACTTCGGTGGAGAAATTAGCATGCGGGCTCGCCCAGATGGGTCGGAAAGTCCCTACGAAGCAAACATTTCCTTATTCGATGCCCTCAAAGGAACGGCGAAAGGAGAAGACTCATTTCAGACTTCTCGATTTATCTGTTCCCAGGTGATTATGATGTCGCTGGAAGGAATTCCAGCCTTTTACATCCACAGTCTTTTGGCAACGCCGAATGACTATGATGCGGTGAAACAAACGGAACGTAAGCGTTCAATCAACCGTCACCAGTGGAACTATCGTGAGTTGGTTACTCAGCTCCAACAATCTGATTCAAATCAAGCCATCGTGCTGAACGAGCTTTCACGACTAATTCACATTCGTCGCAAGCAAGCGGCCTTTCATCCCAATGCAACCCAATACACTCTGCACTTGCAGCCTGAATTATTTGCATTTTGGCGGCAGAGCATGGCCCGTGACCAGAGCATTTTTTCAATCCATAACCTAACACCGCGATCGCAAACCCTGCTGCTGCGTGAGCTGAATTTGATCGCGATGGATAGCTGGTTTGATCTGATTAGTGAGACTTTGATTCCTGCAAATGCAACAGAGTTTGTGCTGAAGCCGTATCAATCCGCTTGGATCACGAATAAATTTGAGCGGTAGCTGAGGATAACCCCCTGTGAGTCCCCCTTTTTGAAGGGGGAAAAGCGATCGGTGATGTGTGCAGCCGGTTGTCATCCTTCCCCTCATAGGGGAGATGCCGCAGGCGAAGGGGGCTGGTTGATGGCGCGACTACGGTAACCCCCTGTGAGTCCCCCTTCAAAAAGGGGGGAAAAGCGATCGGTGGTGTGTGAAACCGGCTGCATTGAATAGGGGCTGCGGGCAAGCCATCGGGCATGCTAACAGCATGACTAGAATCTTTAACCGACGTTCTGATAAGGCTAAACGTCAGCGTCTACGCAACAATATGCCGAGGGCAGAAATTATTTTGTGGAGCAGGCTCCGGTGCCGACAGGTGGCTGGCGTCAAGTTTCGTAGACAATATGGGGTTGAACGTTTTGTGCTGGACTTTTACTGTCCTGCTCTGAAGTTGGCGATTGAAGTGGATGGACTCACCCATCACAGTCCAGAAGCACAAGCATACGATCAGCGACGCCAACAGTTTATTGAGGAGATGGGTATCCGGTTTTTACGCTTTACGAATCAAGAGGTCTATCAAAATCTTGATGGTGTGTTGACGGTGATTCACCAGAAGATATGCACCCTCCAGAAAAAAGGACAGCAGGAATAACACGACCTGACATCACTTTTCGGTGTTGTCCAGCTCGACGGCTTCGAGCAATCGGGGCATAAAGTCGGTAAATGCACTTTGAATGCGTTCCCACGCGTGAATGAAGGGCGTTTCCATTGGGTTAGATAAGTACATATCACCAGCCTGCATAATACAGTCAGCAAAAACCTCTATCGCTTGTTCTTCAGCGTGACGCTCGAAGGTGAGACCGTTAGCGATCGCATCATTCTGATATCGAGTCACCAAGTCAAGAGCAAGTCGATAGTATGTCGCTTTGACGGTTCTAAACGTCTCTTTTGTGAGAATGTGACCTTGAATCGCGAGTTTTCGGAACATCGCTTTGGTAATATCGGTACTCATTTTGGACAACCCTGCACTGCGATCTTCAGCAGATAGCAGTTTATGCTTGTGGTCGTAAATATCAGTAATTTCTGCCTGACAGACGCGGTGATGGGCATGGTTCCGATGAATTTCTGCTAGCAGGCCCACTTCAAGTCCCCAATCGCTAGGAATCCGAAGCCCCGGAATGATGTGCGTCAGTAACGAAAACTCACCCGCCAGAGGATATCGAAAACTATCCATGAATTCCAAATATTCTGTGGTTCCAATGGTGAGCTTTAAAGCACGCAAGAGCGGGGTAACCAACAGCCGCGTCACTCGACCTTTCAGTTGATTTTGACTAACTCGGGCGTAGTAGCCTTTGCAAAACCGATAGTCAAAGTTTTGATTCGCAAGGGGATAGAGCAAGCGCGCAAGAAGTCCTCGGTTGTAAGTGGTGATATCGCAATCATGTAGTGCAATCACAGCACTCCGCTGAGACTCAAACATGTAACCCAAGCAATACCAGACGTTGTACCCTTTTCCTCGGGACTGGGGAGCCAGGTTGAGAGACATCAATTCTTTCTGGAGCAATTGAAGGCGAGGACCATCATTCCACAAAATACGGTGATGTTGAGGAAGCTTTGAAAAGTAGTGACGCGCGTAATCCCATTGTTCTGCATCAGCTCGGTCAAGTCCAATCACAATTTCAGAGAGATATGGAACCTGTTGAAGCTCGGAGACAATGTGTAGCAGGGCATCTGATTCAAGTTCAGAAAATAAAGCCGGTAACATCAGTCCGAGAGGCCGATATTTAGAGAGTTCTAGAAGCTCAGCTTCCAAATCTTCAAGCGAACGACTCGTCAGGTTATGTAGGGTTGCGATCGCCCCATGTTGAAAGAGGTCGGCCATAGTTTTAGCAATATGCCTGTTATTGGTATCGAGGATTTCGGCATCGTTGTAAGTGATGATTTCAACATCATCTACAAGAACGTTTGGAATACAGAGAACCTGTAGACGTTCTGAGCGTTGCTGATGGCCGAACGGCGATTCTCAAACCGAGCAACACTTGCCCTTAAGCGTAAGGGAGTGCATGCGTTTCAGCAAATGGGATGTCAAATAGCGTTGAGACTGCATTCGGATACGGTATTTTCTATCACTGAGATTCTTGGAAACGATGACCAACAAGAAGGATTCAATCGGACCGCCATGCGGTGTAGATTATCGTCAGGACGAATCAGAAATAATCGATGTCTAAAATTCTAGAATGGCTTGTTATTGCTGCCCACGCGTCCGTTTATGTTGTTTGTGCGATTAATATTTGGATTTTTTCTCACCACAGTCATTTCTATGAAACAAGGCTGAGACTGCGATCGCTTCCTCTGATTTATCTGGGGTTCGCGGCGATCGCCATTGGCTCGACCTACGAAATTGCTGAGCATATGGGTGACAACTGGATCTATGTCAGTCGATTGTCAGAACTCAATCGGCTGTTTTATGCGTTCATCTCGGGAGGGCTGTGCTTAATTGCCCTGGGGTTGCGGCGATCGCGCCTGACTGATGCACTCCTAATTGCAAGTCTGATCTTGGTTCCCCTTGCCTATGGCGTACAAGGCGGAAAAAGCATCATGCAATTCTCTCAACTCCCAGCCGCCATTATCTTTGTCATTCATTGGTATAGGGTGATGCGCGATTGGCGAGTCTTCCTTTTCCCGATTCTGGCGAATGGCATCACCGTGGCCTTCGGCATTGCGCTCATCGTCACTGGGAATCAAGTATTTCATCTCTTTGTCGGGTCGTCTTCAGCCCTCGGATTACTGATTCTTGGCTATGTTGCTTGGGTCAAACCAAACCGCTTTGATGCCGCTTTGAACGATAATTCTTAGCAGGCGATACGGGCTGAGCGATGATGTCTCGATTATTGCAATCTCTGACGAATCCCAAACCTTCCAAAACGCAGGTGACGGTTTGGCTGGGCATTAGCTTGGCGATCGCCCTATGCTACTCTCTGATGGCACTTCACGACGCCTTCCAAGCCCCATTTGTCATTCAAGATGATGCTCGACAGCATGTGTTTTGGATGCAGCGGTTCATTGACCCTGAGCTATTCCCGAATGACCTCATCGCTGATTATTTTCAAACGGTTGCCCCATCTGGATATCGTAGCGTTTATCAGATCGCTGCATGGCTTGGAATTCCCCCAATCTTATTTCATAAGCTGCTCCCCGTTGCCTTAAATTTGGGAACCGCCGCCTACTGTTTTTCGGTATGCCTTCGCCTCTTTCCGGTTCCCAGCGCAGCCTGTGTTGCCAGTGTGTTGCTGGGCCAAGGACTTGGGTTAACCGATGCAGTTGTCTCAGCAACACCGAAAGCATTTGTCTATGTGCTGATGCTGGCGTTTATGGACGCGGTATTAAGGCGAAATGCCTGGTTAGCAATGGGGGCGATCGCCCTCCAAGGATTGTTCTACCCGCAGCTAGTGTTTCTATCGTCAGGGGTACTCGTGCTCAGGCTCGTGCACTGGGACAAGGGCCGGTTTCGCTTGAAACTTGAGAAAAGCGATCGCACGCTGATCGTTGGTGGGTTGATCATCGCGTTTCTAATTTTGCTGCCTTATGCCCTCCAGTCCAACGAATTTGGCCCAACCATCACAGCATCTGAGGCACGAGAACTGCCAGAATTTTCTACTCCCAGAAGTCGTGCTCGATTTTTCTACGACGATGACCCAGCTACGTTTTGGCTCAAGGGACGAAGCGGACTCCGGTTTGCCACCGCGCTAACGCCAGTTACAAACGCCTTGGGATTACTCCTTCCATTGCTGATGGTGCGATCGCAGTGGTTTTCTCTGGCTAAAGCACGCCAACCAAACCTGATTCTTCTGCCCCAGCTACTTGTCTCATCGCTGTTTTGGTTTGGGGTGTCTCATGCGGTCTTGTTTCGGTTGCATCTCCCTAGTCGCTACACCCAACACAGCATTCGCATTGTGCTTACCCTGGCAGCGGCGATCGCTTTAGTCATCATCATTGACGGCCTCTTGAAATGGGGAACTCACGCCACCCAACAGCAGCGTTCGAAGAAGGTGCGCGCTTCCATCGCCATAGGACTCACCGGACTGCTCATCGGTTTAATCGTGGGCTATCCCTGGCTGGTGGACACCTTTCCGATCACCACCTACCAAGTCGGGCGGCGAGCTGACCTGTATGCCTATGTGCGATCGCAACCCAAAGACATCCTCATTGCATCTCTTTCCGATGAAGCCAACAACATTCCCAGCTTTGCCCAGCGGTCGATTTTAGTCGCTCAAGAATACGCTATTCCCTATCATCAAGGCTATTACGCTGATTTTCGTCAACGGCTTAATGATGTTGCTCAGGCCCAATACAGTCCGGATATCACCGTTGTTCAATCGGTAATTCAGCAGTATGGCATCACCCACTGGCTACTCGATCGCAATGCCTTTGACCCGAACTACATCGACAATCGGCTCTGGATTCGCCAATATCCAGATATTTGGGAGCGATCCATTGCCAACATTGAGTCATCTGAGCGAGTTCCCGCACTCTCGGCGCTCATCAAGCCCTGTACCGTTCATCGAGGCCAAGGCGTAATTCTTCTTGAGGCTGAATGCTTATTGCGGGAGAGAGAGAAGCCGACAGATTAGCGTTGACATTGACGACAGAAGAAGGTCGATCGCCCACCGAGTTTTAGCCGTTGAATGGTG